>NZ_MIYM01000006.1:0-333237 GCF_001777155.1 Hydrogenophaga sp. PML113 | reverse complement strand
AAGAAAGGAGCTAAGACGGAGAGTCCAGACAAGGACTTATCCACAGAACCGGCTGCCGTCAGGTAGCCTTGAGGGTGGGTCAAATTTGAATGATCACGACGGGTCAGTATTGGGTGATCGTCAACAGGCACCCCGGTCATCGTCGAATCGACGATTGAATCGAGCTTCAAACTCACACCGGAAGCCCTGTCTCGCGCGATCACGTCGCGAACGAAGTGGGTTATTCTCAATTCGCCTTCCAACCCTACGGGTGCTGTCTATTCGGTATCCGAATTGCTTGGGCTCATTGACGTTTTGATGCGTCACCCGAACGTCTGGGTGATGAGCGACGATCTCTACGAGCACTTGGTGTATTCAGGCACTGCTCTCAAGTGCATCGTCGCGCTGGAGCCCGGTCTGCGGGAGCGGACCTTGCTGGTCAACGGCGTCTCCAAGGCCTATGCGATGACCGGATGGCGAATCGGCTATGGCGCTGGGCCTGCCCACCTGATAAAGGCTATGGATGCCATCCAGAGCCAGACCACCACCAGCGCTTGCACGATTTCTCAGTGGGCCGCTGTCGAAGCGCTGGATGGTCCTCAAGAGTTCCTTGCCGAGTGGCGAGAGATCTTCAAGCGGCGCCGCGACCTGGTCCTCGATCTGCTCTCAAAAGCCAACGGACTTCGATGCGAGATCCCGCAGGGCGCCTTCTACGTCTTCCCCAACTGCTCCGGCGTTGTCGGGAAGAAGACCAGAAGCGGGGTGATTCTGGCCAACGACGAAGACTTCGCTCGTGAGCTTCTCGAGCAGGAGGGCGTGGGCGTCGTAGCCGGTACCGGCTTCGGCGCGCCGATGAATTTCCGAATTTCCTACGCATCCAGCGAGCAGAACCTTTGCGAAGCGTGTGAAGGAATTGTTCGCTTCTGCGAATCACTGTCGACTTGAGGGTTAGCCGATCATGAACCTGGGACTAAATGGAAAAAAGGCATTGGTGCTGGCAGGAGGCGGTGGCCTGGGTTCGGCCATTGCCAAGAGTCTGGCCGAGGAAGGGGCCACCGTGATGGTGGCAGACATCAATGAAGCCGCAGCCCAAGCGACCTGTGAAGAGATCCGCTCAGCAGGACTGAAGGCGCACTGCTTGGGCTGGGACATCTCTGACCTTGGGCAACTGGAGGCGCGCATTTCCGCTTGTACTCAGCACTTGGGCGGAACCATCGACATCCTTGTGAATAACACCGGAGGCCCGCCGCCGTCATTGGCCTCGGGCAACTCACCCGACACGTGGCTGGCCAGCTTCAACAGCATGGTCCTGGCCGTCATTGCCATCACCGACGCGATCCTTCCTGGCATGCGAGAGAAGAGATGGGGGCGGATTGTCACGAGCAGTTCGTCTGGTGTATTGGCACCTATTCCCAACCTGGCGCTCTCCAATTCTCTTCGTGCGTCACTGGTTACCTGGTCCAAGACCCTCGCCGGGGAAGTCGGTGCGTTGGGCATCACAGTCAACGTTGTGGTTCCTGGGCGCATTGCCACGAAGCGCATCACAGAGCTAGACGAAAAGAAGGCGGCGAGAGAGGGCCGTACGGTGGCGCAGGTCCGGGCCAGCAGTACATCGTCCATACCCCTGGGTCGGTATGGTCGGCCGGAAGAGTATGCGAACGCAGTGGCATTCCTGGCCAGTGAAGCAGCCTCGTACATCACCGGAAGCACTATTCGAGTCGATGGAGGCCTAGTGCAAGGCATCTAGCGAGGCGCTTTGTGCTGAAGGTGACTGCGAGTGGCACAGCCCGCCCGCTGGATGCGAGGGCATTTGAGAACTGAGGGGCCGGGTTTCGGAACGTGGGTGAGGGACTGCTCCGGGTGGCAAGCTGCCAGTCCCGCACGGAGGGCGAACGTCTCAGCCCAGTCTCAAGCGGTCGGACAGTCCTATCGCCCGCTCAATCCAGCTTCAAGTCCCCGCTGTCGACCGCTCCAACATACTGCTCAACCCAGCCTCCGCATCAAGAAGATCGTCCCTCCGCTCCAACAAGCTCAGGAGGACCCCAACGATCAACTCCCCATCTGAGGCGGGCCGATTCTCGCGCTGCTCGCGCATCACCGTCAGCGCGGCATTGGCCAGGGCGGAGGCCTTCTCTCGGTAGTCGTGCAACGACTGAAAGCTCGCTTTGATGACATGTCTGGATAAGCTCAAACCCAACTCCCAGGTGATGTGAAGGCAGTGAGTATTGGGTCGAGTCGTAGAGGGGTGGCGGTGTTTGAGGCACACCATTGGCATCCTTTGTGTGACGAAGGAAGCACCAGCCAAAACAAAGGCCCTGGAAGCCTCCACTTCCAGGGCCTTCGTCCTCCCCCTCCTCGCTACCCCAACTCAGAACGGATAGTGCCGCGGCGTCGTCTGCACCGTGATCCAGCGCAGCTCGGTGAACTCGGCGATGCCGGCCTTGCCGCCGAAGCGGCCGATGCCCGAGCCCTTCACGCCGCCAAAGGGCATCTGCGCTTCGTCGTGCACGGTGGGGCCGTTCACGTGGCAGATGCCGCTGTCGATCTTGCGGGCCACGTTGTAGGCGCGCGCAATGTCCTTGCCGAAGACGGATGCACTCAGGCCGTATTCGTTGTCGTTGGCGCAGGCAATGGCCTCTTCCACGCCCTTCACGCGCACGATGCACTTCACCGGTCCAAAGGTTTCTTCGCGGTAGATGCGCATCTCAGGCGTCACGTGGTCGAGCACGGTGGCGGGCATCAGGGTGTCGGTGCTCTTGCCGCCGCACACCAGCTTGGCGCCCTTGGCCAGGGCGTCGTCGATGAGCTCGTTGCAGAAGTTCACCGTGTTCATGCCGATGACCGAGCCCAGCACCACGGGCTCGGGCTTGCGCGGGTCGCCCACGGGTAGCTGGCTGGCCTTGTCGCCGAAGCGCTTCACGAACTCGTCGGCGACCTTGCTGTCGACGATGAGGCGTTCGGTGCTCATGCAGATCTGGCCGCTGTTGGCGAAGGCACCAAAGGCCGCGCCGTTCACGGCGTCGTCGATGTCGGCGTCGTCCAGGATGACCATGGGCGCCTTGCCACCCAACTCCAGCACCACGGGCTTGAGGTACTTGGCGCAGGTCATGGCGATGATCTTGCCGACCTTGGTGGAGCCGGTGAAGTTGACGCGCCGCACCGCCGGGTGGGCCACGATGGCTTCCACCACCGCGCCCGCGTCGGCCGGGGCGTTGGTGATGTAGTTCACCACGCCGGCGGGAAAGCCCGCGTCCTGGAAGGACTCGACGATGAGCTGGTGGGTGCGCGGGCAGTTCTCGCTGCCCTTGAAGACGACGGTGTTGCCGCAGGCCAGGGGCACGCAGATGGCGCGCACGCCCAGGATGATGGGCGCGTTCCAGGGCGCGATGCCGAGCACCACGCCGGCCGGCTGGCGCACGCCCATGGCGAGCGAGCCGGGCACGTCGGAGGGAATCAGCTCGCCCGAGATCTGCGTGGTGAGACCGGCGGCCTCGCGGATCATGCCGGCCGCGAGCATGCAGTTGAAGCCGGCCCACATGGCGGTGCCGCCGGTTTCGGCGGCCACGGCTTCGATGAACCGGGGCGTCTTGGCTTCCAGCGCGTCGGCGGCTTTCAGCAGCAGGGCGCGGCGTTCGCCGGGGCCGGTTTCGCTCCAGGTCTTGAAGGCCTCGGCGGCGGCTTCGACGGCCATCACCGCGTCGGCCGGGCTGGCGGCGGGCGCGCGCGTGGCCACGCTGCCGTCGAGCGGGTTGCGGCGTTCGAAGGTGGCGCCTTTTTCGGCGGTGACCTTCAGGCCGTTGATGAGCATGGACAGGTCGGACATGGGTTCTCCTTGGGCGTGTGCGGTCGTTTGTGAGTGTGTGCGGGTGCGGTCAGGCGGCGACGGCCTTGCGGCGCTGCACCGCGTCGGCGGCGCTGGTGGTGCCGGTGGCCGGGTCCTTGTCGGCGCCCAGGTAGGCCTCGCGGATGACGGTGGAGCGCGCGAGCAATTTCGCGGGCCCGCTGGCGACGATGGCGCCGCGCTCCAGCACGTAGCCGCGGTCGGCCACGGCCAGTGCCTTCTTCACGTTCTGCTCCACCATCAGCACGGTGGTGCCGGCGTCGGCGATGCGGCGCGCGATGCCCAGCAGCTCGTCCACCATCTTGGGCGCCAGGCCCAGCGAGGGCTCGTCGAGCATGAGCAGGCGCGGCGCGCACATCATGGCGCGCGCCACGGCCACCATCTGCTGTTCGCCACCGCTCATGGTGCCGACCAGCTGGTGGGCGCGTTCGCGCAGCTTGGGGAAGTCGCTGAAAGCCTGTTCGATGCGGCGCGCGCGCTCGGCCTTGGAGCCGAGCATGCGCCGGGCCGCCCCAAGCAGGCTCGTCCCCCCCGGAGGGCGGGCCGGGCTCTGCCCGGACCTGGGGGCCGACACCAGCCAGCCGCCGAGTTCCAGGTTTTCCGTCACGCTCATCTGCGGAAAGAGCTGGCGGCCCTCGGCCACCAGGGCCACGCCGGCCTGCACGATCTCATGCGTTTTCTCGGGGAGTTCTTCGCCGTTCAGCAGCACCGCGCCCTGGCGCGGGATGAGGCCGTTGATGGCCTTGAGCAGCGTGGTCTTGCCGGCGCCGTTGGGGCCCAGCACCACGGTGAGGCCGGGCCTGGCTTCAAGCTTCAGATCGCGCAGCACCAGGAAGGCGCCGTAGCCCGCGCTCAGGCCGTCGATCTTGAGGTGGGCCTGGCTCGCGCCGCCCAGGCGGAAGGGGTCTTGGCGGTACCACATCATGCGACGGCCCCTTCGGCTTCGGCTTCGCCCATCTCGTCGCCCAGGTAGGCCTCGATGACCTCGGGGTTGCGGATGACGGCGCGCGGCACGTCGTCGGCGATCTTGCGGCCCTGGTGCAGCACGATGACGCGCTCCACGTGGCGCAGCAGGGTGCTCACGGCGTGCTCGATCCAGACCACGGTGAGGTCCAGCTCGTCGCGCAGGCGGCGGATCAGGCGGGCCATGTCCTCCACTTCGTTTTCGGTGAGGCCGGCGGCCACTTCGTCGAGCAGCAACAGCTGGGGCCGCGTGGCCAGGGCCATGCCGATTTCGAGCAGGCGCTGCTGCGAGGGCGTGATGGCGGCGGCGGGCAGCTCGGCCTGCGCGCCCAGGCCGATGAGGCCGAGGATGCTGTCGGCCGTGCGCAGCACCCAGGGCACGCCGACCTCGTCGCCCCAGAACAGGTACTCGCGCCGCCGCCGGCCGGCGAACTTGAGGCCGAAGGCGATGTTGTCGCGCACGAGCATGTCGCCGAAGGTGCGCGGGGTCTGGAAGGTGCGCGCCAGGCCCTGGGCCGCGAAGCGGTGCGGCGCCTGGCCCGCGAGCGAGCGGCCGCGCAGCGCCAGCCGGCCGCTGGTGGGCGGGGTGACGCCGGAGATGGCGTTGAAGAAGGTCGTCTTGCCGGCGCCGTTGGGGCCGATGATGCCGACCAGTTCGCCGGGCATGAAGCTGGCGCTGACCTGGTCGACCGCGGTGAGACCGCCGAAGCGCACGGTGATGTCCTGGGCCACCAGCAGGGGCTGGGTCGAGCGCCGGGCCGCCCCAAGCTCGGCCGCGCCCCCTTGGGGGGCAGCGACCCGCGCAACGGCGGAGCGTGGGGGCGCCATGTTGGCATCAGTAGACATGGCGCGCCTCCCGCTGTTTTTTCTCGCGCTGCTTGCGGCGCTCGGTCTCGCCGCTCAGGTCGTCCTTGGTTTGCGCCCACCAGGCCTTGCCGTCGCGCCACCAGCCCTTGAAGGTGTCGGCGCGCACCGAGGCCAGGCCACCCGGCAGGTACAGCACCGAGAGGATGAGCAAGAGGCCCAGCGACATCATGTAGACCTGCGGCACCTGCAGCCGCAGGGTCTCGGCCAGCACGCTGAAGACGATGGCCGCGATCAGCGGGCCCCACAGCGTCATGGCGCCGCCGATGAGCGCGATGAGCACGGTCTGGAAGCCGATGAAGGGGTTGAAGACGGTGTGCGGGTCGATGTAGGTCCAGCGAACGCTCATGGCCGCCCCCACGGCGCCGGCGATGGCCGCGGTGAGCGCGAAGCCGGCGGTTTTGACCAGGCGCGTGTTGACGCCCAGGGTCTGGGCGCGCTGCTCGTCGGCGCCGATGCCCATCATGGCCAGGCCGAAGCGCGTGCGGCGGATGGCGATGGACAGCGCCACCGCCAGCACCGCCAGCAGCAGCACGGTGAAGTAGATGGTGTCGCGCTCGGGCACCACCATGAGCACGCGGCCCACGGTGCCGGTGACGCTCTTCTCGAAGTAGCTGATGGCGTGGCGGATCAACTCCGTCATGCCGAAGGTGAGCACGGCGAAGTAGGTGCCGCGCAGGTGCAGCACGGCCGCACCCATCACCACCGCCACCACGGCCGCGACGCCCGCGCCGGTCGCGATGGCCACCGGCCAGCTCAAGGTCTCCAGGCCGATGGCGCTGGTGTAGGCGCCGATGCCGAAGAAGGCCGAGGTGGCGAGCGAGAGGTAGCGCGTGCTGCCGCAGAACAGCGCCCAGCTCGAGGAGAGCGCGATGTACATCAGGCAGGTGAGCGCCATGGAGACCACGAATTCGCTGGCGAAGCCGGGCAGTGCCACGGCCCAGCCGGTGAGGCCGAAGAGCACGAGCGCATCGCGGATGAGGAACTGTCTCGGGGTCATGCCTTGGCTCCGCCGGGCCGCCCCAAGGAGCCGAGAGCCCCCTCGGGAGGCAGCGAAGTACACGAAGTGACGAGCGTGGGGGTCATGCTTTTCTTGTCTTGCGCGAGAACAGGCCTTCAGGGCGCAGCAGCAGCACGCCGATGAACACGATGTAGCTCAGCAAGGCCTTGAGCGAGGGGTTGGTGAAGTGCATGCCGATGGCCTCGATGACGCCCAGCAGCAGGCCACCCGCGAGCGCGCCGCCCATGCTGCCGAAGCCACCCAGGGTGATGACGATGAGCGCCGTGACGGTGTAGGGCTCGCCCATCGAAGGGCTGATGGTGTAGGCCATGGACAGCAGGCAGCCGGCCACGCCCGACAGGCCCAGGCCGATGCCGAACATGAGCGGGTGCAGGCGCTTGGTGTCGATGCCCACGAGCATCGCGCCGGTGGGCGACTGCATGAGCGCGCGCACGCCCTTGCCCAGCAGCGTGGTGCGCAGCAGCACGATGAGCGCGCCCGCGAACAGCAGGGCCAGACCGAAGACCAGCAGCTTGTTCACCGCGAACTGCGCCTGCCCGCCGGGCAGCGGAATGGCGAAGGGTTGGGTGAGGTAGTCGTAGCCGCGCAGGTCGCCGCCCCAGATCCAGGAGATGGCGTTCTGCACGAAGAACATGAGGCCGAAGGCGACCATGAGGCCGCGCGCCTCGAACACGTCGAGGTTGGGCGAGGTGGCGGTGAGGCGGCGAAAGCACAGCCAGTGCACGGCCACGCCGATGGCCATGAGCAGCGCGAAGGAGACCGGGATCATCCACAGCGGCGAGAGGCCGAAGGTGGCGGCCGCCATCCAGGTGATGAAGGCGCCCACCATCAGGAACTCGCCGTGCGCGATGTTGAGGATGCGCATGAGCCCGTACTGCAGGTTCAGGCCCAGCGCGACGAGCGCGTAGATGCCCCCGGTGATGAGACCGGAGGCGATCAGTTCAAGCCAGGAAGAGAAGGACATTCGATGAATGAGGGGGAGTGATCCAGAACGCCGCGGAACCGGCTTTGCCGGGCCGCAGGCGTTGCCTCCTTGAGGGGGTGACGCGCCGCGGGCGCGGCGCGGGGGTGGTCTTATCTCCAGGCGGGCTTGTTCGGGTTCAGCTTGGCCGTGGCCACCTGCTGCGGCCACACCACCTCGAACTCACCGTTCTGCCACTGGCCCACGGTGCCGGGCGTGCCCACGTTCTCGCTGCCCTGGAACCTGATGTCGCCCAGGATGGTTTTGTGCGTGGTGTTGGCCACGTAGTCGCGGATGGCCTTGCGGTCCAGGCCGTGCTGCTTGACGGCGTTGGTGAGGATCTCCATGCCGGCCCAGCAGGCGCCGCTGGCCCAACGGTCGGGTTCCTTCTTCTGGCTGGCCACGTGGGCGTCGAAGTAGGCCTTGGCACCGGGGCTGGTCTTGCTGTTCCACGAGCCCATGCCGAGCACGCCTTCGGCGCCGGCCGCGGTGATGACGTTCTTGTAGAGCGGGAAGGCCGTGCCCACCGAGGCGTAGAAGAATTTCGGATTGAAGCCGATCTCCTTGGCCTGGCGGCTGGCAAGGATGGTGTCGGGCGGGTAGGTGAAGCCCACGAACGCGTCGGGGTTCTTGTCCTTGATGGCGCGCAGCGTGGGGCTGAGGTCCTTCACGCCGCCGGGGTAGCTGGTGTCCTGCACCAGGCTGATGCCACTGCCCTGCAGCGCCACCTTGAGGGCAGCGTAGTTCTCCAGACCGAACAGGTCGTCCACGTAAATGCAGGCCACGGTCTTGGCGCCGCTGGCCTTGAGCATGTCGACCAGGGCGTCGCACATGGGCTTGGGCTGCTGCAGCAACAGGAAGAAGTAGGGCAGCTTCAGGTCCACCAGCCGCTTGGACAGCGCGGTGGGCGCCAGGAAGGGGTAGCCGAAGCGGTTGGCCAGCGGCGCGACGGCGAAGTTGGCGTTGGAGCCCCAGGGCGGCAGGATGAGGTCGACCTTGTCGCTGCCCATGAGTTTTTCGTAGGTGCGCACCACGGTCTCGACGTCGCTGCGGTCGTCGCTGCTGATGAGCTCGATCTTGCGGCGCACGCCTTTCACGTCCAGGCCGCCGGCGGCGTTCTGCTGCTCGGCCCAGAGCAGGAAGTTGGGTTCCTGGCTGGTCTGGGCGCCGCCCGTCCACGGGCCGGTGCGCGACATGCTGTAGCCCACGCGCACCGGCGCGCTTTGCGCCATCAGCTGCGGGGCGACCGCCATGGCGCCCACGGCGGCGGCGGTCTGCTGGATCATCACTCGGCGGTTGCTCATGGCCATGCTCGTCTCCTGGGGTTGGGGGTTGTCCTCGGACGCCGCCATGGTAGGAAATGCGCCCGCGCGCCGCTGTACCGTGGACGCACTGTCCGCTTGACCAATCGCGCATGGGGGTGCGGGTTTACCCGCAATCCAACGCCCTCGCGGGACCTGAGACATCACGCAACAATGGCAGCCCCAGCCCGCCAACCCCGACCACCGTGAGCGATCCCACCCCGATGAGCACCGACGCCGTGGCGCCCGCCGAGCGCGCGGCGATCTGGCGCGAGTGGGTGTGGACGCACTTCGGCGGCCTGGACTCCGACCTCTACGGCGACACCGACTTCGAAGGCCACATGAGCGCCTCGCAGGCGGGCGACGTGGTACTGACGCGGCTGGAGGCCAACCGACACCGCGTGATCAAAAGCGACCGCCAGGCGCGCGCGGGCGAGCGGCCCTACCTCAAGATCGTGGCGCCCTGGCGCGGCAGCGCGGGCGTGCAGCAATCGGGCCGCGAGGCCTGGGTGCGGCCCGGCGGCTGGGCCATCTACGACACCACCGACGCCTACGCCGTGGCCAACCCCGAGCAGGTGGAGCACCTGATCGTGATGCTGCCCAAGGCCCAGCTGGCCGAGCGCGGCCTGGCGCTGGAGCCGCTGATGGCGCGGCAGTTCGGTGGCGTCTCGGGCATCGCACGCGTGGCGCTGGAGACCATGCGCACCACCTACCAGGAGCTGCCAGGCATGAGCGAGTCGGCCGCGCGCGGCGCGGGCGAGGCCATCGTGGAGCTGGTGCGGCTGTCGCTGCTGGAGCTGGCCGGGCGCGGCGACGGGCGCACGCAGCTGGAGGCGTTCCGCGACCGCATCCGCGTGCACATCGGCCGCCACCTGCGCGACCCCGGCCTGTCGCTGGACCACATCGCCAGCGCCATGAACTGCAGCAAGCGCCACCTGCACAAGGCCTTCAGCGCCGAGGACGACACCCTGGCCCAGTACATCCTGCGCCAGCGCCTGCAGGGCTGCATGCGCGAGCTGGGCGATGCGGCCAGCGCCACGCGCACCATCACCGAGATCGCGTTTTCCTGGGGCTTCAACAACACCGCGCACTTCAGCCGCGTGTTCCGCGAGCACACGGGGCGCACGCCGTCGAACTACCGCGCCACGGCCCAGCGCGCGGGCTGAGCGAAGCGCTTCAGCGCGGCGCGCAGGCGCGCGCCACCTTCATCGCCAGCTGGTGCAGGGCCTGCCAGGGCTCGGCGGGCCAGTCGGGGAATTTCAGGCCCTTGACGATGCCGTCCACGGTGTGGGCGTCGTCCAGCCAGCGCGCCAGCTGCGCCGTGCCCAGCGTGGGCAGCACGCGCTCGACCAGCTTTTCCTTCACGCCCCAGACGCGGCTTTCGCGCAGGGCGATGGGCAGCGGGCGGCCGTCGTCCACCGCGCCGCGCACGCGGTTGAGCGTGCGGATGTCCTCGGCCAGCGCCCAGTGCACCAGCACGGGCGCCTCGCCCTCGGCCTGCAGGCCGTCGAGCATGCGCTGCACACGCGCCACCTGACCGGCCAGCACGGCCTCGGCGAGCTTGAAGGCGTCGAAGCGCGCCACGTTGAGCACGGCCGACTCGACCTGCTCGAAGCCCAGCTCGCCCTGTGGGTGCAGCAGCGCGAGCTTCTGGATCTCCTGGTGCGCGGCCAGCAGGTTGCCTTCGACGCGGTCGGCGAAGAAGGCCAGGGTGCGCTGGCCCTCCTCGCCCGCGGCCACGCGCTGGCCCTGGGCCTGCAGGCGCGTGGCGATCCACTGCGGCAGCGCCTTTCGGTCCACCGGGTCGACGCGCACGGTCACGCCGTGGGCGTCGAGCGCGGCGAACCAGGCGCTTTTCTGGGTGGCCATGTCCAGGCGCGGCAGCACCACCAGGGTGAGCGTGCTGTCATTGCCGTCGGCGGACTCGGCGAGCTGCTGCAGGGCGGCCGAGCCGTCCTTGCCGGGCTTGCCCGAGGGCACGCGCACCTCGACGATCTGCTTGTCGGCGAACAGGCTCAGCGACGCGCCGCTGGCCAGCACCGCCGACCAGTCGGCGTGCGCGCCGGCCATGGTGTGCACGGTGCGCTCGGTGTGGCCCTGGGCGCGCGCGGCGGCGCGGATGGCGTCGCCCGCTTCCTGGATCAGCAGCGGCTCGTCGCCGTGCAGGGTGTAGAGGCTGCGCAGGCCCTTCTGGAGCTGGGCCTGGAGCTGGTTCGCGGCGAGCTGCATGCCGTCAGAGCTGGCGCACCGACGCGAGGCGGCGGATCACCTGCTGCGCGATGTCGGTGGTCATGTCGCGGTAGAGCATCTGCTCTTCGGCGTCCTTGGCGAGCACCACGGTTTCGTTGAAGCTCAGGTCGCGCTCGAGCAGCAGCTCGCTGTCGTCGATGAGCATGCGCTCCTCGCGCGTGCGCAGGTTGAAGCGAAAGCGCACGCGCAGCTGCAGTTCGCGCACCTGGCCGGCGGCCGTCTGGCCCACCACCACGCGCTCGCGCTGGTCCACCTGGGCGGTGAGGATCACCGGCGGCAACGGGTTGCCGTCCACGCGCAGGCCGTTGACCTGCATCTCGCGGCGCAGTTGCGCGGTCACGTAGCCGGCCACGCCGGTGAGCTGCACGGCGTCGAACGCGAAGTGCGGCGCCTCGCGCAGCTTGAAGCCGCAGGCCGGCAAGGCCAGGGCCGCCGCACCACCGAGCAGGAGACGCCTGTTCATGGTCACACCACCACGTTGACGAGGCGGCCCGGCACCACCACGACCTTCTTGGGCGCGGCGCCGGCCGCCTGCTTGACGAAGGCCTCGCTGGCGAGCGCGGCGGCCTCGATGGCGGCCTTGTCGGCGCTGGCCGGCACGGTGACGCTGCCGCGGTGCTTGCCATTGATCTGCAGCACGAGTTCGATCTGATCGCGCTGCAACGCGGACGCGTCGGCCTGCGGCCAGGGCGCGTCCAGCATCTCGCCGCCGTGCGCGGCGTAGCCGAGCTCGGTCCAGAGCGTGTGCGCGATGTGCGGCGTGGCCGGGTACAGGCAGCGCAGCAGGATGCCGAAGCCCTCGGCGGCGGCGGCCTCGTCGCCCGCGCCCTCGGGCGTGAAGCCCTCCAGCGCGTTGAGCATCTTCATGGCGCCCGAGACCACGGTGTTGTATTGCATGCGCTGGTAGTCGTAGTCCACCTGCTTGAGCACGGTGTGGATCTCCAGTCGCAGCGCCTTGGCGGCCTTGGACAGCGAGGCCTGGCCCACGCCCGCGGCCAGCGCGCCCTGCGTGGTGCCGGATGGGCCCTGCGCCTGGCGCTTGTGGCCGTAGCCCCAGACCCGGCGCAGGAAGCGGTAACTGCCCTCCACCGCGGCATCGTTCCACTCCAGCGTGGCCTCGGGCGGCGCGGTGAACATGGTGTACAGGCGCGCGGTGTCGGCGCCGTACTTCTCGATCAGGTCCTGCGGGTCGACGCCGTTGTTCTTGGACTTGGACATGGTGCCCACGCCCTCGTAGTCGATGGGCGTGCCCACGGGCAGGTCACCCACGGCGTTCTTCAGCTTCGCGCCGACGATCTTGCCGCCCTCGTCAAGCACGTTGTCCACGTCGTGCGGCCAGAAGTATTCCTTGGCGCCCTTGTCGGTTCGGCGGCTGTAGATGTGGTTGAGCACCATGCCCTGCGTGAGCAGGTGGGTGAAGGGCTCGTCCACCGTGACCAGGCCGAGGTCGCGCATGACCTTGGTCCAGAAGCGCGCGTACAGCAGGTGCAGGATGGCGTGCTCGATGCCGCCGATGTACTGGTCCATGCCGCTGCCGCCGGTGGCCAGCTTCTGGTCGCGCATCCAGTAGGCCGTGCCCTCGGCCACCATGCGCTCGCTGTTCTTCGGGTCGCAGTAGCGCATGAAGTACCAGGACGAGTCCACGAAGGTGTCCATGGTGTCGGTCTCGCGCCGCGCTGCGGCGCCGCACACCGGGCAGACCACGCCGGCGTGAAAGCCCTCGTGGTGGTTGAGCGGGTTGCCGCTGCCGTCGGGCACGCAGTCCTCGGGCAGGACCACGGGCAGGTCCTTCTCGGGCACGGGCACGGCGCCGTGTTCGGGGCAGTGGATGATGGGGATGGGCGTGCCCCAGTAGCGCTGGCGGCTGATGCCCCAGTCGCGCAGGCGCCAGGTGGTTTTCTTCTCGCCCAGGCCCTGGGCGGCCAGCGCCTCGGCAACCTTGTCGACGGCGGCCTGGTAGCCCAGGCCATCGAGGAAGCCGCTGTTGACGCAGACGCCGCGCTGCTTGTCGCCGTACCACTCCTGCCAGGCGTCGGCGCTGAAGCTTTCGCCCTCGACGGCCACCACCTGCGGGATCGCCAGGCCGTACTTCCTGGCGAAGGCGAAGTCGCGCTCATCGTGTGCGGGCACGCCCATGACGGCGCCGTCGCCGTAGCCCATGAGCACGTAGTTGCCGACCCACACCGGCACGGCCGCGCCGGTGATGGGGTGGGTGACGCTCAGGCCGGTGGGCAGGCCTTCCTTCTCTTTCAGCGCCAGCTCGGCCTCGGTGGTGCCGCCCTTCTTGCATTCCTCGATGAAGGCGGCGAGCGCCGGATCGCTGGCGGCCGCGTGCGTGGCCAGCGGGTGCTCGGGCGCCACGGCGCAGAAGGTGACACCCATGATGGTGTCGGCGCGCGTGGTGAACACGTAGAGGCGGCCGTCGCCGATGAGGGCGCCGCTGGCGTCCCGGATCTGGTGCGGGAAGGCGAAGCGCAGGCCCTCGCTCCTGCCGATCCAGTTCTCCTGCATCAGGCGCACCTTGTCGGGCCAGCCGCTGAGCGTGGCCTTGGGGTTGCCGATCTGCACGTGGTCGAGCAGTTCGCCCGCGTAAGCGGTGATGTTGAGGTAGTAGCCCGGGATCTCGCGCTTCTCGACCAGCGCGCCGGTGCGCCAGCCGCGGCCGTCGATGACCTGTTCGTTGGCGAGCACGGTGTGGTCCACCGGGTCCCAGTTCACCACCTGGGTCTTGCGGTAGGCGATGCCCTTTTCCAGCATCTTGAGGAACAGCCACTGGTTCCAGTGGTAGTAATCGGGCGAGCAGGTGGCGACCTCGCGACTCCAGTCGATGGCCAGGCCCATGGCCTGCATCTGCCGCTTCATGTAGGCGATGTTGTCGTAGGTCCACTTCGCGGGCGGCACCTTGTTCTTGATCGCCGCGTTCTCGGCCGGCAGGCCGAAAGCGTCCCAGCCCATGGGCATGAGGACGTTGTAGCCCTTCATGCGCAGCTGGCGCGTGAGCATGTCGTTGATGGTGTAGTTGCGCACGTGGCCCATGTGCAGCTTGCCGCTGGGGTAAGGCAGCATGGAGCAGGCATAGAACTTGGGCTTGCCGGCGTCTTCGGTGACGCGGTAGGCGTCGCGGGCGGTCCAGTGGGCCTGCGCGGCGCGCTCGACGTCTTGGTGGGCGTATTTGTCTTGCATGGGAACGGGGAAGACCAGAGAAGCCGGACGGGCGCGGCTCGCCCGTGGGAGCGGGGATTTTAGGCCGCGCGCCCGGCGGGCGCCGCCGGGCGCGCCCTCGTCGGTGAACCGCCACCGGCCGGCTAGGCCTGGCGCAGCCCCAGCACGTCGAACATGTCGAACAGCCCGGCGCGGCGGCCGGCGAGGAAGCGCACCGCGCGCAGGCTGCCCTGGGCGTAGGTGCTGCGGCTAGCGGACTTGTGCGTGATCTCGATGCGCTCGCCGGTGCCCGCGAACAGCACGGTGTGGTCGCCCACGATGTCGCCGCCGCGGATGGTGGCGAAACCGATGCTGGACGGGTCGCGCTCGCCGGTGACGCCTTCGCGCGCGTAGACCGCGCAGTCCTTGAGGTCGCGGCCCAGGGCGCCGGCGATGACCTCGCCCATCTTGAGCGCGGTGCCGCTGGGCGCGTCCACCTTGTGGCGGTGGTGGGCCTCGATGATCTCGATGTCGTAGCCCGTGGACAGGGCCTTGGCCGCCATCTCCAGCAGCTTGAGCGTGACGTTCACGCCCACGCTCATGTTGGGCGCCATCACGATGGCGATGCGCTGGGAGGCCTCGGCGATGCGGGCCTTCTGCGCCTCGCTGAAGCCGGTGGTGCCGATGACCAGGTTGACGCCCTGCGCCACGCAGGCGTCCAGGTGGGCCATGGTGCCCTCGGGGCGGGTGAAATCGATCAGGCAGTCGCTGCCTTGAAGGCCCTGGGCGAGATCGGCGGTGATCGGCACACCGGTCGGCTGGCCGGCGTAGGCGCCGGCGTCCTGTCCGATGGCGGGGCTGGCGGCCACGTCGAGCGCGCCGCTGAGCCGGCAGTCGCCGCTGTCGCGCACGGCCTCGATCAGCATGCGGCCCATGCGGCCGCTGGCCCCCGCGACACAGACGCGGTGGGGGGTGGTGGCAACGCTCATCGGCCCGACTCCAGCGGCGGGAAGTTGGTGGTGGCGGGCGTGGGCGCCGCGCTGGCGGGCAGCGGCGGGGCCTGCGGCTTGTTGCGCTCGGCGAAGTCCTTGAGCTGCTGCTCGGTGGCCTCGAGCGCGGGCGGCTTGGCCTTCTTGTCGCGGCGCGCGTCCAGCGAGGCCACGAACTCGGCCTCGGTGGGCAGCTCGTCGGCCTCGTGGCGCTCGAGCACGCCGTCCTTGAAGAACACGGTCACGCGGCGACGCAAGGGCTCCTGGCCCCGGCGCTGCAGGGTGAAGACATAGTCCCAGCGGTCGGCGTGGAACACGCTGGCCAGCAGGGGCGAACCCAGGATGTCGCGCACCTGCTCGCGCGGCATGCCGGGCTTGAGCGCCTCAACCTGCTCGCGGGTGATCACATTGCCTTGAAGGATGTCGATCTTGTACGGCGTGACCCAGTTGGCCACGCTGCCACAACCGCCCAGCGCCAGCAGGGCAGCCAGCGCGAGCGAGATTCGAAACTTGGAGAAGGACATGGCGAAAACCCGGGTGGGGGCCTACTGGCCCTGCACTGGCGCGGCCGGCGCAAGGCGGACGATAATCGGTCGGCCATTGTAGTGAGCCCGAAGCGAGCGCCATGTCCAACATCGAAGACCTCAAGAGCACCGGCCTGAAGGCCACGCTGCCGCGCCTGAAGATCCTGGAGGTCTTTCAGAACGCCACGCAGCGCCACATGACGGCCGAGGACGTGTTCCGCGTGCTGCTCGACGAGCGCAGCGACATCGGCCTGGCCACCGTCTACCGCGTGCTGATGCAGTTCGAACAGGCCGGCCTGCTCACGCGCAGCAATTTCGAATCGGGCAAGGCCGTCTACGAACTCAACGAGGGCCAGCACCACGACCACCTGGTCTGCCTGGACTGCGGGCGCGTCGAGGAGTTCTTCGATGCGGAGATCGAGAAGCGCCAGCAGATGGTGGCCAAGTCGCGCGGCTTCGCGCTGCAGGAGCACGCGCTGTCGCTCTACGCGAACTGCACCAAGGGCGACTGCCCGCACCGCGGCGCCGGCAAGGTCCCCGGCGGCCACCGCTAGGCGCGGCGTTCGTCACTCGTCGCGCGACATGGCGGCGCGGTGGCGCTGCACGAACTCCTGGTAGGTGTCGATGCCGCGCAGCTGCAGGATGGTGTTGCGCACGGCGGCCTCCACCAGCACGGCGATGTTGCGCCCCGCCACCACCTGGATCACGGCCTTGCGCACGGGCACGCCCAACACGTCCTGGTACAGCGGCTCGTAGGGCATGCGCTCGTAGTCGCGCTCCATGGTCTCGCGGCGCACCAGGTGCACGATGAGCTGCAGCCGCATCTTGCGGCGCACCGCCGTCTCGCCAAAGATGGCCTTGATGTCGAGCAGGCCGATGCCGCGCACCTCCAGCAGGTTCTGCAGCAGCTCGGGGCAGCGGCCTTCCACGCTGGTCTGGTTGATGCGGTACAGGTCCACCGCGTCGTCGGCCACCAGGCCGTGGCCGCGCGAGATGAGTTCCAGCCCCAGCTCGCTCTT
Organism: Hydrogenophaga sp. PML113; assembly: GCF_001777155.1. Classification (NCBI taxonomy): domain Bacteria; kingdom Pseudomonadati; phylum Pseudomonadota; class Betaproteobacteria; order Burkholderiales; family Comamonadaceae; genus Hydrogenophaga; species Hydrogenophaga sp. PML113. The sequence continues at coordinate 316,384 of NZ_MIYM01000006.1, read as the reverse complement.
GCCCAGGCCCGACTCGCCCGTGATCAGGACCCCCATGCCCAGGATGTCCATGAACACGCCGTGCATGGTGGCGCGGTCGGCGAAATGGCGCGACAGGTAGGCGCGCAGCACGTCGATCACGAAGGCCGCGGACTCGTGGGTCGCGAACATCGGGATCTGGGCGCGCTCGCACATGGCGAGCAGTTCGTCGGGCGCGGGCTTGTCGTCGGCCACCACCAGCACCGGCGGCTCCAGCGTCACAATGCGCGCCACGCGGCGCTTGTTGTCCTCGGTGCTGGGGCTGGTGAGGTACGCCACCTCACGCTCACCGATGACCTGCAGGCGGTAGGGGTGGATGTAGTTGAGGTAGCCGACCAGGTCGGCGCCCGAGCGCGCCGCGCGGATCGCCACCTCGTCGAAGCGGCGCTCGGAGGCGCCCAGGCCCGCGATCCACTGCCACTTCAGCGTGTCCCGGTGGTCCTCGAAGAGGACGTCGGCGCTGACGACGGTGGGTTTCAATGGAGAACGGTGTTCAGGCCGCGGCGTGCGCGGACTGCCAGTTGGCAATCAGCCCGTGCAGCGCACCGGCGTCGGACGAGGACTTCATGCGCTCGCGCAAGGCGCTGTCGCTGAGCAGCTCGGCGATCTCCGACAGGATTTCCAGGTGCTTCTGCGTGGCCGCTTCAGGCACCAGCAGGAAGATCATGAGCTGCACCGGCAGCTCGTCCGGGGCGTCGAAACCGATGGGGCTGTCGAGTTGGAACACCGCCGCCAGCGGCTGCTTGAGGCCTTTGATGCGGCCATGCGGAATGGCCACCCCATGACCCAGGCCGGTGGAGCCCAGGCGCTCGCGCGCGAACAGGCTGTCGGTGATGAGCGCGCGGTTGAGGCCGTGCAGGGTTTCGAACAGCAGGCCCGCTTCCTCGAAGGCGCGCTTTTTGCTGGTGGCGTCGACGGCGACGAGCACCTGCGCGGCGGGCAATATGGCAGACAGTCGGTTCATGGGGGCCCTTTCGGGCGCGGATTATGCGCTTCTGCTTTCCCACGCCTAGATGAAAAGGACAAAAAAGCCGCTTGACAATTCAAGCGGCTTGTTGCAGTGCAGCACGGCCGGGAACCCGCCAACGGCGCGGGTTGTGACCGTTTTCACATCAGGCGTTTGACGGCTTCGTGGTTGTGTTCCTGGGTCTTGGTCTTGTAACGCAGCACCTGGCGATCGAGCTTGTCGGCCAACTCATCGACGGCGGCGTACAGATCGGCATGGGCGCTCTCGGCGAACAGGTCACGGCCTTTCACGTGAATGTTGCATTCCGCACGTTGCCGCAGGGCCTTTTCCTTGAGGTTGTCCACTTTCAACAGCACCCGGATGTCGACGACCTGGTCGAAGTGTCGGGAAATGCGTTCGAGCTTGCTGGTGACGTAGCCGCGCAGGGCGGGAGTGACCTCGAGGTCGTGACCGTTGATCGTCAGGTTCATGGATGAGCCTCCAATTGCTCCGGGTTGACACAGGCCGCCGGCGGCAGGGCCATCCGGCGACCACGGGATGGCTTGAGGCCCACTATGCCGACGATGCCCTGAGCACGCAAGCCGAAACCGTCAGAAATCGTGACTTCCGGATCGCCTTCAGGACCGGCGGTCGGGCCCCTGCTGCGCGCCATGCAGGCGAAGCCGCCGCGCCACCGCCACGCTGGCGCAGCTGGCGGCCACGCCGATGAGACCCGCCACCCAGTAGTACTCCACCCGACCGGCGGCATCGCGCACGATGATCAGCCCGCCGACCAGCGAGGCCAGTCCCATGGCGGCCGACTGCACCGCGGCGTTGAGCGCCATGAAGGTGCCGCGCAGGCGCGGTTCGGCGGCCGAAGTGATGATGGCCATGCCCGGGATCATGCGGCCCGACATGAGCACGAAGAAGCCGGTGGACACGACCAGCGCGACCCACAGCGGCGCCGGCGGCAGCAGCGTGGTGGCCATGAGCGGCAGCGCCACGAGCAGGGCCAGGCGGCTGAAGGTGGGCACCTTGCCGTGCCGGTCGGTCAAACGGCCGAACCAGCGCGCCGTCAGCAGGGTGACCGCGCCGCCCACCAGGTACAGCATGGGGATGTCGGCGTCGCCCAGGCCCACGTTGGCCTGCATGTAGATGGTGATGAAGGGGATCACCGTGAAGCCGGTGAACATCATGAGCGCCGACATCGCAAAAGCGCGCCAGTGGTTGCGCTCGGCCAGCGCCGAGACCAAGCCGCGCCAGACCGTGGGCGGGCCGGCCCGCAGGTGGCCGCGGAGCGGCGGCAGGGTCAGGCTGGCGCCGGCCAGGCACACGGCGCACAGCATCGCGATGGCGATGAAGGTGGCGTGCCAGCCCGCCCAGCCGGCCAGCCACAGGCCCAGCGGCACCCCGGCCACCGTGGAAAACGAGAAGGCGGACATGACGATGCCCATGGCGCGGCCCCGCCGCTCGAAGGGCACCACGTCGGCCACGATGGTCTGCGCCAGCGCCGACAGCACGCCGCCGAACACGCCGGCGGCGATGCGCGCGCCCATGAGGAAGCCGTAGCCCGGGGCCAGGCCGCAGGCCAGCGTGGCCAGGGCGAACAGGCCATAGAGCCACAGCAGCAGCGTGCGGCGGTCGAAGCGGTCGACATAGGTGGCGGCGAGCAGGCCCGAGGCGCCGGCCGACAGCGTGTAGGCCGACACCAGCAGGCCGAACTGCGCGTCGCTGATGCCGAAGAGCCGCGTGAACTGCGGCCCCAGGGGCATCACGATCATGAAGTCCAGGATGTGGGTGAACTGGATGCCGGCCACGGTGAGCAGCAGCCAGCGTTCGCGCGTGGAACTGAGGGGCGAGGGATCGGTCACGGGCAGCGATCGAAGCGGGGTGGCCGAGTGTCGCCGATGCTGTGTCGCGGCGCCCGCGCGCGCCTGTGCTCCCGCCGGTGGACAACGCCCTGGCGGCGCATCGCGCGCGATCGAGGATCGCTTGGCCCACCCAGCCGCCGGCCGAATCGCCGTGATAGCGTAGCGGGCCGAACGACTTCGCCAGGAGCCCCGCATGCCCCCCACCCATGGCCCCCTCGCCGCGCCGGTCACGCGCCGCACCAGCCTGGCCCTGCTGGCCGCCTCCACCCGGCCACGCTGAGCACGACCCGCGGCCCCGGCATGTCGCTCGACACCGTCCTCAGCCACAGCATTCCCTTGCGCCACCCCGGCGGGCCCAGGGCCGACGGCTGCGCCCTCGTGCTCATGGGCGGCGGCGCGCGGACCGCCTACCAGGCCGGCGTGCTCAAGGCCGTGGCCGCCATGCTGCCCGAGGGCGGCGCGGCCTTTCCCTTCCGCTGGCTGTTCGGCACCTCGGCCGGCGCCCTCAACGCCAGCTTCCTGGCCTGCCGCGCGGACGATGGCGCCGCCGCGCTGCCCGCGCTCGGCGAGTTCTGGCTGAAACTGCGCTCCGACCAGGTCTACCGCCTGGAAGCGCCCACCTGGGTGCGCGCCAGTCGCGTGCTCGCGGGTTGGACGCTGGCGCGCCAGGTCAAGCGCCACCGCGCCCTGCTCGACACCCTGCCGCTGGTGAACACCCTGCACCGCCACATCGATCTGCAAGGGCTGGAGACGGCGCTGGAGCGCGGCGCGATCGACGTGCTCGGCGTGACCGCGTCGAGCTACTCCACCGGCGAACACTGGACCTTCTGCCAGACCCGTGCCGACAGCACGGTGCCCACCTGGCACCGGCCCGGGCGGCGCGCCGAGTTCCAGCCCATCACCATCGAACACCTGATGGCCTCCAGCGCCATTCCCTTCCTGTTCCCGGCCGTGCCCCTGTGGGTGAGCGGCCACCGCGAGCACTTCGGCGACGGCTCCATGCGCCAGCTCTCGCCGCTGTCGCCCGCCATCCAGTTCGGCGCGCGCCGCATCCTGGTCGTCGGCGTGGGCCAGCCGCAGCGCGCGGGCCTGGCCGGGCGGCACGACACCGCCGAACTCACGGCGGGCACCATCGCCGGCCACGCCATGGCCAGCGTCTTCCACGACACCCTGCAGGCCGACGTGGAGCAGACCATGCGTGTGAGCCAGACCCTGGCGCGACTGCCACCCGAGGTCTCGACCCTGTTGCCCTACCACCCGGTGGAGGTGATGGCCATCCAGCCCAGCGTGTCGCTCGACGAACTCGCGCTCAAGCACGTGAACGAACTGCCCGTGACCACGCGCCACACGCTCATCGGCCTGGGCGCGCTGGACACGCGGCGCGGCGCCAATGCCAGCGCCGCCGCCCTGGCCAGCTACCTGCTGTTCGAGCCCGGCTTCGTGCACGCGCTCATGGCCCTGGGCGAGCACGACGCCTGGCGCCGCCAGGACGAGCTGAAGGCCTTCCTGGCGCCCGCTGGCCGCCCCGCGGCGTCAGACCCGGTGCGATAATCGCGGCCGTTTTGCACACGGAGCCCTTGATGGACAGCACACCCCCCAGTCGTGTGCTTTCAGCCCTCCCCGCGACCGTCTGAGCAGCGCCCCGACGCTGCGGCCTGGACGGGCGGCTGGCTGAAAGCGCCACCGAACCCGCCGGCCGGATTCCCGGCCACCGCCAGACCGCCACCGACACGCAGGAGCGCGCCATGCTCAATGTCTTCACCCTGGCCAACGGCCGCCTCTTCCAGGAAGAGATCGAGTCCCTGGAAGAGCTCGCCAAGTTCAAGCCCATCTGGGTCGACCTGGAAGACCCCACCCCCGAAGAACGCCGCTGGGTCAAGCAGCATTTCGGCCTGTCCATCCCGGAAGACGCGATGGACGAGGACATCGAGGAGTCGGCGCGCTTCTTCGAGGAGGACAACGGCGAGCTGCACGTGCGCAGCGACTTCCTCATCGACGACGACGAAGACCCGCGCGCGGTGCGCGTGGCCTTCATCCTCAACGAGCACAACGACTCGCTCAAGAGCCGCGGCGTGCTGTTCTCCATCCACGACGAAGACGTGCCCGTGTTCCGCCTGCTGCGCATGCGCGCGCGGCGCATGCCCGGCCTGATCGACGACGCCAAGGACGTGCTGCTGATGCTGTTCGACGCCGACGCCGAGTACTGCGCCGACACGCTGGAGGACATCTACGACGACCTGGAAACGGTGAGCGCCAAGGTGCTGTCCAGCGAGGCCAGCGACTCGGCCCTGGGCGAGGCGCTGTCGGCCATCGCGCGCCACGAGGACATGTCGGGCCGCATCCGCCGCAACGTCATGGACACGCGCCGCGCGGTGAGCTTCATGATGCGCAGCCGCCTGCTGAGCGCCGAGCAGTTCGAGGACGCGCGCCAGATCCTGCGCGACCTCGACTCGCTCGACGGTCACACGGCCTTCCTGTTCGACAAGATCAACTTCCTGATGGACGCCACGGTCGGCTTCATCAACATCAACCAGAACAAGATCATCAAGATCTTCTCGGTGGCCAGCGTGTCGCTGCTGCCACCGACGCTGGTGGCCAGCAGCTACGGCATGAACTTCCAGTTCATGCCCGAGCTGACCTGGCGCTTCGGCTACCCGCTGGCGATCGGGCTGATGGTGCTGTCGGCCGTGGTGCCGATGCTGTACTTCAGGAAAAGGGGTTGGCTACGCTGACTCGCCGAGCAGGCGCTCGACGATGGCCACGCTGTAGCGGCTCGCCACCTGCGTGAGGAAGCGCGGGAAGTCCACGTGGGCCGCGTCGTCGGCGCGGTCGGAGATGGTGCGCACCACCGCCAGCGGCACGCCGAAATCCGCGCACACCTGGGCCACGGCCGCGCTCTCCATGTCCACGGCCAGCGCGTCCGGCAGCTCGCGCTGCAGGGCCTGGCTCTCGGCGGTGCGCGACACAAAGCGATCGCCCGTCAGGAGCAGGCCCCGGTGCACGCGCGAGTCGTCCAGGCCGAAGGCCTCGACCGCCGCGGTGCCCAGCGCGGCTGGGGCTTCGCGCAGCGTGGCCTCGCAGGCGCGCGCCAGGCGATCGCTCAGGGCACCGTCGGTGGCGAAGCGCGAGCGCCCGTAACCCGGCACCTCGTGGCGCGGAAAGACCGGCGAAGCGTCCATGTCGTGCTGCAGCAGTTCGGCCGCCACCACCACGTCGCCCACCTTCACGCCTGCGCCCAGGCCGCCAGCCACGCCCGTCATCACGACGGCGCTGGCGCCGAAGCGCGCGATCAGCAGCGCGGTGGTGGTGGCCGCCGCCGCCTTGCCGATGCCCGAGAGCACCGCCACCACCTCCTGCCCATGCAGGTGGCCGCGCCAGAAGCCGCGCCCGGCGAACGCGGTGCGCTGCTCGTCGGGCAGCAGCGCGAGCACGGCCTCGAGCTCCTGCGGCAGGGCGCTGACCAGCGCAAGCGTCATGCCGGCTCAGCGCTTCACTTGTCGCGCAGCTCGCGGCGCAGGATCTTGCCCACCGGCGTCTTGGGCAGATCGGTACGGAACTCGATCACGCGCGGCTGCTTGTAGCCGGTGAGGTTGGCGCGGCAGAACTCGCGCACCTGCTCCTCGGTGAGCGACGGGTCCTTCTTCACGATCACCAGCTTCACGGCTTCGCCGGTCTTGTCGTCCGGCACGCCCACGACGGCGCACTCCAGCACGCCGGGCAACTGCGCGACCACGTCCTCGACCTCGTTCGGGTAGACGTTGAAACCGCTGACCAGCACCATGTCCTTCTTGCGGTCCACGATCTTGAAGTAGCCGCGCTCGTCCATGATCCCGATGTCGCCGCTCTTGAAGTAGCCGTCGGGCGTCATGACCTTGGCGGTCTCGTCGGGGCGCTGCCAATAGCCCGCCATCACCTGCGGGCCGTGGATCGCGATCTCGCCGGGTTGGCCCACGGGCACCTCGCGGCCCTCGTCGTCCAGGCACTTCAGGCGCGTATTGGGCAGGGGCACGCCGATGGTGCCGGTGTACTCGGTGCTGGTGGTGGGGTTGCAGGTGGCCGAGGGGCTGGTTTCGGACAGGCCGTAGCCTTCGCAGATCGGGCAGCCGGTTTTCTCGAGCCAGCGCTTGGCCACCGCGCCCTGCACCGCCATGCCGCCGCCCACCGAGACCTTCAGGTGGCTCCAGTCCACGGTGTTGAAGTCGGGGTGGTTGGCCAGGCCGTTGAACAGCGTGTTCACCGCGGGAAAGCTGTGGAAGCGGTGCTTGCTCAGCTCCTTGAGCACCGCGGGCAGGTCGCGCGGGTTGGGGATGAGGATGGTCTTGCCGCCCACGCGCAGGCTCAGCATCATGTTCACGGTGAACGCGAAGATGTGGTACAGCGGCAGCGCGCACACGCTGGTGGGCTGCTCGCCGGCCGGGACCTTCTTCATCACCGGGTCGTTCCAGGCCTCGGACTGCAGCACGTTGGCGATGATGTTGCGGTGCAGGAGCACCGCGCCTTTGCTCACGCCCGTGGTGCCGCCGGTGTACTGCAGCACGGCCATGTCGTCGGCCTTGATCTCGGGCCTCTTGAACGCGCCGCGCGCGCCGCGCGCAAGGGCGTCGTTGAAGCGCACCGCCTGCGGCAGGTTGAAGGCCGGCACCATCTTCTTGACCTTGCGCACCACGTAGTTCACCAGGCCGCCCTTGAGCAAGCCCAGCATGTCGCCCATGGCCGCGAGCACCACGTGCTTCACCGGCGTGGCCGCGATGCACTGCTCCAGCGTGCGGGCGAAGTTCTCGATGATGACGATGGCCTTGGCGCCCGAGTCCTTGAGCTGGTGCTCCAGTTCGCGCGCGGTGTACAGCGGGTTCACGTTCACCACCACCAGACCCGCGCGCAGGATGCCCGCGACGACCACCGGGTACTGCGGCACGTTGGGCATCATGATCGCCACGCGGTCGCCCTTCACCAGACCCAGGCCCTGCAGGTAGGCCGCCACGGACTGCGAGGCCGCGTCGGTCTGCGCGAAGCTCACGTCCTTGCCCATGAAGCTGTAGGCGGTCCGCTCGCCGAAGCGCCGGAAGCTCTCCTCCATCAGGTGCACCAGCGAGGGGTACTGGTTCACGTCGATGTCGGCGGGCACCCCTTCGGGGTAAGCGGCGAGCCAGGGGCGGTCGGCGGTGGCGGTCGGCATGCAGGTCTCCTCTCGTTGTGCGCCCGGCGGGCGAGGTCTCACTCCACGGCTTTGGTGATGTCCTCGACGACTTTCTTGGCGTCGCCGAAGACCATCATGGTCTTGTCCATGTAGAACAGTTCGTTGTCCAGGCCCGCGTAGCCCGCGGCCATGGAGCGCTTGTTCACGATCACGGTCTTGGCTTTGTAGGCCTCCAGGATGGGCATGCCGTAGATGGGGCTGCCCTTCTGCAGCGCCAGCGGGTTCACCACGTCGTTGGCACCCAGCACGATGGCCACGTCCGCCTGCCCGAACTCGCCGTTGATGTCTTCCATCTCGAACACCTGGTCGTAAGGCACCTCGGCCTCGGCCAGCAGCACGTTCATGTGACCCGGCATGCGCCCGGCCACGGGGTGGATCGCGTACTTCACCGTGATGCCCTTGTGCGTGAGCTTCTCGGCCAGTTCCTTCACCGCGTGCTGCGCGCGCGCCACCGCCAGGCCGTAGCCCGGCACGATGACCACGGTTTCGGCGTTGCCCAGGATGAAGGCCACGTCGTCGGCGCTGCCGCTCTTGGCGGTGCGCTGCACGCCGCTGGTGGCCGCCGCGCCGGCCTCGCCGCCGAAGCCGCCCAGGATGACGCTGATGAACGAGCGGTTCATGGCCTTGCACATGATGTAGCTCAGGATCGCGCCCGAGCTGCCCACCAGCGAGCCGGCGATGATCAGCATGCTGTTGTTCAGGCTGAAGCCGATGCCCGCCGCCGCCCAGCCCGAGTAGCTGTTGAGCATGGAGACCACGACCGGCATGTCGGCGCCACCGATGGGGATGATGATGAGCACGCCCAGAATGAAGCCCAGGGCGATCACCAGCACGATGTCCATCCAGCTCTGCGAATGCCAGAAGCCGAAGATGAAGAACGCCGTGGCCAGGCCCAGCAGCAGATTGAGTTTGTGCTGCCCGGCGAAAGTGACGGGCGCGCCCTGGAACAGGCGGAACTTGTACTTGCCCGAGAGCTTGCCGAAGGCGATGACCGAGCCGCTGAAGGTGACCGCGCCAATGAAGGCGCCCAGGGCCAGCTCGATGCGGTTGCCGCCCGGGATGGACTGGCCGTGCGCGGCGATGCCGAAGGCCCAGGGCTCGGCCACCACGGCCACGGCGATGCACACCGCCGCCAGGCCGATCATGCTGTGCATGAAGGCCACCAGCTCGGGCATCTTGGTCATCTCGACCTTCTTGGCCATGTAAGCGCCCACGCCGCCGCCGACCACCAGGCCGCCGAGCACGTAAACCATGCCCTGGGCCTTGCCGCCCGCGAGTTCGACGATGAGCGCGGCGGTGGTGAGCACGGCGATGGCCATGCCCGTCATGCCGAAGACGTTGCCCCGGATGGAGGTGGTGGGGTGCGACAGACCCTTCAGGGCCTGGATGAAGCAGACCGAGGCGATCAGGTACAGCAGGACGACCAGGTTCATGCTCATGCTTTGTCTCCCGCGGCCGGGGCCTTCTTCTCTTTCTTCTTGAACATCTCCAGCATGCGGCGCGTGACCAGGAAGCCGCCGAAGACGTTGACGGCCGCCAGCGCCACGGCCAGCACGCCCATGGTCTTGCCCAGCGGGGTTTCGGTGAGCGCGGCGGCCAGCATGGCGCCCACGATCACGATGGCCGAGATGGCGTTGGTCACGGCCATGAGCGGCGTGTGCAGCGCGGGCGTCACCGTCCACACCACGTGGTAGCCCACGTAGATGGCCAGCACGAAGATGATGAGGTTGATGAGGGTGGGAGAGACGGCGTCCATGGGCGGCTCCTAGGTTTTCTTGATCTCGGTGATGCGGTTGCCTTCACCCAGCAGCACCACGCGCGGCTTCCAGCCCGGCACCGCGCTGTCGGCCACCGGCGAGTAGGTGCAGATGATCAGCAGGTCGCCCACATGGGCCTTGCGCGCGGCCGCGCCGTTGAGTGAGATGGCGCCCGAGCCGCGCGCGGCCTTGATGATGTAGGTGGAGAAACGCTCGCCGTTGTTGACGTTGTAGAGCTCGATCTTCTCGAACTCCCGCATGTCGGCGGCGTCCAGCAGGTCTTCGTCAATGCCGCAGGAACCTTCGTAGTGCAGGTCGGCTTCGGTCACGGTGGCGCGGTGCAGCTTGGCCCGCAGCATCACGCGGCTGGCGGTGTCGCTCATTTGCGCTTGACCTCGCCGGCTTGGGTCATGAGACAGGCGACGACAATGTCGTCGTCCAGCGGCACCTGCACGGCCGCGGCGTCCTTCGGCAGCACGAGCTTGAGGAAGTCGAGCACGTTGCGCGCGTACAGCGCGGAGGCGTCGGCCGCCACCAGCGCGGGCAGGTTGGTCTCGCCGATGATCGTCACGCCGTGCTTCACGACCGTCTTGTCGGCTTCGGTGAGCGGGCAGTTGCCGCCGACGCTGCCATCGGCATTGGCGGGCCCCTTGCCCGCCGCGATGTCCACGATCACCGACCCCGGCTTCATGCTTTTCACCATCTCTTCGGTGATCAGCGTGGGCGCCGCGCGGCCGGGAATGAGCGCGGTGGAGATCACCACGTCGGCCATGGCCACGCGCTTGGCCACCTCGGCGGCCTGGCGCTGCAGCCAGCTCGGCGGCATGGGCTTAGCGTAGCCGCCCACGCCCTCGGCCGCTTCCTTCTCCTCCGGCGTTTCATAGGGCACGTCGATGAACTTGCCACCCAGGGACTCAATCTGCTCCTTCACGCTGGGGCGCACGTCGCTGGCCTCGATAACCGCGCCCAGGCGCTTGGCCGTGGCGATGGCCTGCAGGCCCGCCACGCCCACGCCCAGGATGACCACACGCGCGGCCTTCACGGTGCCGGCGGCCGTCATGAGCATGGGGAAGAAGCGCGGGTAGGCGTTGGCCGCGAGCATCACGGCCTTGTAGCCGGCGATGTTGGCCTGCGAGGACAGCACGTCCATGCTCTGCGCGCGCGTGGTGCGCGGCGCGGCCTCCAGCGCGAAGCCGGTGAGCCCGGCCGCGGCCAGGGCCCGCAGGCCTTCGGCGTCGAAGGGGTTGAGCATGCCGACCAGGGTGGCGCCGGCTTTCATCAGCGGCAGTTCGCTGGCCTGCGGACTGCGCACCTTGAGCACGAGGTCAGCGCCCAGGGCGCCGGCGGCGTCGGTGATCTGCGCACCCGCCGCTTCGTACGCGGCGTCGGTGGCGCTGGCGTGCAGGCCGGCGCCGGCCTGCACACGCACCACATGGCCTTGGGCCACCAGCTTCTTTGCCGTCTCCGGCGTCACGGCCACACGGGTCTCGCCCGCCACGGTTTCGGCGGGTACGCCAATGAGCATGGGTGTCTCCTCGCGCTCGGTTCAAAAATCAACGGGCGAGCTTAACTGAAAGCCTGTCGCGAACGGCGGCCCGCCCATAATCGCAGCCCATGACTTCCCGCTGGGCACCGAGCGTCACCGTGGCCTGCCTCGCCGAGCGCGACGGCCGCTACCTGTTGGTCGAAGAGCACACCCCCGAAGGCCTGCGCCTGAACAACCCGGCGGGCCACCTGGAGCCGGGCGAAAGCCTGGTGCAGGCCGCGGCGCGCGAGGCGCTGGAGGAAACCGCGCACCCCTTCGCGCCCGAGGCGCTGGTGGGCGTGTACCTGGCGCGCTTCGAGCGGGCCAACGAGTCCATCACCTACCTGCGTTTCGCTTTCTGCGGCGCCGTGGGCGAGGCCGTGGCCGGCCGCGCGCTCGATCGCGGCATCGTGCGCACCTGCTGGCTCACGCCGGACGAGGTGCGCGCCTCAGCCGCGCGGCACCGCAGCCCCCTGGTGCTGCGCTGCATCGAGGACCACCTGGCCGGCCGCCGGCTGCCACTGGACGGGCTGCACACCCACCCCAGCGTGTTCGGTGGCTGAAGGCGCCAGCGGCAGCCAGAGCGAGAAGCAGCTGCCGCGCCCCGGGCGCGAGCGCACCGACAGCTCCAGACCCAGCAGCAGCGCGGTCTGCTTGACGATGACCAGACCCAGCCCGACCCCGCTGTCGGTTTCGGTGCCGGGCTCGCCCCGGAAGTGCCGCTGGAACACCTGCGCCTCGGGCTCCGGCGGCAGCCCACCGCCGGTGTCCCACACCTGCAGCAAGGCGCCCCGGCGCCGCACGCGGCACGACACCAGCACGCCACCCGCCTCGGTGTAAGCCACGGCGTTGCTCACCAGGTTGAAGACCAGGCGCTGCAACAGCCGCGCGTCCGTGCTGACCAGGGTCAGGCAGGGCGTGACCGACCAGCGCAGTCCCTTGGCCCGGGCCTGCGGCCCGAAGGTGCCGTCCACCTGCTCCATCAGGGGCTCCAGCGAGAAGGTCGCGGGCTGCGGCCGCAGCGAGCCGGTTTCCAGCCGGGCCACGGTCATCACCGCGTCGAGCAGGCGATCGGCCGTCTCCAGCCCGGCCTTCATCTGCTGCAGCAGGGGCCCCGGGTAGCGCAGCGGGCGCTGGCGCTCCAGCGATTCGGCCGCGAGCGTGATGGCGTAGAGCGGCTGGCGCATGTCGTGGCTCACGGCGGCGAGGAAGCGCGACTTTTCGTCGGTGGCGCGACGCGCCATGTCGCGCTCGAGCTCGGTGCGCAGGCGGTCCGCCTGCGCGCGCTCGGCGGCCTGGCGCTCGACGCGGAAGCGGTCCGCCAGCGCGAAGGACAGCAGCACCATCTCGAGCGCGGCGCCGATGGGCAGCGCGTTGACCACCAGGGGATGGCCCGGCAGCCAGCCCAGGCGATAGAACACGTAGAGCAGCGCGCTCACCCACAGGCAGGCCCAGGCCACGGTGAAGGGCAGCGCGGCCGGGCGGCGTTCGCGCAGGCCGTCGAACGCCATGGCCACCAGCATCAGCGTGGTCGCGGCGACCGCCCAGGGCACCAAGCGCTGGCCGGGCGACAGCGGCGGGAGCAGGTTGAGGAGAAAGACCACGCCCCAGCCCCAGGTGAGCCGGCGCGCGGCGCGGTCCAGCCGCGGCGCGTGCGCGGCGGTCTGCAGGAAGCGGCGCGCGAAGGGCAGCAAGAGGCCGCCGCCCAGCGCCAGCGACAGGTTGACCACGTAGTGCTGCAGCAGCGCCCCGCCCGGCCACAGGTACTGGGCCAGGAAGCCCTGGTTGCCGAACTGCCAGACCCCCAGCGCGCTGACCAGGCCCACGTAATAGAGGTAGGCGCGGTCGCGGATGCTGAAGTACAGCATGGCGTTGTAGAGGATCAGGCCGGCGAGCAAGCCGAAGAAAACACCGTGCAGGCCATAGACCCACTGGTCCTGCCGCGCCAGCGCCTCGCGCGGCCACAGGCTGACCGGCAGCTGGGCCATGCCGTCGGTGCGCACGCGCATGTAGACCGGGGTATCGGCGCCGAGCGCCAGCGTGAGTGGGATCACCGGCAGGCGGTGTGAGTGGGCGCGCCGCCCGGGCGGCAGGCTGTCGCCGCTGAGGCCCAGGCGCACGGCCTGGCCCGGCGGGCCGGACCAGAGTTCGACCAGGTCCAGGTTGGCGTTGTCTACCACCCACATCCAATGGGCGGGCGCGTCGGCGCCGGCGTGCAGCACCACGCGAAACCACAGGTCGAAGGAGCCCTGGCCCAGGTTGCCCGCTTGCCAGGCCGGCGGCAGGGGCTCGAAATCGGCGTCGGCCGCGTCGGCGGCGTCGGGGCGCCAGGGATGCGCGCGGTTGTCGAGGAACTGCAGCTCGGGCGTGAGGGCGACGGCGCTGTCCGGGGCGCTCAGCGCCACCCGCTCAGGCAGTGGCGAGGCGGCGCAGGGCAGCAGCACGAGCCACAGCCAGACCCAGGCCATGCCCCGCCGCCATCCCTGACCGACTGGCGCCCCACCGTGCATCGTCACCCCGCGACACGCGCGGCCCGCGGGGGGCGGGCCGACCGAGCAGGGACCAGTATTCGGGCCGCGCGCGACCGCCTCAATACTGCGACGGCACTAGTTCCGGGGGGAGTATGCGCGCCGGGCGGAGGGGCCTCAGGCCGCCAGCGCCGCGGCCGGGCCGTAGGCCTCGTCGCCCGAGGCCGCCTCGGTGAGGATCACACCACCACCCAGGCAGACTTCGCCGTCATACAGCACGGCGCTCTGGCCGGGTGTGACCGCCCACTGCGGCTGTTCGAAGCGCAGCACGAAACCGGCCCCGCCCAGGGGCTCCATGGCGCAGGGCGCGTCGGCCTGGCGGTAGCGCGTCTTGGCGGCCATGGCGCCGGCCGTCGGCGGCTCGCCGGCCACCCAGCTCGCGTCGTGCGCGCGCAGGCGCGGCGTCAGCAGCCAGGGGTGGTCGTGCCCCTGCACGGCCCACAAGGTATTGCGCGCGATGTCCTTGCGCGCAACGAACCAGGGCTCGTGCTCGCTGCCGCCCTTCTGCGCGCCCTTGGCCCGCACGCCGCCGATGCCCAGCCCCTGGCGCTGGCCCAGGGTGTAGAAGCTCAGGCCCACGTGTTCGCCGATGGTGCGGCCGCGCTCGTCCTTGATGGGGCCGGGCGCGCTGGCGATGTAGCGGTTGAGGAACTCGCGGAAGGGCCGCTCGCCGATGAAGCAGATGCCGGTGCTGTCCTTCTTCTTGGCATTGGGCAGGCCGATCTCGGCCGCGAGGCGGCGCACCTCGGTCTTGGGCAGCTCGCCCACCGGGAACATCGTCTTGGCGAGCTGGGCCTGGGTGAGGCGGTGCAGGAAGTAGCTCTGGTCCTTCAGCGGGTCCAGGCCCTTGAGCAGTTGGTGCCGCACACCCGCGCCATCGCGCGCGCTGGCGCGCGAGGTGCCGTCCGACCCCACGGGCTCGCCCGTGTCGGCGGCCACGCAGCGCACACGGGCGTAATGCCCGGTGGCGATCTTCTCGGCGCCCAGGCGCATGGCGTGGTCCAGGAAGGCCTTGAACTTGATCTCGGCGTTGCAGAGGATGTCGGGGTTGGGGGTGCGCCCGGCCTGGTACTCGCGCAGGAACTCGGCGAACACGCGGTCCTTGTACTCGGCGGCGAAGTTGACGTGCTCGACGTCGATGCCGATCACGTCGGCCACGCTGGCGGCGTCCAGCCAGTCCTGGCGGCTGGAGCAGTACTCGCTGCCGTCGTCGTCCTCCCAGTTCTTCATGAAGATGCCGACGACCTCGTGGCCCTGCTGTTTGAGCAGGTACGCGCTCACCGCGGAGTCCACTCCCCCGCTCAAACCCACCACCACTCGATGCTTCGCTGCCATGGGGCGGATTATCCCAGCGGCCCGGCAACCCTGGCGCGCGCGGGGCCGCGCCGCTTAAGGCGCATTTCAGCCGGCCCGGCTGCAATGGCGGCGCCCGCATGTGCGGGCGTCACTCCCCGCATCTCCATGAAAGCTCTCGCCATCGCCACCACCACCCTGGCCCTGTTCGCCGCCGGCAACGCCCTGGCAAGCCCCACCTGCGCGCCCAGCAAAGAGGGCTGGAAGCCGGAGGCCGACTTCAAGAAGGACCTGCAAGCCCAGGGCTACCAGATCAAGACCTTCAAGGTCACCAAGGGCAATTGCTACGAAATCTACGGCCACGACAAGGCCGGCAAGAAGGTCGAGATTTACTTCGACCCGGTGTCGGGCAAACCGGTCAAATCCCAATGAACACGCCGCCGAGCGCCGAGCGGGTCTGGGACCCGTTCGTGCGCGTCTTCCACTGGTCTCTGGTGAGCACCGTGGTGCTGAACCAATGGGTGCTGGAAGAAGGCGAGCGGCCGCACCGCTGGCTGGGCTACGCGGCCGCGGCCCTGGTGCTGCTGCGCGTGGTCTGGGGCTTCATCGGCCCGCGCTACGCGCGCTTCAGCGACTTCTGGCCCACGCCCACGCGCCTGCGCCACCACCTGCGCGCCTGGTTCCGGGGCGATGAAATGCACGTCCCCGGCCACAACCCCCTGGGCGCGCTGATGATGCTGGCGCTCATGCTGCTGGTGCTGCTGCTGGGCCTCACGGGCTGGCTGCAGGGCACCGACCGCTTCTGGGGCAACGAGGCCCTGCGCGAGGCGCACGAGAGCCTGGCCGACGGCCTCATCGGGCTGGCCGGCCTGCACGCCGCGGCGGCCATCGTGATGGGCCGCCTGGAGCGCACCCGCCTGGTCAAGGCCATGGTCACCGGCGTGAAAGAGCGCTACTGAACCGGTCGCGGCGGCCCAGGGCCTAGACTGCCGCCATGCCCGAGCGCCCGACCATCGCCCCCGACGAGGTGGCCTTCACCGCCATCCGCGCCCAGGGCGCGGGCGGCCAGAACGTCAACAAGGTCAGCAACGCCGTGCACCTGCGCTTCGTGGTGCGCGCCTCCTCGCTGCCCGAGGCGGTGAAGGCGCGCCTGCTGGCGCTCAGCGACACCCGCCTGACGCAGGATGGCGTGATCGTCATCAAGGCCCAGGGCAGCCGCAGTCTGGAGCAGAACAAGGCCGAGGCCCTGGCGCGACTGCAGGCCATGGTGGACGCGGTGGCCGTGCCACCCAAGGCGCGCCGCGCCACGCGGCCCACGCGCGCCTCGCGCGAGCGGCGCCTGGAGGGCAAGGCGCAGCGATCGGCCACCAAGCAGGCGCGCGGCCGCCCGCGCGGGCTGGACTGAGCGTTCCATCCCCCGCCCGGGGGAGGCTTAAGGTCCTTTTAGGAAGCGCTTAAGCGCAATTTAGCGGCGCGACCGGGGGGCTTTCACGAGACTTCCGGGCATGGACGAGCGGCGCATGGGGCGCCGCCGCCACCGCCGAGCGCCGGGCGTCACCGGTGCCCAAGGACCTCCCACCATGCATTCCCATTCGATCGAAATCGCCGCCATCGCCGCCGCCGCCCGCGCGGGCGAAGGCCGCTTCAACCTGTACGCCGGCATCCACAAGGCGCTGCGCGCCATGATGGCCGACACCCTGCTCGCCCTCGGCCGCGCCGACCCCACCGACGAGGCCGAGGTGCACGACGCCGCTGACCGCACCATCGAACTGATGGAGATGTTCGAGCGCCACCTGGACCACGAGAACCGGTTCATCCACCCCGCGCTGCGGGCCCGCTGCCCCGGCGTGTGCGATGCCGTCGCCGAGGAGCACGAGGACCACCTGCGCCACACCGCCCAGCTGCGCGGGGCCGCGCGCGCCCTGGCCGCCGTGCCGGCCGACGAGCGCGCCGGCGCGATGCACGCGCTGTACCTGGCGCTGGCCCTGTTCGTGGCCGACAACCTGCGGCACATGCACGCCGAGGAAACGGCGCACAACGGCGCACTCTGGGCCACCTACAACGACTTCGAACTGCTGGCCCTGCACGACGAGCTGGTGGCCAGCATCCCGCCGCAGGAGATGATGACCGTCGCGCGCTGGATGCTGCCCGCGTCGAACGCCATCGAGCGCTGCCTGATGGTGAACGACATGCAAGCCAAGGCGCCCGCGCCGGCGGTGGCCGCCGTGCTGGACCTGGCGCGCGCCCACCTGAGCCCGCGCGACTGGGCCAAGCTGGCGCGTGGCATGAACCTGCCGCCCGTGCCCGGGCTGGTGAGCGCCTGAGCCGCGCGCTAGGGGCTCTCGGCCAGCTCCACCGGCGCGAGGGCGTCGAAGCGGAAGCTGCCGCGCCCGGTCTTCTGCAGCCGCAGCGCCGGGCACTGCTCGCCCAGGCGGCGGTGCAGCAGCAGCAGGCGCGCCTCCAGGTTGTCGCTCACGTCCGGCAGGCCCAGCGTGGTGTCCAGGCGCAACTCGCGGTTGGTGAACTCGCTGCGGCCGCCGAGGTGGTCGTTCAGCAGCTTCCACAGGATGGCGCCGGCCACGCCTTTGATGAGGTAGGCGTTGTTGACGAAGATGCTGTCGTCGCGCCGGTAACGGCGCACGCGCAGCAAGGGGGCCGCGCTGGCGGCCACCGCCGCGCTGGCGGCCGCCGCGCCGTCGTCGCCGCAAGGCTCCTCGGACTCATGCATCAGGTCGATGCCAGCCGCCAATTGGCCCGCGAGCGCGACCAGCAGGTCCTCGTCTTCGTGGTTCAGGTGCATCTCGTGCTCGCTTTCCACGAACAGCACCCCCAGGACCCGGCCGGCGGACAGCAGCGGCACGGCGAGCTGGCTGCCCGGCCGGGCCAGGCCGGGGTAAGGAATCTCGGCGCCCGCTTCGCGCCGGCCCAGGCTGTCGGCCAGGGCCTGGTTGTAGCGCGCGGCGCTCGTCATGTGATTGATGCGCACCGGCGTGCCTTCGCGCGCGGCCACGCCAATGACCCCGTGGCCCACCGCGATTTCCGAGCCCACGCCCGAGGTCGGGTACCCCCGGCTGCCCACGGTGTAGAGCCGCCCCGAGGCGGTGTCGGCGATCAGCACCATGGCCTGCGACAGGCCCAGCTCCTGCTGCAGTCCATCGAGGGCGGCATCCAGCAGCGCATCGAGCGTGCGCGCACGGGACAAACGCCCGCTGAGGCGGCGCAGCACCGCCAGGGGCTCGGGCCGCCTCAGCGGCGCGGGCAAGGGCGGGGCCTTGCCCACCGGCACGCGCTCGATGGCCAGCACCTGGTGGATGTCGGCGCCGCGCAGGCGAAACACGTCTTCCAGGCGCTCGTGCGAGGCGATGCCCGCCAACTGCGCTTTCATGCGCTCGAACACCGGCCCCTCGTCTTCCGTGCGCAGGTACTTCAGGTGCAGGCGGTAGAAGTGGAAGTTCAGCGGGTTGGTCACCAGCACCGTGGAGCGCGGATGCGCCAGCAGGTTCTGCCGGGTGCGATTGAAGAACTGGAAGGACAGCGCCACGTGGTGCTCGTCCACATGGTGCACCTGGGACAGGTAAGCCACGTTGGGCGTGCCATCGGCCGCCACGGTGGCCATCACGGCGGGGATCGCGCCTTCCAGACAGGGCCTGAGTTCGGCCATGGTGGCGAGCTGCTCGGGACCGATGGCGGCTGTGGCGTTCATGGACGACTCAAGCGGCCATCAGCGGGCTGCCCGCCCGGGAGCCGGGTGTCTGGTCATAGGCTTCGTCGGGCTCGAATTCGACGGCCACCAGATCGTCTGGCGCATGCGCCAGCAAGGCCTGCACATAGAGCGGCGCGAAGCCGAGCACCGAGAGCTCCTGCTCCAGCGACTGCCGGTAGCGCTCGAGGTAAGGCTGGTCGTCGGCCTGCGGCTCGCGCAAGCGGACGCGCCGGCTCTTGAACTGCACCGTCAGGTGGGTGCTGGGCTGGCTGAACACCGCCGCGAGCCGCCCGCTGGCCGCGATATTGGCCAACAGCTGGCGCGACTGGGCACGCCCCAGATAGGCGGTGATGCGGCGCCCGCCGTCGTCGATGCGACTGCCAACGGCCCGCATCACGCTGGGCGTCAGATCGAGGTCGCAGCTGCTGAGCATGAGCGACACCCCCTTGACCAGCATGGCCAGGAACTCGGGCTTGAGTGGGGGCAGGGATGGGTTCATGGGGCCAGCGGCGCGGAACGCGCGGATCATAGCCAGCGACCTTTCATCGACCAAGCCGGGCCACCGCCCGCGGGCGGTGTTCCGAGTTTCGCACGAACGTGCTAAATTTCACCGCCATGGACGCCCGGACACAAAAAAGCGAACTGACGCGCGCCGCCATCGTTGGCGCCGCGCTCGACCTTGCCTCTGCCGAGGGCCTGGAGGCCATCACCCTGCAGGCGGTGGCCGACCGCATCGGCCTGTCCAAGAGCGGCGTGTTCTCGCGCGTGGGTTCGCGCGAGGCGCTGCAGAAAGCCGTCATCGAGGAGTTCGGCCGCCGTTTCCTGGCCGACGTCTTCGTGCCGGCCATGCAGTCGCCCAAGGGACTGCCGCGCCTGGGCGAGATCGTGCGGCGCTGGCTGATCCGCCTGCGCGACGTGGAGGCGCACACGGGCTGCCTCTACACCTCCGGCGCCTTCGAACTCGACGACCGCGAGGGCGAGCTGCGCGAGCTGTTGCTGGGCGAGGTGACGCGCTGGCGCGCCGCGCTGCGCCGCACCGTGCTGCAGGCCATCGAGGCCGGCCACCTGAAGGCCGACACCGACCCGGAGCAGTTGGTGGGCGAAATCTGCAGCCTGGCGATCGGGCTGGTCCACGACGTGCGCTTCCTGCGCGATCCCCGCGCCGCCGAGCGCGCCCAGGCCACCTGGGCGCGGCTGCTCAAGACCTACGAAAGCTGAGAAGCGGTGCTGGGCCGCTTCTTTTGTTCGACCATATTTCGCACGATCGTGCGATTTTAGGAGATCCGTGATGAACAGCACCTCGTTGCAAACCGCCTCGGCCTACTACCAGGCCAACCCCGGCACACGCTGGCTGCGCTGGGCGCTCACCCTGTCCGAGCGCGTGTGGCCGGCGCTCGCCGTGCGCGGCGCCTACCGCGTGTTCGGCACGCCCCTGCCGTCCAAGTGGCTGCACCGACGCCAGCCGGACCTGGCCCGCTGGCGGATCACGCGCCTGCCTTTCGAGGACGCCAGCCTCACCCTCTACCAACCGCCACCCGGCCCGCACGGCCCCGTGGTGGTCCTGCTGCACGGCTGGGGCGGCTACGCCGCGCAGATGCTGCCGCTGGCGCAGGCCTTGAGCGCTCAGGGCCTGCGCCCCCTGCTGGTGGACCTGCCGGCGCACGGGCGCAGCGAGGGCAGCACCAGCAACCTGCCGCAGTTCGCGCGCGCCATCGACTACCTCGTCGCGCGACAGCAGCAGCAGGGCCATGAGGTGCGCGCGGTGGTGGCGCATTCGCTGGCGGCCAACGCGCTGGCCTACGCGGCGGCGCGCGGCCTGGCCGTGCCGCGCCTGGCGCTGCTGGCGCCGCCGGCCTCGCCGCACGCCTACACGCGGCTGTTCGCTGCCGTGTTCGGCCTGAGCGAGGACACCCGCGCGCGCCTGCAGCAGCGCGTGGAAGCGCGCGAGGGCATCCTGATGCGCCAGTTCGAGCCCGCCGCCGTGGGACCGCGCGTGGCCCAGCCCACACTGATCGTCCACGACCGCGAGGACCGCATCAACCGCTTCGCCGACGCCGAGGCCTTCCGCGACGCGATCCCCGGCGCCCAACTGATGGAGACCCGCGGCCTGGGCCACACGCGCCTGCTGCGCGACGAGGCCGTGGTGCGGGCGGTGGTGGCGCACCTGCGGGACTGAGCGCGCGCCGGCGCGCCCCCTTCACTTCGCCGCTTCGCTCGGCGCGCGGCTCAGCGCGTTGTTCTCATCCACCACGATGCGCATGAGGCGCATGAACTCGGCGCGCTGGCGCTCGGTCAGCGGCGCCAGGATCTGCTGCTGCGCCTGCAGCATGGCCGGCACCGCCTCGGCCAGCAGCTTCTCGCCCGCGGCCGTGAGCCAGAGCTGGCGCGCGCGCCGGTCGGTGGGCGCGGTGCGCCGCTCCAGCGCGCCACGCTGCTCCAGCCGGTCGACCACCCCCCCGGTGGTGGACGCGTCCAGCGCGATGGTGCGCGCCAGGGTGCGCTGATCGATGCCCGGCTGATTGGCCACGGTTTGCAGCGCCGCGTACTGCACCGGCGTGACGCCCAGCTCGGACAGTTCCTGCAGGAAGATGCCCACCGAAATCTGGTGCAGCCGCCGGATGTAGTGGCCCGGCTGGTCGTCGATGCTGACGTTGGACGGCTCGGAACGTTTCATGAAGGGCGGCGGGACAGGACGACGGGAGGAAGTGGACAGCATGCTATCAGGGCACTTATGATGAGTGTACTGATCATCAGTATGCAAATCTTGTGAAGGAGACAGGCATGGCGACACAAGACAAGGACCTCCCCGTCCTCGTGGCCGGTGGCGGCATCGGCGGCCTGGCCGCGGCGCTGGCGCTGGTGCGCCAGGGTTTTCGCGTCCAGGTGTTCGAGCAGGCGCCGCAGATCGGCGAGATCGGCGCCGGCATGCAGCTCGGCCCCAACGCCTTCTGGGCCTTCGACGCCCTGGGCGTGGGCGAGGCGGCGCGCTCGCGCGCGGTCTACATCGACGAGATGGTGATGACCGACGCCATCGACGAGTACACCATCGGACGGGTGCCCACCGGCGAGGCCTTCCGCCAGCGCTTCGGCAACCCCTACGCCGTGATCCACCGCGCCGACGCGCACGGCTCGCTGCTGGAGGGTGTGCAGGCCAGCGACCGCGTGAGCTTCCACACCGCCACGCGCATCGAGCGCATCGAGCAGGACGCCGACGGCGTGACGGCCCACGACCAGCACGGCCAGGCGCACCGCGGCCTGGCGCTGATCGGCGCCGACGGCGTGAAGTCCGTGGTGCGCGAACAGTTCGTGGGCGACCCGGCGCGCGTCACCGGCCACGTGGTCTACCGCGCCGTGGTCGACAAGGCTGACTTCCCCGAGGACCTGCGCTGGAACGCCGCCAGCCTGTGGGCCGGCCCCAATTGCCACCTGGTGCACTACCCGCTGCGCGGCGGCGAGCAGTACAACGTGGTCGTCACCTTCCACAGCCGCGAGACGGAAGAGTGGGGCGTGAAGGACGGCAGCAAGGAAGAGGTGCTGAGCTACTTCCAGGGCATCTGCCCGAAGGCGCGAAAGCTCATTGAACTGCCCAAGAGCTGGAAGCGATGGGCCACGGCCGACCGCGACCCGATCGGGCGCTGGAGCTTTGGTCGCGTGACGCTGCTGGGCGATGCGGCCCACCCCACCACGCAGTACATGGCGCAGGGCGCCTGCATGGCGATCGAGGACGCCGTGACCCTGGGCGAGGCCCTGCGCGTGCACCAGGGCGACTTCGAGAAGGCCCTGGACCTGTACCAGCGCTCGCGCATCGCGCGCACCGCGCGCATCGTGCTCAGCTCGCGCGAGATGGGCCGCATCTACCACGCCAAGGGCGTGGAGCGCCTGGTGCGCAACGACCTGTGGCGCGGCCGCTCGCCCGAACGCTTCTACGATGCCGTGGAATGGCTCTACGGCTGGCGGGTGGACCACTGCCTGGCCGCGCACTGAACCCAACGGAGACCTCGATGAACGACCTCGGACGCCTCGAAGACCTGCCCGCTGACTACGTGGCCGCCCTGCGGGAGCGCAACCTGGTGCCGCTGTGGCCCAGCCTGCGCGGCGTGCTGCCGCCGCAGATTCCCACGCGCCAGACGAAGCCCACGCACTGGGCCTACGCCGACATCAAGCCCCTGCTGCTGAAGGCCGGCGAGCTCACGCCGATCGAGAAGGCCGAGCGCCGCGTGCTGGTGCTGGCCAACCCCGGCCACACGCTGGAGAAGATGCAGGCCAGCGCCGCGCTCTACCTGGGCATGCAGCTGCTGCTGCCCGGCGAGTGGGCGCCCAGCCACCGCCACACGCCCAACGCGGTGCGCATGGTGGTGGAAGGCGAGGGCGCCTGGACCACGGTGGACGGCGAGAAGTGCCCCATGAGCCGCGGCGACCTGATCCTCACGCCCACCGGCCGCTGGCACGAGCACGGCCACGACGGCGACCAGCCCGTGGTCTGGCTCGACGTGCTGGACCTGCCGCTCATGTACTACCTGGAGGTGAGCTACCACCTCAACGGCGGCCGGCAGGCGGTGAAACCCGGCCGCGGCGACCGCGCCTATTCGCGCGCCGGCGTGGTGCCCACGCCCGTGTTCGGCCGCGCCGGCCAGCGCTACCCCATGCTGCGCTACCCCTGGGCCGACGCCAAGGCCGCGCTGCTGTCCATCGCCGAGGACCGGGCCGACCTGCAGCACGTTCAGGTCACCTACACCAACCCCGAGACCGGCGAGGACGCCGAAAACGTGCTCGGCTTCCACGCGCTGATGCTGCGCCCCGGCCAGACGCTCGCGCTGCCCGCGCGCTCGCCGGCCTGCGTGTACCACGCCATCGAAGGGCGCGCACGCGTGAGCGTGCAGGGGCACGACTTCGACCTGAAGGAGGCCGACACCTGCTGCATCCCGGGCTACACGCCCACCACGCTGGTCAATGCCTCGGCCAGCGAGCCCGCCTTCCTCTTCGTCGCCGACGAGTCGCCGCTGCACCGCAAGCTCGGCGTCTACGAGGTGCGCCCCGACAACCAACCGCAGATGCCCTGACCCCCGGATCCACCATGCCCCAGTACCTCTTCAATCCGCCCGCCGTCGCCGCCCTGCCCATCCAGGGCAAGAGCGAGCTGTTCCCTGTCAACCGACTGTTCTTCGTCGGCCGCAACTACCACGCGCACGCGGTGGAAATGGGCAAGCCCGTGGACAAGTCGGTCGAGCGGCCCTTCTATTTCACCAAGTCGCTCTCCACGCTCACGCCCTCGGGCAGCACCGTGCCCTACCCGAGCGAGACCAACAACTACCACTTCGAGATGGAGCTGGTGGTGGCCATCGGCCGCGCGGGTTTTCGCGTGGCCGCGGCCGACGCACACGATCTGATCTACGGCTACGCCGCCGGCCTGGACATGACGCGGCGCGACCTGCAGCTGGTGGCGCGCGACAAGGGCCGCCCCTGGGACCTGGGCAAGGACATCGAGCAGGGCTCGGTGTGCAGCGAGATCGTGCCCCTGCCGTTCACCGTGATCGAGCGCGGCGCCGTCGAGCTCACGGTGAACGGCGCGACGAAGCAGAAGTCCGACGTGGACAAGCTGATCTGGAACGTGCGCGAGATCATCGAAGACCTCTCGCGCTTCTACCACCTGCAGGCCGGCGATCTGATCTACACGGGCACGCCCGAGGGCGTGGGCGCGGTGGTGCCGGGCGACCGGCTCGAGGGCCGGGTCGAGGGCGTGGGCGGCGTGTCGCTCACGATCGGCGCGCCGGCCTGAGCCCCACGGCGCGCGGGGCGCTGGCTATCATGCCGGCGCATGCCCTCTTCCGACGAAACCCCGCGCGCGCTGCGCTGGCTGCTCTGGCTGGCCGGCACGGTGTCGCTGGGCCTGGGCATCCTGGGCGTGGCGCTGCCAGGCCTGCCCACCACCCCGTTCGTCCTGCTCGCGGCGGCCTGCTACGCCAAGGCCTCGCCGCGCCTGCACGGCTGGCTGCGCGGGCACCGCTTCTTCGGCCCCATGGTGCGCGACTGGGAAGAGCACCGCAGCCTGAGCCGGCGCACCAAGCGCTTCGCGCAGGTCACCATGCTGCTGATGGTGTCGCTGTCGGCCTGGGGCCTGCGCGAGCGGCCCGTGCTGCTGGGCGTGGTGCTGGTGGCCGCCGCGATCGGCGTGTGGGTGGTCGCGCGCATTCCCACGCGCAAAACATGATGCCCCCACGCTCCGCCGCTGCGCGGGTCGTGAGGCCTTGCAGGCCGCGGCGCTGCCAGAGTCAGCGCCTCTTCGCCCGTCCGGGCCTGCGCAGGCAGGCTCGGAGCCGTCGGGCTCAGCCCCGAGGGGGCTGATCCGCCTGGGGGCGGCCCGGCGGCGGATCGTCTGTGCCTTAGGCCTGCGCGCGGCGTTCGAGCACCTCGAACGCCGGCAGGGTTTTGCCTTCCAGCACCTCCAGGAAGGCGCCGCCGCCGGTGGAGATGTAGCCCACGTCCTTCTCGATGCCGTACTTGGCGATGGCCGCGAGCGTGTCGCCGCCGCCCGCGATGGAGAAGCCCGCGCTGTCGGCGATGGCACGGGCAATGGTCTTGGTGCCGCCTTCGAAGGCCGCGAATTCGAACACGCCCACCGGGCCGTTCCACACGATGGTGCCGGCCTGCTTGAGCTGGGCCGCCAGTTTCGCGGCGGTCTCGGGACCGATGTCCAGGATCAGGTCGTCGTCGGCCACGTCGGAGGCCTTTTTCACCGTCGCCTCGGCGTCGGCGGCGAAGCGCTTGGCCACCACCACGTCCGTGGGGATGGGCACCTCGGCGCCGCGCGCCTTCATGGCCTCGATGACGGCCTTGGCATCGCCCACCAGGTCGGGCTCGGCCAGGCTCTTGCCGATCTTCAGGCCCGCGGCCAGCATGAAGGTGTTGGCGATGCCGCCACCGACGATGAGCTGGTCGACCTTGCTCGCCAGGCTCTGCAGGATGGTGAGCTTGGTGCTGACCTTGCTGCCCGCCACGATGGCCACCAGCGGGCGCTTCGGCTGCGCCAGGGCCTTGGCGATGGCGTCCATCTCGGCCGCCAGCAGCGGGCCCGCGCAGGCCACGGGCGCGGTCTCGGCGATGCCGTAGGTGGTGCCCTCGGCGCGGTGCGCGGTGCCGAAGGCGTCGTGCACGAAGATGTCGCACAGGGCGCCCAGCTTCTTGGCCAGTTCGGGGCTGTTCTTCTTCTCGCCCACGTTCAGTCGGCAGTTCTCCAGCAGCACCACCTCGCCGGGCGAGACGGCGAAGTCGCCATTCACCCAGTCGGTGATCAGGCGCACCGGTTGGCCCAGCAGCTCGGCCAGGCGCGTGGCCACGGGCTGCAGCGAGTCCTCGGGCTTGAACTGGCCCTCGGTCGGGCGGCCTAGGTGCGAGGTGACCATCACCGCCGCGCCGGCGTCCAGCGCCAGGCGGATGGCGGGCACGCTGGCGCGGATGCGCGTGTCTTCGGTGATGCGGCCCCGTTCGTCCTGGGGGACGTTGAGGTCGGCGCGGATGAAGACGCGCTGGCCCTTGGCGCGGCCCTGCGCGCAAAGGTCAGCGAAGCGGATGAAGGCGGTCATGACGGCAATCCCGGGTTCTGTGGACAAACCCCGGGATTGTAGGAAAGCGCGCGCGCCCGCCGGCGCTCAGCCCCCGCTCGAGCAGGGCGCCAGCGCGTCCAGCGCGGGCTCGCGCGCGCCGGTGCGCACGTCCATCAGGCCCAGCACCGTGTGGAAAACGTTGTCGTGCGACAGCGGCTCGGCCGAGCGCGCTCGCAGGCAGTCCAGGGACAGGCCCGCGCGCTGGCGCAGGCCGGACGAGAACCAGGCCACCATGGGCACATGGGTCTGCTGATCGGGCGCCAACGCGTAGGGAACGCCGTGCAGGTACAGGCCGTTCTCGCCGAGCGACTCGCCGTGGTCGGAGACGTAGACCAGGCCGGTGTCGTTGCGGCCCTGCGCGGCGCGCGCGCTCAGCCACTGAAGGGCTTGGTCGAGGAAGCGGTCGGTGTAGGCGATGGAGTTGTCGTAGGCATTGACCAGTTCCTGCTGCGAGCATTCGGGCAGCGCGTTGCTGCGGCACTCGGGCAGGAAAGGCTTGGCGCCGTCGGGCGAGCGGGCGGCGTAGGCGGGTCCGTGGCTGCCCATCTGGTGCATCACCAGCACCACGCCCCGGGCGCGACGCGCCGGGTCCAGTGCCTCCAGGCGCGCGTCCAGGCCGTCAAGCATGGCCGCGTCCAGGCATTCGCCGCCCGGGCACAGGGCGGGCACCGGCTGGTCGTTGGTGTAGACGTGGGGCACGCGGTTGCACACGCCCTTGCAGCCCGCCTGGTTGTCGATCCAGAGCACGGCCAGGCCGGCGCGCTGCAGCACGTCGAGCAGGTTCTCACGGTCGGCCGGCTGGTTGCCGCCCTGGGTGCGCGACAGCGGCGAGAACAGGCAGGGCACCGAGACCAGGGTATTGGTGCCGCAGGAGCGCACCTGGCTGAAGTTGACCAGGTCGCCGCCCGCGCGCCAGCGCGCCAGCGCGGGCGTGGTGTCGCGCGCGTAGCCATTGAGACCGAAGTTCTGCGCGCGCGCCGTCTCGCCGATCACCAGCAGCAGCAGGGGTGGCCGCGCCTGGTGGTCGTAGCTGGCGCCCAGGCGGGCGTCCTCGCCCACCGGCAGCAGGGGCTTCGCCTGGCGCGGCAGGCGCTCCGCCGCCACCCACGTGGCGGCATAGACGCTGTTCAGCGGGTTGGCCATGTAGCGCAGGTCTTTGTGGTTGCGCATGAGCGAGGCCAGGCCCTGGTAGCTCATCAGCGCGGTGACCACCAGCAGCGCGAAGGCGGCCAGCAGGCCCGCGGCGTTGTGCCCGACGCGGCGCCAGCCCCCGTGCAGAAAGCGTGGCTGGCGCCACAGCGCCCACAGCGGCAGGCCCGCCACCAGCAGCAGCGCCCCCAGCAGCGACCACGACATCAGGTCGCGCACCTCTCGCACGTCGGTGTGCAGCGTGTTGGCCAGCATGGTCGGGTCCATCACCACGCCGTAGCGCCACATGAAATAGGAGTTGGCGCCGGCCACGACCAGCAGCACGCTCGCCACCGGCCGGAACACCCGCGGCCAGGCGAACAGCCACAGCAGCGCGGCGATGGCGCAGGTCAGCAGCGCCCCGAGGCCCGCGATGAGCACCACGCGGTACCCCAGCGAGCCCCCCAGACCGTCGATGCGCTGCCACAACGGCAGGTTGCCCACCAGGGCCAGCCACAGCGCCAGGCCCCACACCATGGCCGCGGCGCGCGGCACCCGCACGCGCGCTGCGGCGGTTGAGAAACGAAGGGCGCGCGCGAAAGGGAAGGAAAACGGGGTGGGCATGAACAGCTCTCGGGAAGCCGCTCGTCGCGGCCCCCGAGAGCGTGTGCGCCCCGGATTAGCTGAACCTTAGGCGCGCGGCCAGCGCAGGGCGAAACGCGTGGTCATGGGGGCCTGGGCCCCGTCGGTGTCGAGGCGGGCGCCCAGCTGCTCGGCGATGCGCTGGACCAGGCGCAAACCCAGCCCCAGGCCACCCGATTCGGCCGGCCGCACCCGGGCGGCGGTCGGGCGGCGGCCGTCGTCGCTGACCGAGACCCCGACCGAGTCGGCGTCGCGCCACACCTCCACCAGCACCTGGGTGCCCGGGGGCGTGTGGCGCAGCGCGTTTTCGATCAGGTTGCGCAGGGCCAGCTCCAGCAGCATGGGCTGGACGATCACCACCACGGGTTCGTCGGGCTGCTGCAGCGAGATTTCCTGCCAGCTCTCCAGCGCCGCCGGCGCATGCGAAGCGACGAGCCGGGCCGCCAGCTCGCCCAGGGCCACCGGCACGCCATCCTCGGCGCCCTGGTTGCGCTGGGCGCGCGCCAGGTCCAGCAGCTGTTGCAGGATGCGCCCGGCGCGCAGCGACTCCTGCTCCAGCTGCTCCAGCCGCTGCGGCGAGGGGTCGTGCTGCGCCGCGCGTGCCTGCAGCGTCAGCGCGGCCAGCGGCGTGCGCAACTCATGCGCCACGTCGGAGGCGAACTCGCGTTCGCGCTGGGCGCGCGCCTGCAGGCTGTCCACCAGGGCGTTGATGGCGGTGACGGTGCTCGCGAATTCGCGGAAGCGGCGTTCCGTGCTCAGGCGCTCGCCAGCGAAGCCGTCGAGCGCGGCCACCTCGCGCGACAGGCTGTCGAGCGGGCGCAGGCCGCGGCGCACGCCCCAGCCCAGCAGCAGCAGCACCACGGGCAGCACCAGCAAGGCGGGCTCGGCCACGTGCATGGCGATGTCGGTGCCCAGCTCGAAGCGCTGGCGCCGGTCGATCAGCACCAGCACGCGGCGCTGCTCGGCGCCGTCGCCGGTCTGCACAGAGAACGCCCGCCAGGCGGTCGGCAGGTTCGGTGCGTTCAGCTCGACAGAGAAGAAGCCGACTGCGGGCAACGCGGCCAGGTCCAGCTTGTCCGCCAGCCCGTGCGTGTCGCTGACCAGGCGGCCGCCCTCCCAGGCCAGCACGGCCACATCCTGGAGGAACTCGTGCTCGAGGTCGGCGCCGGCCTGCGGCAGGGGGCGCGACTCGCCGATCGGCGACGCCACCAGCCACAGCCGGGCCACAGCCACCATCTGGCCGTCGGAGAACTTGCGCGCCTCGCGAAAGGCGGTGGTCCAGGCCTGCGCCACCACCGCCAGCCAGAGGATCAGCAGCATGCCCAGGGTCCAGCGCAGCAGGTAGTGCCGCAGCAGGCGCGGCGCTTTCATCGCGGCCCGTCCGCCGCCGCGTCGTCGCGCGGGATGAAGTAGCCCACGCCGCGCACCGTGCGGATCAGCGATTCGCCGAGCTTGCGGCGCAGGTGGTGGATGTGCACCTCGATGGCGTTGCTCTCCAGCTCCTCGCCGAAGCCATAGAGCGCCGACACCAGCCGCGTTTTGGACAGCACCTGCGGGCGCGCCTGCATGAGCGTGAGCAGCAGAGCGAACTCCTTGCCCCCCAGCGCCACCGGCTGGCCCGCGCGCAGCACCGTATGGGCGGCCGGGTCGATCACCAGTTCGCCGTGCTCGATGAGCGGGTTGCTGCGCCCGCCGGCGCGCCGCAGCATGGCGCGCAGGCGCGCGAGCAGTTCGTTGGCGTCAAAGGGTTTGACCAGGTAGTCGTCGGCGCCGCCGTCCAGGCCGACGACGCGGTCGCTCACGCCATCGCGCGCGGTCATGATGAGCACCGGCATGTCCTTGTGCGGCAGCGCCTGGCGGCCGGCCACCGGCGCCGGCTGCTGGCGCAGGCGCACCAGCAGGTCCATGCCTTCGCCATCGGGCAGCCCCAGGTCGAGCAGCAGCACGTCGAAGGGCTCGACCGACAGCGCGTGCCAGGCGGCGTCGCGCGTGGCGCACAGGTCCACCGCGTAACCCGCGCGGCGCAGGGCCAGCTCCAAGCCGCTGGCGATGCCGGGGTCGTCTTCCACCACGAGTGCGCGCATATCGGACCGTCCTGAGGTTCTGGGAATCGAGGCCATCGATTATGGGCAGCCACCTTAGCGGCAAATTAAGCAATTTAAGCTGGGGTTAACGGTGGCACCCAACAGTGCCGCGCCATGCCCGCCACACCCCCGCCAGCGCCCCCCCTCGACCGCGCCCCGCCCCGCCCCTTCTTGTGGCTGTGCGGCTTTCTCGCCTTCACCCTGCTGTGGGACCTGTCCGGCCTGGACATGGCCGTGATGCGCGCCGTGGGCAGCCCCCAGGGCTTCGCGCTGCGCCACGACTGGCTGCTGGAGCGGGTGCTGCACGACGGCCTGCACAAGACCATGGTCGCGGCCTTCGTGCTGCTGTGCGGCTGGGCTCTGTGGCCGCGCGCCCACCTGCCGCGGCGCGAGCGGATCGCCGTGCTGGCGCTGGCCGTGCTGTCGCTGCTCGCGGTCAACCTGGTCAAGTACAACAGCCTGACCAGTTGCCCCTGGGAGCTGGAGGCCTTCGGCCGCAACGCCCGATGGGTGTCGCACTGGGCCTGGGGCCAGGCCGACGGCGGCACCGGCCGCTGCTTCCCTGGCGGCCACGCGTCCAGCGGCTTCGCGTTTCTCGCCCTGTGCCTGCCCTGGCTGCTGCCGCCCGACGGGGTGCTGCGGCGGCGCGTGGTCGGCCTGCGCTGGCTGGCCGCCGCGCTGGGCGTGGGCCTGCTCTCGGGCGTGGTGCAGACGCTGCGCGGTGCGCACTTTCCCAGCCACACGATGTGGACACTGCTGATCTGCGCCAGCGTATCGCTCGCGGGCTGGCAGTTCGTGCGGTCCCACCCCGGCACGGCCGCGGCGCGCGCGCGCCGCAGCGAATAGCACCGCCGAGGCGCCGCGCGCGGCGCTACCAGCCCAGGCCGATGCGCAGCGGCAGGTACACCACCATGCCGGCCACGATGGTGCCCAGCACGCCGCCGCGCCAGAAGAACCAGGCCGCGCCCGCCAAGGCGGCGTAGAGGCGCGCGTCCTGCCAGGTGTTCACCAGCGCGCCGTGGCTCATCACCACCTCGGGCACGACCACGGCCGACAGCGCGGCGATGGGCGCGTACTGCAGGCCGCGCTGGGCCCAGCGCGGCAGCGTCCAGGGCTTGTCGGACAGGAAGAAGAAGCCGCGCGCGATGACGGTGACCGCGCCCAGGGCCAGGATGGTCAGCAGCGTCCAGGGATCGAGGTCAAACACGGCCGGCCCCTTCTCGCGCGGGCCGCAGGTGCTCGAGCAACAGGCACAGCGCCACCGCGCAGGCAATGGCCACCAGGATGTTGAGCTTGAGCGGCAGCGCCCAGGCCACCACCGCGGCCGCGCCCGCCACGCCCGCCGAGACCACGCGCAGGCGCGAGGTGGCGAGCGAGCACATCACGCCCAGCAGCGCCAGGATGCCCGCGAAGCCCAGGCCCCAGGCCAGGGGAATGGCGTTGGCCAGCGCCACGCCCAGCAGGCTGGTGCCCATCCAGGCGGCGTAGTTCACGGCGCAGTTGCCCATCAGGTAGGCCTGCTGCGCGGCGCGCTGCTCGGGATCGTCGCTGGGGTGCGGGTAGCGGCGCGCGAAGAAGACGTAGCTCAGGTCCCCCGTGACGTAGCCGCTGGCCAGGCGCTCCCAGCGCGGCAGGTGCACGAGGTAGGGCCGCAGGTGGGCCGAGAACACCACGAAGCGCAGGTTGACGCAGAAGGCCGCCACCAGGATCACCCACAGCGGCGCGCCCGCGGCCATCATGGGAATGGCCGCGAGCTGCGCGCTGCCGGCGTAGACGATCAGCGTCATCAGCACCGCCTCCAGCGGCGACAGGCCGGACTGCACCATGGCCACACCGGTCATGAGGCCCCAGGCGCCGATGCCCATGGCCACCGAGAACTGATCGCGGATGCCCTCGAAGTACTCGGGGCGTGCGCGGTGCTCGCGCTTGAGGAAGAGGATCATTCGCCGCCGCCCCCCAGCGACTCGCCGCGCGCGAGCGCGAAGCCGCGCAGGAAGTCGGCCGCGGGCAGGCGCTTGCCGCCCGCGCGCTGCAGCACCGTCAGGCGCAGCGCGCCCTCGCCACAGGCCACGGTGATGCCCTCGGGCCCGACGGCCAGCACCTCGCCCGCGCGGCCCGCGCCGGCCACGGGCTCGGCGGCCCAGACCTTGATGGCCTCGCCGGCGTGCGTGGTGTGCGCGCCGGGGAAGGGGTCGAAGGCGCGCACGCGGCGCGCGATCAGCGCCGCCGGCTGGGCCCAGTCGATGACGGCCTCGGCCTTCTCGATCTTGTGCGCGTAGGTCACGCCCTGCGCGGGCTGCGGCTCGGCGCGCAGGCCACCGCAGGCGGCGAGCTCCAGCGCCTCGACGATGAGCCGTCCGCCGAGCACGGCCAGGCGGTCGTGCAGGCTGTCGGTGGTGTCGTCGCCGCGGATGGGAAGGCGCTCGCGCAGCAGCATGCCGCCGGTGTCCAGGCCCTCGTCCATCTGCATGATGGTCACGCCGGACTCGGCGTCGCCGGCCTCGATGGCGCGGTGGATGGGCGCCGCGCCGCGCCAGCGCGGCAGCAGCGAGGCGTGGATGTTCAGGCAACCCAGGCGCGGCGCGTCCAGCACCCAGCGCGGCAGGATCAGCCCGTAGGCCGCCACCACCATGGCGTCGGCCCCGGCGGCCTCGATCGCGGCGCGCGCGGCCGCGGCGTCATCGGCGTACTTGCCGTCGAGCCGAAGGCCACGCGGCTGGGCGACGGCGATGCCGTGCTCCAGCGCGAGCGCCTTCACCGGCGAGGCCTGCAGCTTCATGCCCCGTCCGGCGGGTCGATCGGGCTGCGTCAGCACGAGGGGAACGTGAAAGCCCGCGCCCAGCAGGCGTTCGAGCGCGACACGCGCGAAGACCGGCGTGCCGGCGAAGATGAGTTTCATCAGGACAGGGACCGGCCGGCGGGCGCCGGCGCGGGATCAGGAACGGTCGGACGGCGGGGTGAACTCGTCCAGGAAGAGGAGCTTGCGCACCACGCCCGCGCGGTCGATGTGCACATGCGCAAGGCGTTCGTTGTTGTTCTCGAGGTAGCGGTAGGTCCAGATGTCGCCGTCGAAGCGCGCGACGCGCTCGACCAGCGCCGGCCGGCCGAGGTGGCGCAGCACGTCGTCGCGCGTCCAGCGGTCGATCGCGACGTGCTGCAGCATCCAGTTCGTGTCCAGCACCTGCACCACGCGGCGCAGGCGGCCGTCGGGACCGAAGTCGACGTTGTAGACCTGGCGGCCCAGCGGCTGGCGCGAGTACAGCAGGCGCGAGCCGTCGGCCAGGGCGTACTCGGCGCTCGGCGGACCCAGGCGCTCGATCACCTGCTCGCGCGACGCGCCGGACGGCAAACGCTCGGGCATGCCCGCACAACCCGCCAGCCACACCAGGGCCAGCAGGGCAATGCAACGCAGTACGGCAACAGGCTTCATGGCGGACTCACTCGCGCAGGGCTTCGCGCTGGGCTTTCACAAGCTTGGATTTGATCCTGTTGCGCTTGAGCGGCGACAGGTACTCGACAAAAACCTTGCCCACGAGATGGTCCATTTCATGCTGGATGCAGACCGCGAGCAGGCCTTCGGCCTCGATCGTACGCTGCGCGCCTTCGCCGTCGAGCGCGCGCACGCGCACGGCCGTGGAGCGCTCCACGCCGTCGTAGATGCCGGGCACCGACAGGCAGCCCTCTTCGCCCTTGCGCGTCTCGGGGCTGGCCCATTCGATCACCGGGTTGATGAGCACCAGCGGCTGGTCGCGCGATTCGCTCACGTCGATGACGATGAGCCGCTCGTGGATGTCGACCTGCGTCGCGGCCAGGCCGATGCCGTTGGCCTCGTACATGGTGGCGAGCATGCGGGGAATGAGCGCGCGGATGCGCTCGTCCACCGCCGCGACGGGCTGGGCGACGGTGTGCAGGCGCGGGTCGGGGTAGCGCAGGATGGGCAGGGTGTCGGGGGCGCTCATGACTGATCGGATCGGGGTCTCAAGAGGTCTCCGTTGGGGTCGGGAACGACAGCAGGCGGTGGCACGCTGACGAGCGGATACCGGTGTCGCTATTTTCGCCACTTTTGCGACGACGCGAAATTGCACGCCGCCATAAACATTGCGCAATCAAAGGCTTGCGCGCAGAATCAAACGCGTTTTGTCAAGACTCGCGCGCCCCAGGCGGTGGTTGAGACGCCGGCTCCCGCGGCGTCATCGCACCGGCCGACGGCAGCCGCCCAGGGGCCTCCGAACATGCGATCGAACACCCGCCTGATCTCCACCATCGCCAGCGCCGTCGGCCTGGCCTGCGCCGCACAGGCGGCCCTCGCGCAAAGCGGCCCCATTCCGGCCGAGCAGCGCTACCCCGTCACCCCCGGCCAGCGCGCCACCGCCAACCAGGTCGCCCAGGCCGGCGTGCCACTGTCCGAACTGGCGCCCAACGCCCCCGACAGCTACACCGTGAAGAGCGGCGACACGCTCTGGGCCATCTCCGGTGTCTTCCTGCGCAGCCAGTGGCGCTGGCCCGAGCTGTGGGGCATGAACCTCGACGACATCAAGAACCCGCACCGCATCTACCCGGGGCAGACGCTGTACCTCATCAAGGCCAACGGCCGCGCCACGCTCAGCACGCGCCCGGGCGGCAGCGGCGAGCCCGGCACCATCAAGGTCTCGCCGCGCACCCGCTATGAGTCGCTGGCCGACACGGCGATCCCGCCGATCTCGCTGCAGACCATCGAATCCTTCCTGACCGAGCCGCTGATCGTCGACGAGAACGCGATCAACCGCGCGCCACGCATCGTGGCCACGCAGGAAAACCGCGTGCTGCTCAGCCGTGGCGACCGCGCCTACGCGCGCGCCATCTCCAGCGAGCAGCCCAACGCCGCCCCCCTGGCCGTGGTCGACGGCCGCTCCATCGGCTACCGCGTGTTCCGCAACGCCACGCCGCTGCGCGACCCCATCACCAACGAAATCCTGGGCTACGAGGCGCAGTACGTGGGCAAGGCCAACGTGGTCTCCAACGAACGCCGCCGCGAAGGCGTGGACGCCAAGGGCGACAAGGTCGAGGAAATCGTGCCGGCCGGCATCGACATCGTCGCCGCAAAGGAGGAAATGCGCGTGGGCGACCGCCTGCTGCCCGAGCCTCCGCGCGAGTTCCTCAATTTCGTGCCGCGCGCGCCGCAGGGCCCGCAGTCCGGCCACGTGGTCTCCGTGTACGGCAATGCCGTGAACTACGCGGCCCAGAACATGGTGGTGACCATCAACCGCGGCAAGCAGAACGGCCTGGAACCCGGCCACGTGCTGGCCCTCCTGCGCGAGAGCAACCTCGTCAAGGACACCACCGATTCCTCGCGCCCCAACATCCGCCTGCCCGGCGAGCGCAACGGCCTCATGATGGTGTTCCGCACCTTCGACCGCGTGTCCTATGCCATCGTGCTCGAGATTGACGACGGCGTGCAGGTGGGCGACCGCTTCCTCAACCCCTGAACCCCATGCCGCGTGATGAGCTGGCCGCCTGGCTGCGGCTGCTCCTGACACCCGGCCTGGGCCGCACCACCGCCCGCCAGTTGCTGGCGGCCTTCGGTTTGCCCGAAACCATCTGGGCCCAGGCACCCGACACCTGGGGCCGCGTCGTGGAGCCGGCCCTGGCCCAGGCCATGGCGCAGCCCCCCGAAGGCTTCGAAGACACCGTTCTGGCCCACGAGCGCTGGCTGGCACAGGGCGGCGAGCGCCACGCGATCACCCTGGCCGACCCGCGCTACCCCGCCTCGCTGCTGGACACGGCCGACCCACCGCTGGTGCTGTTCGTGCACGGGCGCCTGGACGCGCTGTCACACGCGCAACGGCTGGCCATCGTCGGCAGCCGCAACCCCACGCCGCAGGGCGCGCAAAACGCGCAGGCCTTCGCGCAGTCGCTGGCGGCCGCCGGCCTGACCATCGTGTCGGGGCTGGCCCTGGGCATCGACGGCGCCGCGCACGAGGGCGCGCTGCGCGCGGGCGGCTTCACGCTGGCGGTGGTGGGCACCGGCCTCGACCGCGTGTACCCCAGCCGCCACCGCGACCTTGCCCACCGCATCGTCGCCCAGGGCGCCCTGATCAGCGAGTACCCCCTGGGCACGCCGCCGCTGGCACACCACTTCCCGCAGCGCAACCGCGTGATCGCGGGCCTGTCGATGGGCACGCTGGTGGTCGAAGCCGCGCTGCAGTCGGGCTCGCTGATCACCGCGCGGCTGGCGAGCGAGCAGGGGCGGGAGGTGTTCGCCATCCCCGGTTCCATCCATGCGCCACAGTCGCGCGGCTGCCATGCGCTGATCCGCCAGGGCGCCAAGCTGGTGGAGTCGGCGCAGGACGTGCTGGAAGAACTGCGGCTGGCGGATCCGGCCCCCCGCGCGGCCGAGGAAGCCTCGCCCCTGCCCGTCGGCGGAGCGGACGACGGCCTGCTCAGCGCCCTGGGCCACGACCCCGTGGGCCTGGACGACCTGCTCGCGCGCACCGGCCTGCCGACCAGCGCGCTGCAGGCGCGGCTGCTCGAACTGGAGTTGCAGGGTCTGGTGGCACGCCTGCCGGGCGGCCTGCTGCAGCGCGTCGCGCAAGGCTGAACCGGCGCCCCTTGGGCGCGGGCCTCAGGCCAGCAGGCGCTCGGGGTTGGCGTCGAGCTTGGCCAGCGCCTCGCGCGTGGCGCGCACGGTGAGCGTTTCGTCCTCGCTCGGCACCAGCAGGCCCGCCTGAAGGTAAGCCGCCACGCGCGAGGCGGGCATGAGGAAGCAGCGCCCCGCGTTGCTCACGAACAGGTAGAGCTGGCCATGCTGGCTGCGCCAGGCGAGCTGCACGCTGACCAGCTTGCCGTTGTGGTCCAGGCCGAACCAGGCGCCGATCTGCAGCTCCACCGCCCAGGCGCGCATGGCCTCGTTGGGCTGGCTGCCGCCCTGGTTGATGACCTCGATGTTGCTCGCGTCCACACCAGTGATGAGCTCGATGCTGTCGGCGTTGAGGTCGAAATCGCCCACGCCACCCTCGGGCAGGTAGTCCTCGAGGTTGGCCAGGCGCTTGGACAGGGCGTCGAGCAGGCTTTGCGCGATCGACTCGGTGCGCGACATGAAGGCGTCGGCCAGCGTGTCGCTCACCGACTTGATGTGCTGGTCCTGCAGGCCTTGCGGGAAACCGAGCAGGGCCATGCCCTGGCGCAGCCGCTGCAGGATGCCCGGCAGCTGCTGGATGACGCGCGCGCGGTCGTCGCGGCTGGGCTTGGCGCTGGCCGCCCACAGCAGGTCGGACGCGGCCTGCTTGAGCGCCTGCGTGTCCGGGTGCTTGACGCCGTGCTTGACGCTCGCCACGGCCAGCACGTCGACCCAGACCTTGAAGAGGAAGTCACGCACCTCGGCGCGCACCGGCACGTCATCGAGCAGCTTGCGCAGCTCGATGGTGTATTGCACCGACAGCGTTTCCTTCTGCTCGACCTGCTGGGCCACGCTGACGAAGCGGCTGGCGCTGCTTTGCTCGCTCAGATAGGTGGAAAGGAACTTCTGGAACTCGTCGTAGACGAGCTGGAACACGCGGCGCCCGGTCTCCGGGTACTGTTCGATCACCTGCACCACGCGCTTGATCTCGGCCTCCAGCGCGACCGAGCCGACGTTGGATTCGAACCCCATCACGCAGGAGCCCATGCGGTCGATCAGCCGGCGCGCGGGATGCTGCAGGGCGCTGAAGAACTCGGGTTCGGCCAGGGCCACGCGCAGCACGGGGATCTGCAGGCGGGCGAACCACACGCGCACGCTCGGCGGGATGCGCTCTTCGGCCAGGATGGCCTGGAACATGAGCGCCACCACCTCGATGGTGGCCTTCTCGGTGGGCGTGGACGCGGCCTGCTTGAGCTCCTGGGTGCGTTCGCGCAGCGCCACCGCCGTGCGCTCGACCGTGCCCGCATCCACGTACACCGCACCGCCGCCGGTGGGCGCCACGCCGCCCAGCCCGGAACCGGTGCTGGGAAAGGACACCTGGCGCGCCATGACCTGCTGCAGCGCGGGCGAGGGCGGCAGGATCTCGGTTGCCTCGAATTCGGGGCCCACGCGGTCGATCAGCATGCGCCGCAGACGGCCCACCACGCCCTGGGCCCGCATGCGCGCGCGCGCCAGGGGCGAGGTGCCGGTGAGCATGCGCGTTTCGTCGTTCACACCCATGCCGGAGGAGCCGGGGTAGCCACTGTGCGGGGCGGATCGGCCCCCTGTGTGGACCTGGCCATGGCCGGACAGGCCGCTGGCACCGCCCGCCTGGCTGGCGGGCCCCGCGCCGGGGCCGCCCGGGCGGCCCGGCTCCTGCACCCGCCGGAACGGGGTGTGCAGCCCACCGCCCGTGGTGGGCCCGCCAGGCGCGCCCGGCCGGGTGGTGGGCGGCGCGGGCGCCGTGGTGCCGGACGGGCTGCGGCGCACCAGCGCCTGCAGGTCGATCTTTTCCATCACGCCGTTGGCCACGAGGTGGCCATTGGCGGCCTTGTACCCATCGAGCAGGATGGCGCCCAGCATGGGCGCGATGTGGTCCTGGACCAGACCCAGGCCCTCGCGCTCAAGCCCGGCGGATTTCCATTGCTCGACCAGCAGCCGCGCCAGCACGTCGGGCAGCAGGATGTCGCTCTTGGAGAGCTCGGTGCGCCGCTCCAGGTGCTGCACCCGCAGGCGCAGGTCATTGAGTTCGGACGAAGTCTTGTCGAGCACGCGCATGGCCATGCGCGAGGCCAGGATCTGATCGTCGATGGCGCCTTCGGTCACCAGTTCGAGCTGGCCCGAAAGGCTGGCGGGTTCGGTGAGGCCGGCGCGGGCGGCCAGGTGCTTGCGCAGCGCGTTGCGGCAGTCCTCGACCCAGATGGTCTGGCGCTTCTTGAAGGCCGCCCAGGTGTCGCGGCGGATCTGCACGTCGCTCGAGGTGCCCGGCTGGTCGAGCAGGACGGTGAGGCGCTGTTCGATGGCCTTGGCCAGGTCCGGCAGGGACCGCCCCACGTGCAGCACATGGCGCTCACGCGCCTGCTGGGCAAGGGCAAACCCCGTCGGTTGGGAAGGCGACACCATGTTTTTCAGTATGACACGAAGACCCTGCGTTCCATGCCCGCGAAACCCCTGGACGCCGCCGTTGGGCGGGCTTGGTATGGCAACTACGCCACGGACTACACCACGGCGCCGGCGTTCGGGTCGTCCGGATCGCCTTCGCTCTTGGTTGGCTTGACCAGGTCTTCGCGCTTGATGCCCAGCCACAAGGCCATGGCCGCCGCGACGAACACCGAGGAATAGATGCCGAACAGGATGCCGATGGTCAGCGCCAGGGCGAAGTAGAACAGCGTGGGGCCGCCGAAGAGCAGCATGGACAGCACCATGACCTCGGTCGAGCCGTGCGTGATGATGGTGCGGCTGATGGTGGAGGTGATGGCGTGGTCCACCACCTGTTGGGGCGTCATCTTGCGCTGGCGCCGGAAGGTCTCGCGGATGCGGTCGAAGATGACCACCGATTCGTTGACCGAGTAGCCCAGCACCGCCAGCGTGGCCGCGAGCACGGCCAGCGAGAACTCCCACTGGAAGAAGGCGAAGAAGCCCAGGATGATGACCACGTCGTGCAGGTTGGCGATGATGGCCGAGACCGCGTACTTCCATTCGAAGCGGACGGCCAAGTAGATGATGATGCCCCCGATCACCAGGGCCAGGGCGATCAGGCCGTTGTGCAGCAGCTCCTCGCCCACCTGCGGCCCGACAAACTCGGTGCGGCTGAGCGTGACGGCCGGGTTCTGGGCCTTGAGCGCGGCGAACAGGGCCTCGGCCTGCTGGCCGGAGCTTTGTCCCTGCACGGCGGGCAGGCGCAGCAGCACGTCGCGCGAACTGCCGAAGTTCTGCACGGGCACCTCGAGGTAGCCCAGATCCTCGACCACGCGCCGCACGGCGGCGAGGTCGGCCGGCTGCTCGTAGGCCACCTCGACCACGGTGCCGCCGGTGAATTCCACCGACAGGTGCAGGCCGCGCGTCACGAGGAAGAACACGGCCAGCAGGAAAGTGATGAACGAGATCGCGTTCAGCACGATCGCGTGCCGCATGAACGGGATGTCGCGGCGGATGCGGAAGAACTCCATCGTGGGCTCCGGGTGCGGGGGTCAGTCGGCCTTGGCGGGGGTGGCGTCGCCCTCGGGGCGCCACACCGTGCCGACGGAGATGGACTTGAGCTTCTTCTGGCGGCCGTACCAAAAGTTCACCAGGCCGCGCGAGAAGAACACGGCGGAGAACATGCTGGTGAGGATGCCCAGGCAGTGCACCACGGCGAAGCCGCGCACCGGACCCGAGCCGAACAGCAGCAGCGCCAGGCCCGCGATCAGCGAGGTGACGTTGGAGTCGAAGATCGTCGCCCAGGCGCGGTCGTAGCCCGCGTTGATGGCCGCCTGCGGCGTGGCCCCACGGCGCAGCTCCTCGCGCACCCGCTCGTTGATGAGCACGTTGGCGTCGATGGCCATGCCCAGCGCCAGCGCCATGGCCGCCATGCCGGGCAGGGTGAGCGTGGCCTGCAGCATGGACAGCACGGCCACCAGCAGCAGCACGTTGAAGCCCAGCGCGATGGCGGAGAACACGCCGAACATCATGTAGTAGACGCACATGAAAGCCGCCACCACCACGAAGCCCCAGGTCACGCTGTGGAAGCCCTTGGAGATGTTCTCGGCGCCCAGGCTGGGACCGATGGTGCGCTCCTCGATGATCTCCATCGGCGCGGCCAGCGAGCCGGCGCGCAGCAGCAGCGCGGTGTCGCTGGCCTCCATGGTGGTCATGGCGCCGGAAATCTGCACGCGCCCGCCGCCGATCTCGGTGCGGATCACGGGCGCCGTCACGACCTCGCCCTTGCCCTTCTCGAACAGGATGATGGCCATGCGCTTGCCCACGTTGTCGCGCGTGACGTCGCGGAAGATGCGCGAGCCCTTGCTGTCGAGCGTGAGGTGCACCGCGGGCTCGTGGGACTGGCCGTCGAAGCCGGCCTGCGCGTCGGTGAGGTTCTCGCCGGTGAGCAGCACCTCGCGCTTGACGATGACGGGGCGGCCGCTGCGCTCCAGGTAGCGCTCGGAGCCGAAAGGCACGGGCCCGGTGCCGCGCTCGGCGGCCAGGCCGTCGGCGCTTTCGTCGACCAGGCGCACCTGCAGCGTGGCGGTGCGGCCCAGGATGTCCTTGGCCTTGGCGGTGTCCTGCACGCCGGGCAACTGCACCACGATGCGGTCGGCGCCCTGCTGCTGGATCACCGGCTCGGCCACGCCGAGCTCGTTGATCCGGTTGTGCAGGGTGGTCATGTTCTGCTTGAGCGCCTGATCCTGAACCGCGCGCGCGGCCTCGGGGCGGATGGTCGCGGTGATGCGGGTGTCGCTGCCCTCGGCCGTCTCGGTCAACACCAGCTCGGTGAACTGCGCCCGCGCCAGGTCGACCACCGCGTTGCGCGTGGCCTCGTCGCGCACGCGCAGCTCGATGGTCTGGCCGCTGCGCTGGATGCCGCCGTGGCGGATGTTCTTCTCGCGCAGGGCGTTGCGCAGGTCGGTGGCCAGCACATCGGCGCGGCGCTCCAGGGCGGCCTTCATGTCCACCTGCAGCATGAAGTGCACGCCGCCGCGCAGGTCCAGGCCCAGGTACATGGGCCGGGCGTGCAGGGCCGACAGCCAGGCCGGCGTGCGCGGCACCAGGTTCAGCGCCACCACGTGGCTGGGATCGGCGGCGTCGGTGTTGAGCGCGCGGTCGATGGCGTCGCGCGCCTTCAGCTGGGTATCGGTGTCATCGAAGCGCGCGCGCACCGAGCTGCCTTCGAGCGAGAGCGCGCTGGGGGTGATCGAGGCCGCCGACAGCGCCTGCTCGACCCGCGCGACCGTGCCCGTGTCCACGCGCACCGTGGCCTTGGCCGCCGACACCTGCACCGCCGGCGCTTCGCCGAACAGGTTGGGCAGCGCGTAGATCGCGCCAACCAGCAGGGCGATCACGATGATCGCGTACTTCCACAGCGGGTATCGGTTCATACAGGGCCTTCGGCGCTCGCGAGGTCTTGGTCAGAAACGCGACGGACCGGCCTGCGCCGGTCCGCTCGCGTGGCCCCCTTGACGGGGCCACGGGCCGGTGTCGGCCGGCCCGTGCGGGGTTTACTTGATCGTGCCCTTGGGCAGCACCTGCACGACGGCGGTGCGCTGCATCTGGACTTCCAGGCCGGCGGCAAGTTCCACGCCGATGTAGGTGTCGCCGATCTTGGACACCTTGCCGAGGAAGCCACCGGCGGTGACGATCTCGTCGCCCTTGGCCACGGCCTCGATCATGGCCTTGTGCTCCTTCTGGCGCTTGAGCTGCGGGCGGATCATCACGAAGTACAGCACCACGAACATCAGCACCAGGGGCAGCAGGCCCAGCAGGGTGGACTCGGTGCCACCAGAGGCGGCTTGGGCGTAGGCGGGGGAAATCAACACAGGCGGTCTCCAGCGGGTTCAGAACAACCGGCGATTGTATGCCGCCCCCTTGACAGAGGCGGGTTTCTCAGCCGCTGAAGCCGCCGCCGCGTCAGGCGGCCTGGCGCGCCGGCGCCGCGGTGGCGCCTTCACGCCAGCGCGCCAGCAGCGCCTCGCGCCGCGCGGCGGCGGCCTGGGCGTGGCGCTCCTTCACGTGGCCAAAGCCCTTGATCTGCTCGGGCAACCGCGCGATCTCCAGCGCCAGCGCCTGGCTGTCGGGCGTGAGCCCGGACAGCAGGGCCTCGACGTCGGCGCGGTACTGGGCGATCAGGGCGCGCTCCATGCGGCGCTCGGCGGTGCGGCCGAAGGGATCGAGCGCGCCGCCGCGCAGGCCCTTGAACTTCGCCAGCCAGCGGAAGGCCGTGAACATGAAAGGACCGTAGGGCCGCTTGACCAGCTCGCCGCGCTCGTTCTTCTTGGCGAACAGCGGCGGCGCCAGGTGCACCTTGAGCGAGAAGTCGCCCTCGAACTGGGCCGCGATCTTGTCGTGGAAGGCGGCGTCGGTGTGCAGGCGCGCCACCTCGTACTCGTCCTTGTAGGCCATGAGCTTGAACAGCGAACGCGCCACAGCCTCGCTCAGCGCGGTCTTGCCCAGGGCCTGCGACTCGGCCTGGCGCACGCGCTCGACGAAGTCGCGGTATTCGCGGGCGTAGGCCGCGTTCTGGTAGCCGGTGAGGAAATCGGCCCGGCGGGCGATGAGCTGCTCCAGCGTCTCGCGCGGCTGGAACTGGATGACCTGCGCGGCCGGACCGGCCAGACCGCTGGCGGCCAGCACGGCCGGCAGGTCGTGCGCGGCGCGGCGGCCCCATTCGAAGGCGGCCTTGTTTTGCTCCACCGCCACAGCGTTGAGCTCGATCGCGCGCATCAGTGCGGCCTGGCCCAGCGGGATCCAGCCCTTCTGCCAGGCGTAGCCCAGCATCAGCGGGTTGGTGTACAGGCTGTCGCCGAGCAGGCGGGTGGCCAGGTGCTCGGCGTCCACCACGCCCACCGCCTGATGGCCCAGGTGGTTGACCAGGGTGTCCACGCAGGCCTGCGCAGGGCTGAGCCAGTCGGGGTTCTTCACGAAGGCCGCCGTGGGCGTGGCGCTGCTGT
This sequence comes from Hydrogenophaga sp. PML113, assembly GCF_001777155.1. NCBI lineage: Bacteria > Pseudomonadati > Pseudomonadota > Betaproteobacteria > Burkholderiales > Comamonadaceae > Hydrogenophaga > Hydrogenophaga sp. PML113. The sequence goes on along the minus strand of NZ_MIYM01000006.1, from coordinate 272,534 downwards.
TCACGGCCACGTGCGTGCGGCCTTCGCGCAGGCGCTGCCAGGTTTCCTTGTTGGCGGCCACGATCGGGTCGCAGCCGATGACCAGGTCGGCCGAGGCGGCCGAGACGCGGGTGGTGCGGATGCGCTCCTGCGAGTCGCCGATCAGCACGTGGCTCCAAGTGGCGCCGCCCTTTTGCGCCAGGCCCGCCGCGTCCTGCGTGACGATGCCCTTGCCTTCCAGGTGCGCGGCCACGCCCAGCAGCTGGCCGATGGTAATGACGCCCGTGCCGCCCACGCCGGCGACGATGATGCCCCAGGCGTCGTGGCCCAGCGCTGGCAACGTCGGGTGCGGCAGCGCGCCGCCCTCCCACCCGACCTTGGCCGCGCCCTTCTTCTTGCGCAGCTGGCCGCCCTCCACCGTCACGAAGCTCGGGCAGAAGCCGTTCACGCAGGAGAAGTCCTTGTTGCAGGTGCTCTGGTTGATCTGGCGCTTGCGACCGAAGGGCGTCTCCAGCGGCTCCACCGACAGGCAGTTGGACTTCTCGCCGCAGTCGCCGCAGCCCTCGCACACCAGCTCGTTGATGACCACGCGCTGGTTCGGCTCGGCCATGGTGCCGCGCTTGCGGCGGCGGCGTTTTTCGGTGGCGCAGGTCTGGTCGTAGATGATGACCGTGGTGCCCTCGATCTCACGGAACTCGCGCTGCACGGCGTCCAGCGTGTCGCGGTGCTGGATGGCGATGCCCTCGGGAATGCCCGTCACGCCGTCGTATTTGTCGGGCTCGTCGGTGACGATGGTGATCTTTTTCACCCCCTCGGCGCGCATGCTCTGCGCGATCTGCACCACGCTGTGGCCCTCGGGGCGCTCGCCCACCTGCTGGCCGCCGGTCATGGCCACGGCATCGTTGTAGAGGATCTTGTAGGTGATGTTCACGCCCGAGGCGATGCTCTGGCGGATCGCCAGGATGCCCGAGTGGAAGTAGGTGCCGTCGCCGAGGTTGGCGAACATGTGCTTGTCGGTGCTGAAGGGCTGCTGACCCACCCAGGGCACGCCCTCGCCGCCCATCTGGGTGAAGCCCACGGTGGCGCGGTCCATCCAGATGCTCATGAAGTGGCAGCCGATGCCGGCCATGGCGCGCGAGCCCTCGGGCACCTTGGTGCTGGTGTTGTGCGGGCAGCCGGAGCAGAACCAGGGCTGGCGCTCGGCGCCGGGCACGCCCTGGGTCAACAGGGTCTGCAGCGAGCGCTCCTGGGCGTCGAGGATGGCCAGCTGCGCGTCGATGCGCGCCATCACGTCCTCGGGCACATTGCCCAGCTTCTTCAGGCGCCTGGCAATGGCGCGCGCGATCAGCGCCGGATTGAGGTCGGCCTTGGCGCGCAGCAGGGTGTTGGCGCTGGGGTTGGGGCGCGACCATTCGCCGCCGCTGAAATCGTCCTCGGACTCGTCGAACTTGCCGAGCACGTTGGGGCGCACGTCGGGCCGCCAGTTGTACAGCTCTTCCTTCAGCTGGTACTCGATGACCTGGCGCTTTTCCTCCACCACCAGGATCTCGCGCAGGCCGGTGGCGAACTCGCGCGTGGTCTGAGCCTCCAGCGGCCACACCACCGCCACCTTGTGCAAGCGCAAACCGATGCGGCGGCAGGTGGCGTCGTCCAGGCCCAGGTCCACCAGCGCCTGGCGCGTGTCGTTGTACGCCTTGCCGCTGGCGATGACGCCGAAGCGGTCGTTGGGTCCGGCCACCACGTTGTGGTTGAGCTTGTTGGCGCGCACGTAGGCCAGGGCCGCGTACCACTTGTGGTCGAACAGGCGGGCCTCCTGCTCCAGCGCGTGGTCGGGCCAGCGGATGTGCAGGCCGCCGGGTGGCATCTCGAACTCGGGGATCACGATCTGCACGCGCTCGGGGTCGATCAGCGCGGTGGAGCTCGATTCGACGATCTCCTGGATGGTCTTCATGCCCGTCCACACGCCCGAGAAGCGGCTCATGGCGAAGGCGTGCAGGCCCAGGTCCAGGATCTCCTGCACGCTGGCCGGAAAGAACACCGGCAGGCCGCAGGCCTTGAAGATGTGGTCGCTTTGGTGCGCGGCGGTGGAGCTCTTGGCCACGTGGTCGTCGCCGGCCACCGCGATCACGCCGCCCCAGGGGCTGGTGCCGGCCATGTTGGCGTGCTTGAACACGTCGGAGCAGCGGTCCACGCCCGGGCCCTTGCCATACCAGATGCCGAAGACGCCATCGAAGCGGTTCGTGCCCGGGGGCGCGAAGCCCAGCTGCTGCGTGCCCCACAGCGCCGTGGCCGCCAGCTCCTCGTTCACGCCGGGCTGGAAGACGATGTTCTGCTTCTTGAGGTGCGGCGCCGCCTTCTGCAGGGACTGGTCATAGCCCCCCAGCGGCGAACCGCGGTAGCCGCTGATGAACCCCGCCGTGTTCTTGCCGATCAGCGCGTCGCGCTGGCGCTGCAGCATGGGCAGCTTCACCAGGGCCTGCACCCCGCTCATGAAGGCGCGGCCGTGGTCCAGTGTGTATTTGTCGTCCAGGGTGACGGTTTCCAGGGCCTGGCGGATGTGCTCGGGCAGCGGCGCGTTCATGTTCTGTCTCCTTCGTGGGCGGGGCGTCTCGTGGACGCAGGCGTGCGGGGGCCGGCCCCGGGTAGGGACCGGCCCCCAGTCTGCCGCGCAGTGTATGCCCCAGCTTCCGATAGGTGTTTGCTTTTCATGCCCGGAATTCGCATCATTCAGAAAGAATATTTCTTCATTCCGCCCATCATGGAAACACTGGACAAGTTTGACCTCTCGATCCTGCAAGAACTGCAAGCCGATGGCCGGCTCACCAACGCCGAGCTCGCGCAGCGCGTGGGCCTGTCGCCGGCGCCCTGCTGGCGGCGCGTGCGCTCACTGGAAGAGCGGGGCTTCATCCAGGGCTACCGCGCCGTGCTGGACCGCGACAAGCTCGGCCTGGGGGTGCTGGCCTTCGTGCGGCTGGACGCCGACCGCAACAACGGCGACACCACGCGCCAGCTCGAACAGGCCATCCGCGCCATCCCCGAGGTGGTGGCCTGCCACTACATCAGCGGCTCCGGCACCTTCGAGCTGCAGGTGGTGAGCCGCGACCTGCACCACTTCAGCGCCTTCGCACGCGAGGTCCTGCTCAACCTGCCCAACGTCAAGGACCTGCACACCAGCTTCTCCCTGGGGGAGGTCAAGGCGGGCGGCGCGCTGCCCCTGAGCCACTTTGCGACCCTGCCCAAGCACTCGGCCTAAAGAAAGACCTAACGCCTGGGCATGGCCCCGGCCGCCCTGGGCCCTGAAAAGGCGCCGCCCGATCAAAAGCCGACGCCCCGCGCCCCGGCCGGCGCCACGCTGCCTTTGTTCTGATGGCCTGCCGGGCAAAGGTACGCACACGGCAATACCAGACAAAACTTAAGCAAAACAATCGTCCATTTGTGATCGAATTTCGACCGCTAAGTCACCTATGTGCCTCAAGTGCTTGAAAAACGTGACTTTTTCCTATCTGATGAATTGTCACAGGGAGTTTCCGCGCCTAGCATTCGGCCCAACGTAGAACCAAAGTGGTACACAACAAAGTACTCAATTTTTCAAATTTGAAGGAACCCTTGTGAAGAACTCCCTGCTGCTCCGCTCGGCCCTGGCCCTGGCCCTGGCCCTGGCCACCCCCCTGATGGCGTCCGCCGAATCCCAGCTGGTCACCGGCGCCGGCAACGCCGCCGCCCGCCTGGATTTCCGCGTCATCGTGCCGCGCGTGCTGTTCCTGGGCGTGGGCACCGGCGCCGCCGCCGCCACCCCGGCCAACAACACCACCATCGACACGGTCACGTTCGACTACACCGCCAACCCGGCGGCCGTCGGCACCGGCGCGGCGGCCGGCACCATCACCGGCAACGTGGTGCCGGTGCGCGTGATCGGCAACAACGGCCAGATCACCCTGGCGGCCTCCACCACCGGCGCCTTGACCAACGCCAGCGCCGACACCATCGCCTGGTCCGAGATCACCGCCACCAGCAACCAGGCCGCCACGCTGCCCAGCCCGGTCATCCCGAACACCGGCGCGGGCGCGGCGAGCAACGTCTCCCTGTCCTCCGGCACCAAGGTCACGGACCGCTCGGCCAACTGGACCTTCAGCTACGCCAACTCGGCCGTGGTGGCCCCCGGCACCTACGGCACCAGCAACGGCCGCGTGACCTACACCGCGTCCATGCCCTGAAGGCGCGGGCCCGGCCGCAGGCTCAGCCCCCTGTGACACCAGGCCCCGGCCTGCGCCGGCGAACGAAGGGGACACACCATCCCCTTCGCCCGGCCTCCCCACCCGATCCGCCACCCCGATGGGACGCTCGACGAGCCGCCCCGGAAGCCCTAGGTCCCGAGACACCATGCCGCGCGCCGCGCCCTCGAGCCCCCTGAGAACCGCCGTCGGTGCTGGCCTGCTGCTGCTGGGCCTGGCGGGCATGGCCACCGCCCACGCCTGGTCGCTGAACATCAACTCCGGCAGCCGCCGCCTGTTCCTGCACGTGGGCAATGGTTCGGTGAGCAACGCCAGCGGCAACTTCAACGGCGCCACGGGCACCCACGGCGCGATCAACCTGGTGCAGGTCACGGTGCCGGCGGCCCAGCTGGGCAACGGCACCGACCTGGCCATGACCAGCGACAGCACCCAGTCCACCAGCCTGTACGGCGATGGCAACAACACCTGCCCGACGCCGTCCAGCCAGGTGATGGTGGGCGCCGGCTACCGCCGCAACGGCGGCTCGGCCAGCGCCACGCTCGGCGTCACCTCGCCCGGCAACCTCACCAGCGCCGCCGGCGACACGATCCCGTTCACCGAAATCAGCTGGACCGTCTCGGCCCCGGGCAGCGGTGTGCCGAACGTGATTCCCGCCGGCACCTTCAGCGGCGCCACGCAGACCCTCGCCACGGTGCCCGGCAACACCTACATCGAAAACTGCCACAGCTTCAGCTACGCCAACAACGCCGTGCGCGCGGCGGGCACCTACAACGGGCGGGTGACCTACACCCTGAGCGCGCCATGAGCCGCGCGCGCCCACGGGCCCGCCTGGCCAGCGCCCTGCTGGGCGCCACGCTGGCCCTGCCGGCGGCGGCCAACCCGCACCGCCTGGACGATTCCCAGAGCTACACCGTTCCGCCCAATGTGCAGATGCAGTGGCTGCCGCTCAAGCCCGGCCAGCCCTTCGGGCAGGGCATGGAGGCCTGGCTGCGCGTGAACGTGCGCATCGACACCCGCCAGTGGGCCGGCCGCAGCGGCCGCGTCTACATGGTGCTGCCCTCGGACCAGGCCTCCCGCGTCGAGGCCGTCTGGACCACCCAGGGCCGGCTGCAGGCCGGGCGGCTGCTGTCCGGCGAGAGGGCCCTGGTGTACGCCGGCCCCATCCCCGGCCCGACGCTGCAGGACCAACTGCAGGTGCACCTGCGCGCCAACCCGGACTGGACCGCCAACAGCCGCCGCCTGGACTTCCATTTCGAACTGGACGTGGACTGAACGCCCCATGCGCATCGCCTCCTTGACACGCCTGCTGCTCGCCGCCGGGGCCGGCGCACTCTCCCTCCAGACCGTCCCCGCCGGGGCGCAGGGCTTCGCCGCCTACATCACGCCGCCCCGCTTCGAGCTGCAGCTCAAGGCCGGCGAGGCCTCGCGCCAGGTGGTGGAGATCCAGCACGCGGGCCTGCAGAAGGGCAGCTACCGCCTCTACACGAACGACTGGAGCCTGCGCGCCGACCAGTCGGTGGACTTCAGCGACGCCCTGGCGCCCGACAGCTGCCGCCCCTGGGTGGCGATCGAGCGGCGCGAGCTCACCATCGAACCCGGCGCGCGCTACCGCTACCGCTTCGAGATCGCGCCGCCGCCGGGCACGCCGGCGCGCGAGTGCCGCTTCGCGCTGATGATCGAAGGCCTGGACACCACGCGCGTGCAGGGCGACCTGAACTTCCCGGTGGGCGGGCGCATCGGCGTGATCGTCTACGCCAGCGTCGGCGACGCCGCGCCGCAGCTGGCCATCACCGGCACGCGCGTGGTCACGGTGCAAGGCCAGCCCACCGCCGTGGTCGACGTGCGCAACAGCGGCAACGCCCATGGCCGGCTGGAGGGCTTCGTCAACGGCACCGACGCCCGCGGCACGCGCGTGGAAATGGCGCCGGCCGACCTGCCCATCCTGCCGGGCGAGACCCGCTCGGTGGCGATCCTCCCGGTGCCGGAGAACGGCAAGCCCGCGCCCGAGCTGCACTTTCCGCTGACGGTCAAGGGCCAACTGGAGTGGGGCAAGAACCGCCTGCCGCTGGACGCCCGCTTCGCGCCGTGAAGGCCCCGATGCCGCGTCCGCGCCTCGGCCTGCTGATCCTCCTGGGCGCCTGGACGCCCTGGCTGGGCGCCCAGACCGGCGAGGCCCCGCCCGCCGGCGGCGCCGCGCCCTACGTGGACCGCGTGATCGAGAACCTGCCGCCCGAACCGGCGGACACCGCCGCCGACTATCCCTACGACCGCGACGGCTGGCCGCGCTACCTGCGGCTGGAGGCGCGCGTGGGCTCGTTGCCCTTCGACCAGCAGCGCCGCACCCGCATCGGCTACGGCCTGTACGGCCTCCTGGAAACGCCCAACCACGGCAGCCTGTCCATCGATGGCACCTACACCCCGGCCGACAGCAGCGGCACGCTGACGCTGCGCCAGCGCGCCATGCCGCTGGACGGCGGCTGGCTGGCCAGCCACGAACTGGGCGTGATCAACCCGCCCATGCCGGGCATCCTGCGCCTGCCGGCGCGCGTGTTCGTGCCCAGCGCGCTGCTGCAGGGCGCCAGCGCCGAGTGGGAGAACCCGGGCCGCGGCCTGCAGTTGCAGGCCAGCACCGGCGAACCCGGCCGGCTCGACTTCCTGCCGGCCAACGGCTTTCGCCGCCTGCCCGGCCAGCGCACGGCCTTCGGCGGCCAGTGGCGCCTCGGCGCCGACGAGGCCAACCCGCTGGCCACCCAGGGCTGGACGCTCGCCCTGCGCCACGAGGACGGGCGGCGCGTGTCGGTGCTGGACACCCCCGCTCAGCCGAGCGACACCGTCAACGCCGACTCCACCCTGCTGGCCCTGCGGCGCGAAGACGCCGGCTACCGCCTGCAGGGCCAGCTGATGAGCACCCGCTCCAGCCAGTTCAGCGGCTCGCGCAGCGGCTTCTGGTTCGACGGCGAATGGGACGACGGCCCGCGCACCCACGGCCTGGGCGCCTACCGCCTGCAGCCGGACCTGAGCTGGGCGAACCTGCCCATGGCCAACGACCTGGTCGGCGCCTACGCGCGCACGGCCTGGCGCACGCGGCAGTGGTCGGCCGAGGGCTCCATCGACTGGCTCGACTCCCTCAGCGGGCGCAGCGGCAGCGGCACCTTCGCCACCGGCTCGGCCCGCTGGCGCCTCAACCGCGACCACAGCCTGGGCGCCGGCGCCACGCTGCGCCGCTTCGACGGCGACGCCTGGAGCACCTGGGGCGACTGGCGCTTCCAGAATGGCTGGGGCACCACCGGCCTGCGCCTGGAACTCACGCACGGCCAGGGCGAGCCCGACTCGCGCTGGCTGAGTTGGGACCAAGAGTGGGCCACGCAACAGGGCTGGGCGGTCTCCACCAGCCTCGGCCTGCGCAACTACGACGCCTTCCAGGTCCAGCCCGCCGAGAACGCCTGGAACGCCGCGCTGAGCCTGTCCGCGCCGCTGGGCAACCGCGCCGGCCTGCGCGGCAACCTCGCCACCGAGCGCGGCGACAACGGTCAGTCGCGCCACAGCCTGAACCTGAGCGCCAACTGGCGCATCGACCCGCGCTGGAGCCTGGAAGCCCACTACAACCGCTCCACCGGCCGCAGCCGCCTCGCGCCCTCGCTGGACCCGCTGGCGCCCTTTCTGCCGCTCACCGTGCCGGACTCGGACCGCTCGTTCTACGTGCTGCTGCGCTACGAGTTCGAGGCCGGCAGCCGCAGCGTGCCCCTGGGCGGGCGCGCGGCCGACGGCGGCGGGCGCATCGAAGGCACGGTGTATTTCGACACCAACCGCAACGGCACGCAGGAGGCCAGCGAGGCCGGCGTGCCCAACGCCACCGTCTACCTGGACAACCGCTACGCCGTGCGCACCGACAGCCAGGGCCGCTTCGAATTCCCCTTCGTGGCCAGCGGGCCGCGCACGCTCAGCGTGCGCAACGACAGCCTACCGCTGCCCTGGGGCGTGGTCGACAAGGGCCAGGCCCTGCTGGAGGTGCGCCGGCGCGAGAGCGTGTCGGTGAGCCTCCCGGTGCAGCGCAATGAATAAGCGCTGACGAACGGGGCCTCGCCCCATTCAAGTTCGGGCCCAAAAGCACGATAAGGGGTGCATGTCCACCCCCCTTCGCCCGTTCCTGCCCGCCGCGGCCGCCTGCGCGCTGCTGCTGGCGCCGGCCACCGGCATGGGCGACAGCGCGTGGGCACCGCGGGGCAATGCCAGTGCCGCGCTGGACTTCCGCATCGTCATTCCGCCGGTGATGCGCGTGCTGGAGAACAGCCACCCGCGCCAGCTCGACGCCTCCGCCGGCGGCGAGGCCAGTGCCCAGCAGCGCCTGGTGGTGCTCTCCAACCTGAAGCACGGGTTCTGTGTCTCGCTGCGCCGCGCCGCGCCCCAACTCGGCACCTGGGAGCTGCAGGCCGACCCGAACAGCGGCGTCCAGCTCAGCCCCACGGCCGACGGCTACCGCCTCTGCAGCACCCGCCCGGGGCAATACACGGTGCTGCTGCAGCACCGCTTCGGCACCCGCGACAGCCAGACCAGCGCCTTGCACTGGCCGGTGCAGACCGACATCTCGGCCATCTGATCCCCGCGCGCCGTGGCCGTTCGCCCACGAAACGCCGTGTCGGGATGTAAGCCTCACGCCCCGATCACGCATTCGAGCGTGGCCTCGCGGCGCGGCTGCGCCAATCTGTTCTGTACTTATCGGCGGGGGCGCGCGGACAGGTGCGGCGCGATGCCGTGGCGCTGCCACACCCGGCGCACGGTCGTGGCGCTGAGACCCAGGTAAGCCGCCAGGCTGCGCGTGCTCCAGTTCGTGCCCGCGGCCGGCTGCTCGTCCCGCGTCGCGCGCAACACGTACCACTCGACCGCGGCGGTCACGCTCGGCGCGCGCCCCGAACGCGGCGCGTCCTGCAGCAAGGCCTGGACGCCACCCTCGATGAAGCGCCGGCGCCACAAGGCCACCTGGCGCCGATCGAGCTTCACCTCCTCGGCGATGTCCTTGTTGCGCCAGCCCTGCGCCGCCAGCAGGATCAACCGGGCGCGCTGCTGCACACGGGCCTGCACGCGCCGCCCCTTGGACAGCGCGCGCAATTCGCGCTCGGTTTTCGCATCCGTCTCGATCGCTTCGGCCACCCGCATCTTGGCTACCTCCTGGGCGACTGAGCCCTTCTCGCGAGCATAAGTTCCATCAATTCTGGCGCGCTGTACACCGATGCGCGCGAACGAATTTCCGCGCGGGTATCGGTCGCATGCATCACGCGGCTCAACTCAAGCTTCGTTACATGCGACCCAGGGGCGGGCTCCAAGAATGAATTGGCGAGCGCGGGCCCCGCCTGTCCGCGCCTTACCCCCCAACCACCCCGACACGCAGGGAGTCATGCATGCCGTGCTTCAGCCGCCAGCCTTTGCCATGCGCCCTCCAGGTGCATACCAAGCACCCACACAGGGCGCGCCCGTCCAACCCCAGCATCCGCGGTGGGCCCTGACATGGCCCGCGCGCACGCCCAAGGGCTGGAGAGGCGCCGATCCGCGCAAGGCGGACCGGGCGTCGTCGTCCCGCTCCACACCGAACACGACCTCGCCCACAGCCTCGCGCCCTGGGCCGACCTCGGCCGGCGCGAACAACAGGTCAGGGCCTGGCTGGTGCTCACCGACCTGTGCGTGCTCGGCCTGTGCTTCATCGCCGGGCGCCTGCCGGCGTGGCTTCGCGACGAGGTGAGCCTCTCGCAGGCCATGAACGTCTGGTGGGCCGCCAACGGCCACCTGCGCCTCACCCTGTTCGCCGCCATCGCCGTGGCCATGGTGAGCTGGATGTGGACCGTGCAGGGCCACTACACAGCGCACCGCCGCAAACCCTGGTGGGACGAAGCGCGCCAGCTGATCCAGGTGATCGTGCTCGCGGCCCTGCTCGACGCCATGGTCATCTACCTCGCCAAGTGGCCGCTCTCCCGCCTGTGGACCGGCGCCACCTGGGGCCTGGTGTTCATCTGTCTGCCGCTGGCCCGCCTGGCGGTGCGCGGCCTGTTGTTGCGCGCCGGCCTGCTCACGCAACCCTACGTGCTCATCGGCCACCCTGGCGACGTCGAGAAGGCCGCCGCCGCCTTGGCCAGCGAGCCCCTGCTGGGCTACCGGCCGGTGGCCGTCGTCTGCCCCGACCCCGGCGCGCGGCTGGTCAAGCTCGCCGGCGGGCACGTGGTCGCGCCCACGGCGCTCACGCCCGGCGTGCGCGACTTCCTCGCGCGGCCCGGGCCCCACCAGCTGGTGGGGGTGCTGGGCCTGCGCGACAACAACTGGCTGCGCGAACTCGCGCAGGAGCTCATGCTCACCCGCGACGACCTCGTTATGGTGCCCGCACTCGGCGGCCTGCCCATCTACGGCATGGAGGTCTCGCACTTCTTCAGCCACGACGTGCTGCTGCTGCGCGCCCGCAACAACCTCAACCGCCGCGGCCCGCAGGTGCTCAAGCGCGCGCTCGACATCGTGGGCGCGGCCACCCTGCTGGTGCTGCTGGCGCCGCTGCTGGCCTGGGTCGCCTGGCGCATCAAGCGCGACGACGCCGGCCCGGTCTTCTTCGTGCAGAAGCGCGTGGGCGTGGACGGCCAGCTGTTCGACTTCATCAAGTTCCGCAGCATGGTGATGGACGCCGACGCCGCGCTGGAGCGCTGGAAAACCGAGAACGAGAAGCTCTACGTGCAGTACCTGGCCAGCAACTTCAAGCTGGCCAACGACCCCAGGGTCACCCCGATCGGCCGCCTGATCCGACGCACCAGCATCGACGAGCTGCCCCAGCTCATCAACGTGCTGCGCGGCGAGATGAGCCTGGTCGGTCCGCGCCCGCTGCTGGCCCGCGAGCTCGGCGAATACGGCAAGAGCATCGCCGCCTACGGCAAGGCCCGCCCCGGCATCACCGGCCTGTGGCAGATCAGCGGCCGCAGCGCCAGCACCTTTCAACACCGCATCAACATGGACCTCTGGTACGTGCGCAACTGGTCGCTCTGGTACGACCTCGTGATCATGCTGCGCACCGTGCGCGTGGTTCTCAGACAGGAAGGCGCTTGCTGATGAACACACCCGACAGCATCTACGTCGCGGGCCACCGCGGCATGGTCGGCTCGGCCATCGTGCGCCGGCTGCTCGCCGCCGGCCACCCGGCCAGCCGCCTGCTCACCCGCACGCACGCCGAGCTCAACCTGACGGACCAGGCCGCCGTGCGCGCCTTCTTCGCGCGGATCCAGCCGAAGCAGGTGTACCTCGCCGCGGCCAAGGTCGGCGGCATCCACGCCAACAACGTCTTCCCCGCCGACTTCATCTACCAGAACCTCATGATCGCGGCCAACGTGATCGAAGCCGCGTTCTGCAACGGCGTGCAGAAGCTGCTGTTCCTCGGCTCCAGCTGCATCTACCCCCGGCTGGCGCCCCAGCCCATGAGCGAGCAGGCCCTGCTCACCGGGCCGCTGGAGCCCACCAACGAGCCCTACGCGGTGGCCAAGATCGCCGGCATCAAGCTGTGCGAAAGCTACAACCGCCAGTTCGGTGCCAGCCATGGCGTGGACTACCGCTGCGTCATGCCCACCAACCTGTATGGGCCGGGCGACAACTACCACCCGGACAACAGCCACGTCATCCCCGCGCTGATCCGCCGCTTCCATGAAGCGAAGGAGATCGACGCGCCCGAGGTCGCCATCTGGGGCAGCGGCGCGCCGCTGCGCGAGTTCCTCTACGTCGACGACATGGCCGCCGCCTGCGTGCACGTGATGAACCTGCCCAAGGCCCGCTACGCGCAGCACACGCAGCCCATGCTCAGCCACATCAACGTGGGCTCGGGGTCGGACCTGAGCATCGCCGAACTCGCGCACGGCATCGCCCGCGTCGTGGGCTTCAAGGGCCGCATCGGCTTCGACGCCAGCAAACCCGACGGCGCGCCGCGCAAGCTCATGAACAGCGACCGCCTGCACAGCCTGGGCTGGCGGGCCCAGGTCGACCTGCCCCAGGGACTGGCACTGACCTACCAGGACTTCCTCCAGACCACCGCCCTCCGCCAATTGCCGATCGCCGCGCTATGACCACCAACCCGCCCCTCCCCCACGCCAAGCCCCGCGTCGCCCTCATCACCGGCGTCACCGGCCAGGATGGCTCCTACCTCGCCGAGCTGCTGCTCGACAAGGGCTACGTCGTGCACGGCATCAAGCGCCGCAGCAGCCAGTTCAACACCCAGCGGGTGGACCACATCTACCAGGACCCGCACATCGACGACGCCCGCTTCCACCTGCACTACGGCGACCTGAGCGACACCAGCAACCTGATCCGCATCGTGCAGGAAACGCAGCCCGACGAGGTCTACAACCTCGGCGCGCAGAGCCACGTGGCGGTGAGCTTCGAGAGCCCCGAGTACACCGCCGACGTGGACGGCATGGGCACGCTGCGCCTGCTCGAGGCCATCCGCATCCTCGGGCTGGAGAAGAAGACGCGCTTCTACCAGGCCAGCACCTCCGAGCTGTACGGCCTGGTGCAGGAGATCCCGCAGAAGGAAACCACGCCCTTCTACCCGCGCAGCCCCTACGCCGTGGCCAAGCTCTACGCGTACTGGATCGTGGTGAACTACCGCGAGGCCTACGGCATGTACGCCTGCAACGGCATCCTGTTCAACCACGAGTCGCCGCGCCGCGGCGAGACCTTCGTCACCCGCAAGATCACGCGCGGCCTTGCCAACATCGCGCAGGGACTGGAGCGCTGCCTGTATATGGGCAACCTCGATTCGCTGCGCGACTGGGGCCACGCCAAGGACTACGTGCGCATGCAGTGGATGATGCTGCAGCAGGAACGGCCCGAGGACTTCGTCATCGCCACCGGCGTGCAGTACAGCGTGCGCCAGTTCATCGACATGGCCGCGCGCGAACTGGGCATCAGCCTGCGCTTCGAGGGCGAGGGCGCGAACGAGCGGGCCATCGTGCAGGCCGTCGAGGGCGACCATGCGCCGGCGCTGCGGCCGGGCCAGGTGATCGTGCAGGTGGACCCGCGCTACTTCCGCCCCACCGAGGTGGAGACGCTGCTGGGCGACCCCGCCAAGGCCAAGGCCTCGCTGGGCTGGGTGCCGCGGATCGCCCTGCGCGAGATGGTGACGGAGATGGTGGCCGCCGACCTGGCGCAGGCCCGCCGCCACGCCCTGCTCAAGACCCACGGCTACGCCGTGGCGGTGTCCGGCGAGCACTGACCCAGCGGACGCACGGCCATGTTGCTCCCCCAGCCCTTGCGCCCATCGGCCCTGGCCCGCTCGCCCCTGGCGCGGCGCATGGCCTCGGGCGCGGGCGCCTACGGCTACGCGCAGGCGGTGAGCATCGGCACGCAGCTGGTCTCGCTGCCGCTGTTCCTGCACTACTGGGACATGGCCACCTACGGCTACTGGCTGGCCCTGACGGCCTTGCCCTTCTACCTGTCGATGGCCGACGCCGGCATCTCCCACGCCGCGTGCAACCGCATGATCGGCCTGATCACGCAAGGCCAGAAGGCGCGCGCCGTCGAGGTGTTCCACAGCGCCGTGGCCTTCGTGGCGGCGGTCTCGCTGCTGGCCCTGCTGGCCGTGGGCGGCACCTTGCTGCTGCTGCCCGCCGGCACACTGCAGGCGCCCGGCTGGAAGGCGGTGCTCATGCTGCTGTCGCTGAGCGTCGTGCTCAGCCTGTTCTGCAGCCTGGCCGAGGTCATCTACAAGGCCACCGGCGGCTACGCGGCCGGCACCTACCTGGTGACCACCGGCCGCCTGGTCGACTGGACCGGCGGCCTGGTCGGCCTGGCGCTCACGCAGCGCTTCATCGGCGTCGCCGCGGCCATGCTGCTGGCGCGCCTGGGCTACACGCTGCTCAGCCTCTGGCTGAGCCAGCGGCGCACCGACTTCCTGCGCTGGGGCCTGCGCCACGCCAACGCGGCCGACATCCGCCAGACCGCGGCACCCGGCATGCTGTTCCTCTCGCTCTCGCTCACCAACGCGCTGAGCCTGCAGGGCTTCACGCTGCTGGTGGCCGCCACCCTGGGCCCCGCCGCCACCGCCGTGTTCAACACCTACCGCACCATCGCCCGGGTCGTGGTGCAGGTCACCAACGCCCTGAGCAACCCGCTCTGGCCCGAGCTCACGGCCCTCAAGGGCCAGCGGGACGACGCCGCCTTCTGGCGGCTCTACCGCCGGGCCAAGCGCCTGGGCCTGTTGATCGCGGTGGCCGGCGCCGCGCTGGTGTACGCGGCCTCGCCCCACCTGCTGGAGGTCTGGACCCACGGCCAGATCCCCTTCACCGCCAGCGGCATGGCGCTGTTCCTGCTCTACGCCGCCGTGTGTTCGGCCACCCAGGTCCCGCGCGTCGTGCTCATGTCCATCAACCGCCACGCCGGCCTGGCCGCGCAGAGCCTGGCCGCCGCCGTGGTCTCGCTCGTGGTGGCCTGGCTGGTCTGGCGCGGCGCCGGCATGGCGGGCGTGGTGGGCGCCATGGTGCTGGGCGAGGCCCTGGTCTGGCTCACCGCCACGCGCGCGGTGCAGCGCCTGCACGCCACGAAAGGCGCCGCATGATCGTCGACCTCGTCCACGCCCCGCCCCCCGACACGCCGCACGACGTGATCGTCGTCGGCGGCGGCACGGTGGCCCTGCTGCTGGCGGTGCTGCTGGAGCGCCAGGGCCAGCGCGTGCTGGTGCTGGAGACCGGCGGCGGCGGCTTCGAAACTCCGGCGCAGCAGCTCAACGAGGCCAGCGTCATCGGCCGCGCCCACAACGGCATCGCCATGGCGCGCGGGCGCGCGCTGGGCGGCACCTCCAACCTCTGGGGCGGCCAGCTCACCGGCTTCGTGCCGTCCGACTTCGAGGCCCGCGCGGGCGTGTCCGACGCGCCCTGGCCGATCGCCTACCAAGACCTGCTGCCCTGGTACGACGCCGTGGCCCGGGAGCTGCGCCTGGCCGACGCACTCGACGAGGACACGCCTCAGGCGCACAAGCTGTTCGGCAACGGCTACCCCGAGATCCCGGGCTTCACCTTGTTCCTCACCCGCTGGCTCAAGGAGCCCGCCATGGCCCGGTACTTCGGCGAGCGCCTGCGCCACGCGCCCCGGCTCACCGTCCTGCTGCACGCCCACGCCACCGGCCTGGAGCTGTCGGCCGACGGCCAGTGCGTCGCTGCCGTGCGCGTGGCGCGGCCCGACGGCCGCTCGGCCACCCTGCGCAGCCCGCGCGTCGTGCTGGCCAACGGCACCATCGAAATCGCCCGCCTGCTGCTGGCCTGCGCGGCCGAGCAGCCCCAGGCCCCGTGGGCGGCCAACCCCTGGCTCGGCGCCGGCTTCCAGGACCACCTGGAAATGCGCGGCGGCCAGGTGCACCCGCTCGACAGGCCGCGCTTCCTGCGCACCTTCCAGAACATCGTGCTGGGCGGCCACAAGTACCAGCCCAAGCTGCGGCTGAACACCGGTGCGGACCCCGCGCTCCAGGTCTCGGGCTACTTCGCGTTCGAGTCCAGCATCGCCGAGCACCTGCAGCACCTGAAGGTGCTGGCCCGCTCGCTGACCCGCGGCGCCCTGCCGCGCCAGGGCCTGGGCGAGGTGCTGCGCCACGTGCGGGGCATGGGCAGCGCCTGGCTGCCGATGGCCGTGCAGTACCTGCGGCACCACCGCATCTACAACCCGGCCGACCGGGGCGTCTGGCTCGTCATGCACGCCGAACAACTGCCCCGCGACGACAGCCGCATCGCCCTCGACCACCAGCGCAAGGACCGCTTCGGCATGCCCCTGGCCGCGCTGGACTGGCGCATCGGCGGGCGGCCCGAGGTGCAGGCCATGGCCGCTTTCGTGCGCCGCGCCGGGCGCAGCCTGCAGGCCGCCGGGCTGGCCCGCGTGGAGATCGATCCGCTGCTCGCCGACGAGGACCCGCGCGCGCTGGACCGGGCCACCGACACCTACCACCAGTGCGGCGGCGCCCGCATGGGCCACCACCCGCGCGACGGCGTGGTCGACCGCGAACTGCGCGTGTTCGGCACCCACAACCTGTACGTGGCGGGCGCCGCGGTGTTCCGCACCTCCAGCTACGCCAACCCCACGTTCACCGCCATGGCGCTCACGGCCCGCCTGGCCGACCAGCTGGGCCGCGAGGCGGCCACGGCATGACCATGGACAGCCACGCCGCCCTCATCGCCCAGCGCCTGGGCTTTGGCTGCGGCCGCCTCAAGGGCGGCCATGAAAAAGCCAACGCCCTGCGGCTGGTGCACGCCGCGCTGGACATGGGGCTGCGCCACTTCGACACCGCGCCACCCTATGGGCTGGGCATGTCGGAAGCGGTGCTGGGCGAGGCCCTCAAGGGCCGGCAGGAGCCCGTCACCGTGTTCACCAAGGCCGGGTTGGCGCGCCCCGCCTCGCCCGGCCTGCTGCACACGGCGCGCGCCATCGTCCGGCCCCTGGCCCAGCGCGTGCCGGGGCTGCGCAGCGCGGTGCTCAAAGGCATGGCCCAGCGCGCCGCGCCCGCGCAGTTCCACCCCGACTTCATCGCCCGCTCCTTCGACACCAGCCTGCGCCTGCTGCAAACCGAGCGGGTGGAGGGCCTGCTGCTGCACGAGGCGCAGGCGCACGACGCGCTGGCGCCCTTGGAGCCGCTGCTCGAGCGCCGCGTGGCCCAGGGCCAGCTGGGCGCCTATGGCAGTTCCACCGGCGAATCCGCCGCCCGGCTGGTGCGCTTTGGGGCGGTGCGGCAGTACCGCTGCCCCCTGCCCGGCACCGAAGGGCCGCCGGCGGGGCCCACGGACATCCAGCACGGCGCGTTCCGGTGCATCGCCCCGGCCATCGCGCAGCGGATCGAACAGGACCCGCGGCTCAAGGACCAGCTGGCCAGCCTCCTGCCCCCCGGCACGGACCCGATGACCGCGACCGGGGCGCTGGCGCTGGCCTATGCGCTGGCGCGCGGCCAGCACCGCCTGCTGTTCTCGACCGACCAGCCGCGCCGCCTGGTCGGCACGCTGTCGCTCCTGTGGCACGTCACGGGCTCGGCCCACTGGCGGCCCGCGATGCAGGCGCTGCACGCGGCCTTCGTCCCGAGAGGTACCCCATGCGCGGGCTGAGCACGCAGCTGTCGCGCTGGTTGCTGGGCGGCGCCATCTACCTCACGGGCTGGTACTACGAAGGGCCGGCGCTTCAGGCCGCCCAGATGGGCGCCATCAGCCTGCTGCTGATGGCCGGCTTCTTTTCCCTGCTGTCGGGCGACACGCTGCGCATCCGGCCCAGCCTCGTCGAATGGCTGTTCAGCGCCGCCTTCCTGTTCGCCATGCTGGTGGCCTGGGCCAGGGGCAACGCGCTGTCGACGATGTACGGCGCCATGCTGCTGCTGGTGCTGGCGGCCATCGCCCTGATGGTCCGGCACGGCCGGGCGGACGGCTTGGTCGCCGTGTTCCGGTGGGCCTATGTCGCGCTGCTCGGCACGCTGCTGCTGGTGGAGCCCCAGGCCCTGTTCGCCTCGCTCGCCGGCCACGTGGAGTACGGCCAGGGGCTGGTGCGCTACCAACCGCTGGGCATGCACCCCAACCTGAGCGGGCTGGTCTACGGCGGGGGGGCGCTGCTGTTCTTCCAGCACAGCCTGGCCGTGCGGCAACGGCCCCGACAGCTGTTCGCGCTGGCCATGGCGGGGCTGTGCCTGTGCGTGCTGCTGGCCGCGTCCGCGCGCGCCGGGATGCTGGCGCTGGCCATCACCGGCGCGACGGGCGTCACCCTGATCGCCTGGCGCGGCTCGCGCCGTGCGCGCATGGGCCTGGCGCTGGCGGTGCTCGCCGGCCTGGCGCTCGTGCTTCTGAAGTGGGCCGACATCAAGGACTACCTGTCCCTCATCCTCGATGTCGACTCGCCCACGCGGGGCGTGGAGTCCGGCGCCACCGGGCGCACCGATCTCTGGCGTGCCGGCGTCGAACTGGTGTTCTCCGACGGCGCGCTGCTGTTCACGGGGCGGGGCATCCGCTCGGCCCTGCCCGAGATCATCGGCTTCCCGGTCGAGAGCTCGTACATCAACCTGGCGCTGGAGCACGGGCTGTTCTTCGGCTCGCTCATCGTGCTGGCCTTCGCGGTCACCGGCTGCCGTGCGCTCAAGCACGGGCTGCAGGCCCAGCCGCCGCACTACCCGCTGTTCATGGCCGGGCTGATGGTGGTCTTCATCCTGGCCCAGTCGGTCTTCAACCGGTACCTGATCGGCGTGGGCAACCCCTATTCGCTCTGGATCCTCGTGCTGATCCTGCAACTGAACCTGCGGGCCATGCCCTCGGACCTGCGGGCCCGGCGCGCGCGAGCGGCGGCGCGCGCATGGCCCATGGACCGCGAAGCCTTCACCCCCCCTGGGAGCCTGACATGACACACAGAGACACGGACACCACGCTGATGCTGTGCCTGGCGACGGTGCTGATCACCCTGTCGCACCTGGACGCCTTCGTGCCGGACCCGCGCATCGCCACGGGCGGCGCCATCGGCAACTCGCTCTTCTTCTTCCTCTCGGGCTTTGGCCTGGCCAAGAGCCTGAACGCCGAGGCGGCGGGGGGCGCGCCGCCTTCGCTGTCGACCTACCTGCGCAAACGGGTGGTTCGCCTCTACCCCGCCGTCCTCATCGTGGCCTGCGCCATGCTCGCGGCCGGCATGGTCCACGTCGGCGGCATCGCCGAACTGGCGGCGGTCTTCGTCTGGCCCACGCCGTTCTGGTTCATCTCCGCGGTCATGGTGTTCTACGTGCCGGTGTTCTACCTGGCGCGCCTGCGCCCCACCGGCATCGCCACGGCCATGGCGCTGTTGCTGGTGCCCTACGCCTTGTTCTACAGCCAGCTGGACCTGTCCACCTTCGTCGTGGAAGGGCGGGGCAACGATTTCACCTGGGCCAACCACTTCAAGTGGATCAACTACTTCGGCCTCACGCTGATGGGCTGCCTGGTCGCGCGCCTGGGCCTGACGCCCCGGCTCGGCCCCGCCGCCATCGCCTGGCTGCTGAGCGGCCTGCTGCTGTTCCTCGTCGCCAAGCTCACGCTGTTGCGCCTCGGCCTGGGCCATCTGCAGTTCGTGTTCCAGGCCCTGCTGTACCCGATCGTCTATGGCTGCTTCCACGTCTTCGCCTCGGAGGCGCTGCTCAAGCCCCTGCGGTCCACGCCGCTGTTTCCCGTGGTCGCGCTGCTGGGCGGCCTGACCCTGGAGATCTACCTGACGCAGACCGCCTGGATCCGTTGGCTGGAAGCCCAGAGCTACCCCTACGGCCCGCTCGCGCTGCTGCTCCTGGCCCTGGTGCCGCTGCTGGTGTTCTCGGTGCTGACGCGCTGGGTGTCGCAGCGCATGGGCTCGGGCGTCTCGCGCCTGTTCCAGCCCGCCACCGCTTGACCCCATTTGACAGGCCGATCCGACATGCACTTCGTCTTCTGGCATTCCTACCTGATGTTCCACCAGGCCGCGTACATCCGCGAGCTGGCGAACACGCCCGGCAACACCGTGCACTGGTGCGTGACGCAGGCCCTGCCCGCGCACTACCGCGACCGCGGCTACCCGCAGCCCGACACCGGCCGCATCCAGGTCCACGTCGCGCCCACGCCGGCGCAGGTCGCCGAGCTGGCCACGCTGCCCGGCTCGGTGCAGGTGTTCTTCGGCCTGCGCGGCTTCGCGCTGCCGCTGGCGGCCTTCCAGGCCAGCCGGGGCGCGCCGGTGCACCGCTTCCTGATGACGGAGAACCGCTACGAGCCGGGCGCGCGTCTGCTGCCGCGCTGGCTGGTCTACACCTGGGACGCGCTGCGCCACCGCCGGCACTTGAGCGGCGTGTTCTGCATCGGCCACGCGGGCCGCTATGGCGGCGCCCGGTTCTTCGCGGCCTGCGGCTACCCCCGCTCGCGCACCGTGCCCTTCGTGCACGTGGTGGACCCCACGCCGGTGCCGCGCACGCCGGTGTCGCACGGCCATCTGCAGGTGCTGTACGTGGGCCAGCTGATTCCGCGCAAGCGCGTCGACCTGCTGCTGCGGGCCTTCAGCCAGCTCGACGTGCCCACGGCGCGCCTGCGCCTCCTCGGCCAGGGCCCGGAAGAACCGGCGCTGCGGCGGCTGGCCGCGCGGCTGGGCATCGCCGAACGGGTGAGCTTTTCGCCCGGCCTGCCCAACGCCGAGACCGTGGCCGCCATGGCGGGCGCCGACGTGCTGGTGCTGCCCAGCCGGTTCGACGGCTGGGGCGCGGTGGTCAACGAAGCCCTGATGGTCGGCACGCCGGTGATCTGCAGCAACCGCTGCGGGGCCAGCGACCTGATCGAAAACGGGCGCAACGGCTACGTGTTCGAGGCCGGCAGCGCCAGCGCGCTGCGGGAGCGCCTGCGCCAGTACTGCGAGGACTTCCACTGGAACCGCACCGAACTGGCGAACACGGAAACCGCCCGCCTCGGCGGGCCGGCCGTGGCCGCGCGCTTCCAGCACAGGCTCGCGCAACTGCTGGCCCCGCAGCAGACGCCCCCGCAGCCCGCGGTGCCCGGCACCGCCACCCCGATGGTGAAGCGATGAACGTCGGCATCCTGACCTTCCACTTCAGCGACAACTACGGCGCCGCGCTGCAGGCCTACGCCCTGCGCCGCTGGCTGACGGAGCAAGGCCACCGCGCCAGCTTCATCGACTACCGGCCCGTGCACATCGAGCGCGGGGGCCGGCTCAGCCTGCCGACCTCGCCCGCCCGGCTCAAGGCCAATGTGAAGGTGGCCTACCTGGCGCTGTCGTCCTTCGTCCACCAGCACTTCGGCCACCCCGGCCAGCGCGACAAGTTCCTGCGGTTTCGGGAGCAGCACCTCGGCGTCGGGCGCGCCGCCGCGCCCAGCGACAACCGCGCCTCGCTGGCCGCCGCCCGAGCCTTCGACCTGATCGTGGCGGGCAGCGACCAGATCTGGAGCCCGTCCCAGCATTTCGGTTTCGACCCGAACTACTTCCTGGCCTTCGCCGAGTCCTTCGGCGCCCGCAAGATCGCCTACGCCGCCAGCTTCGGCCGGGACCAGGTGTCGCCCACCGAGGCCGCGCAGCTGCCCTACCTGCTGCAGCACTTCGACGCCATCTCCGTGCGCGAGGCCTCCGGCGTCGCCCTGGTCGAACGGGCCACGGGCCAGCCGCCGGCCAACGTGCCGGACCCGACCCTGCTGCACAGCGACTACTCGGCGCTGACCGAGCGCGCGCCGGCCCCGCACCACGGGCCCTACGTCTTCTGCTACGGACTGCGCTCGCCCGACAACATCCGCTCCAGCGCCGAGTGCGTGTCGCGCGAGCTCGGCTGCCCGGTGCTGTCGCCACACAACCCGCACCGGCGCTGGCCGGAGATCGGGCACACGGTGTACCCCGATCCCGGCGAGTGGGTCTCGCTGGTCCAGCACGCGCAGTTCGTCGTCACCAACTCCTTCCACGGCACAGTGTTCGCCCTGCTGTTCCGCAAGCCCTTCATCGTGGCCGGGCTCACCGGCGAGAAGGCCAGCGCCAACGCCCGCGCGCTGAACCTGCTGCGCGCCGTCGGCCTGGAGCGGCGCTTCGCCGCCGGGTTCTCGGCGCCGAACGTGCGCTCGCTGGTGGCCAGCGACATCGACTGGGCCGACGTGGAGCAGCGCCTGGCGGCGATGCGGCACACCGGCCGGGCGTTCCTGCGCGCGCAGCTGGAGGCGGTGGTGCCGGGCGAGGCCCGGCCGCTCCCGCCGCGCCCAGCGCCGCCACGCGTTGCACGGGAGGTCCTGCAGTGAGCGATTCCCTCAGCGATTTCCGCTCGCTGCGCTACCGCAGCGGTTTCGGCGGCGCCGCGCTGCTGCGCCGGCTCGCGTGGGAGCTGGTCTGGCTGCTGGCCTTTCGGCCGACCCCGCGCTGGGCCCTGCACGGCTGGCGGCGCTTCCTGCTGCGCGCCTTCGGCGCGCGCATCGGCGCGGGCTGTCGCATCGCGCCCTCGTGCCGCGTCTGGGCGCCCTGGAACCTGACCATGGGCGAGTTCTCCGCGCTGGGCGACGGCGTGGACTGCTACAGCATGGGCCGCATCACCATCGGCTCCAAGGTCGCCGTCAGCCAGCGCAGCTTCCTGTGCGCCGGCTCGCACGACATCCGCAGCCTGTCGCGGCCCCTGGTGACCGGACCCATCGCGATCGAGGACCACGTGTGGATCGCGGCGGAGTGCTTCGTGCACCCGAATGTGTCGATCCGCGAGGGCACCGTGGTCGGCGCGCGCTCGGTGGTGACGCAGGACCTGCCGGCCTGGTCGGTCTGCGTCGGGCACCCGTGCCGAAAGATCAAGGACCGCGTGCTGGGAGAGGCCCATGTTTGACAAGGTGGCCAAGTTGGCGGGCATCTTCAGCGAGGCCTTGCGCGACGCGGCGCTGTTCCTGCGCTTCAACTCGTACTCGCCGTTCGTGGACAAGTCCCGGCGCGCCTTCTACAAGATCATCATCGAGGCCCACACGATCGAGAAGGGCCTGTCGCTGCCGAGCCCGAAGCCGCTGTTCGGCAAGGACAAGGTCCGCTTCGTGATGAGCGCGCTCTCGCGCTACGACATCGGGCACTCGCCGGTGCCGGCCCACATGTCGCTGGGCGCGCTGGAGGCCTACCTGGCCTTCCACGCCCAGGCCGGCGCCAGCGACCCCCTGCTCGACGAGATCAGCGGCTACCTGAAGCAGTGGGAAACCCGGCTGCCCAGGCCGTGGCGGGGCGGCACGCGGGACTACCGTTTCGACGGCCAGCCCGCCGGCGACCTGCAGCACCTGATCGCCGGCCGCTCGAGCGTGCGCACGCTGTCGCCCGCGCCGCTCGACCCCGCGCGCATCCTCGAGGCGATCGCGCTCGCGCAGCAGGCGCCCTCGCAATGCAACCGCCAGGCCACCCGGGTGCACACCTACCAGGACCCGGCCCGCATCCAGGCACTGCTGGCGCTGCAGGGCGGCTCGCGCGGCTTCGCCGACACGGTCGGCAACCTGTTCGTGGTGAGTTCCGACATCTGCGCCTGGGGCGGCCCCGGCCAGCGCAACCAGGCCTATGTGGATGGCGCGCTGTTTGCCATGTGCCTGCTGCTGGCCTGCCGGGCCCTGGGCTGGGGCGCCTGCCCGCTCAACCTGGCGATCGACCACAAGACCGAATCGGCGATCCGCCGCGCGGGCGGCATTCCCGCCGGCGAGCGGCTGATCCTGATGATCGCCTTCGGTGAACCGGCCGCCCCGCAGACCCGCGTGGCCTTCTCGCCGAGAAGGCCTGCCGCGGAAATCGCCACCCTTCACGCCTGAGGAGAGCTTGATGCGCATCACGGCGATCATCCTGACCCACAACGAATCCCTCCACATCGAGCGCGCGATCCGCTCCATCCAGGCCTTCGCGGACCAGATCTTCGTGGTGGACTCCGGCTCCACGGACGGCACCACCGACATCGCCCGGCGCCTGGGCGCGCAGGTCTGCGCCCACGCCTTCGTCAACCAGGCCCGGCAGTTCCAATGGGCGCTGGACACGCTCGACATCCGCGGCGACTGGGTGCTGCGCCTGGACGCCGACGAAATCATCGAGCCCGACCTCGCCCGCGAGATCGCCGAGAAGCTGCCCCGGCTGCCGACCGACGTGGTCGGCGTCAACCTCAAGCGCAAGCACATCTTCATGGACCGCTGGGTGCGCCACGGCGGCCGCTACCCGCTGCGGATGCTGCGCCTGTGGCGCCAGGGACACGGCCGCATCGAGAACCGCTGGATGGACGAGCACATGGTGGTCTGGGGCGGGCGCACGGTCACCTTCGATGGCGGCTTCGCCGACCACAACCTCAAGGACCTGGCCTACTTCATCGACAAACACAACCGGTACGCCACGCGCGAAGCCATCGAGGTGCTCAACCAGCGCCTGGGCCTGTTCGCCCAGGACGGCGCGCTCAACGCCCGCGGCGCCTCGCACCAGGCGGCCTTCAAGCGCTGGGCCAAGGAGCGGATCTACAACCGCATCCCCTTCACCCTCAGCGCCACGCTGTACTTCGTGTGGCGCTATGTCTTCCAGCGCGGCTTCCTGGACGGCCGCAGCGGGCTGGTCTACCACTTCCTGCAGGGCTACTGGTACCGCTTCCTGGTGGGGGCCCGGGTCATGGAGCTGCAACAGGCCGTGGCCCACCTGCACGACAAGGCCGCCATCTGCGCCGAGCTGAGCCGGCTGACCGGGCACAAGCTGGTGGCGCAGAGCGACACCACCCCGGACGTGGACGTCGGCGACCAGCGGCTGGCGCCGCGGCATTGACCGGAGGGCATGGCATGCACCTGTTCTCCCTCTCCCCCTGGCGCCTGGGCCTGCTGGCCACCCTGGGCCTGGCGGGGCCCGTCCTGGCCCAGGCCCAGACTCAGGCCGGCGGCGCCCTCATCTGCGAGGCCGCCACGCCGCCGCCGGGCGCCCTGCAGGTGGGCGCGGTGCAGGCGCTGTTCCGCGATTGCCCGCGCCTCGGCGACGTGGACTTCACCGGCAAGGCCGACGGGCACAAGTACTACAGCGGCGTCTCCTTCGCGCCGCTCAAGGGCCCCAGCCTCTACGGGCCCGCCGACGACGGCGTGGTCCTCAAGCGCGGCGGCCTGCTGGCCACCGCGAAGGCCACCGCGCACCCCGGCCAGTTCCCCCTGCTTCGGGGCGACCGGCCGTTCTACATCGAGGCCCAGGTGGCGATCTCGTCGAACGACCGCGACAACTTTCCCGCCGTCTGGCTCATGCCCATCGAACACAACCCGCGCATGGAAGACGTCTACGAAGGCGATCCCAAGGGCTTCGAGCGCTGGTTCGAGCTGGACATCGACGAAGGCGGCTTCGGCCCCGGCGGGCACCACACGGCCATTTCGTGGTCCGGCATCTACCCCAACTACAAAAAAATCCAGAACCCCAACCCGACCTCCAAAGAACCGCTGGACCGCACCCAGCCGAACGTCTTCGGCGTGTCCTACTCGCCCGACACCCTCAGCGTGCGCTGGTGGCTCAATGGCCGGCCGGTGCTCGAGGCCTCGCACCCCTATGTGCCCGAGATCGCGCGGCGACAGAATTTCTACCTGATCGTCTCGGCGCAAAGCCACAAGAACATCAGCGACTACACCCTGATGTTCATGGGCGTGCGCGCGTTCGCGGGCGAGGCGGCCCGGCCCGCCAGGCCCCCCCAGCCAAGGGGCGCGCCATGAAGCTGCTCGTCTACGGCATCAACTTCGCGCCCGAGCTCACCGGCATCGGCAAGTACACCGGCGAGATGGCGCAGTGGCTGGCCCAGGCCGGGCACGAGGTGCGCGCCATCACCGCCCCGCCGTACTACCCGGCCTGGCGGGTGCAGGAGGGCCACAGCGCCCGCCGCTACCGCCGCGAGCACTGGCAGGGCGTTCGGGTCATCCGCGCGCCGCTGTGGGTGCCGCGCCAGCCAGGCGGCCTGCAGCGCCTGCTGCACCTGGCCAGCTTCGCGCTGAGCAGCCTGCCCGCGCTGTGCGCCCAGTGGCGCTGGAAGCCCGATGTGGTGTGGGTGGTGGAGCCGCCGCTGATGTGCGCGCCCGCCGCGGCGCTGTTCGCCACCCTGCGCGGGGCCAGCGCCTGGCTGCACATCCAGGACCACGAAGTCGACGCCGCTTTCGACCTGGGGCTGGTCAAAGGCCGCGCGCTGCGCGGCGCGGTCCAGCGCGCCGAGCGCTGGCTGATGCGGCGCTTTGACCGTGTCTCCACCCTCTCCGGCCGCATGGTGGAGCGCACCCTCGACAAGGGCGTGGCGCCCGAACGCGTGGTGCACTTCCCCAACTGGGTGGACATCGACGGTATCGCGCCGCTGGCCGCGCCCAGCCCCTACCGGGCCGAGCTGGGCCTGGCGCCGGACGCCGTCGTCGCCCTGTACTCCGGCAACATGGGCAACAAGCAGGGGCTGGAGGTCATCGCCGACGTGGCGCGCCTGCTGCGGGACGAACCCCGCATCCGCTTCGTGCTGGGCGGCAGCGGCTCGGGGCGGGCCGCCCTGCAGGCGCGCTGCGCGGGCCTGCCCAACGTGCGCTTCCTGGACCTGCAGCCGCTGGAGCAGCTGAACGACTGGCTCGGCCTGGCCGACGTGCACCTGCTGCCGCAGCGGGCCGACGCGGCCGACCTGGTGATGCCATCCAAGCTCACCGGCATGCTGGCCAGCGGCCGCGCCGTGCTGGCCACCGCGATGGCCGGCACCGAGCTGTGCCGCGTGGTGACCCACGACGCCGCCTGCGGCCAGGTGGTCCCACCCGAGAACCCGGCCGCCATGGCCGAGGCGCTGCGCGCGCTGGCGGCCGACCCGACCGGCCGCGCCGCGATGGGCGCCAGCGGCCGCCGCTACGCCGAGGCCGAACTGAGCCGGGACGCCGTCCTGCGCCGGTTCGAGGCGCAGCTGCTGGCCCTGGCGCAGGCGAGCCCGAGCGACACCCGCCGGGCCGCCGTCTGAAGCAGGCCCCACCCGGGCCGGAAAGGAGTTGATCATGCACAACCACCCCTTCGCGAACGCCCGGCCCTGGGCCCTGGCGGGCGCGGCGCTGCTGGCCGTGGCGGCCGCCGTGCCGCTGTGGGCCCAGACGCCGCCCGAGGCCGGCCCTGGGGCCGCGCACGCCGTGCCGGCCAGCGCGCCGCTCGAGGCGCCGGGCACCGCCGCTGGCGCCACCGCCGCGCTCAGCGCGGCCCCGGCCGACGGCGTGGGCCCGAACTACCGAATCTCGCCCAACGACCTGATGGAGTTCGACGTGTTCGGCGTGCCCGACATGAAACGCGACCTGCGCGTG
This sequence comes from Hydrogenophaga sp. PML113, assembly GCF_001777155.1. Lineage (NCBI taxonomy): Bacteria > Pseudomonadati > Pseudomonadota > Betaproteobacteria > Burkholderiales > Comamonadaceae > Hydrogenophaga > Hydrogenophaga sp. PML113. The sequence continues at coordinate 245,587 of NZ_MIYM01000006.1, read as the reverse complement.
AACGCCACGGGCGAGGTCTCGCTGCCGCTCATCGGCCAGGTGCCGGTGGCCGGGCTGACCACGCAGGCGGCGGCGCGGCTGATCGCCGACCGCTACCAGGAGAAGTACCTGCAGGACCCCCAGGTGTCGCTCTTCATCAAGGAGTTCACCACGCGCCGCGTGGCCATCGAAGGCGCGGTGCTGCGTCCCGGCGTCTACCCGATCGCGGGCCAGCTCACGCTGCTGCGCGCCCTGGCCTTGTCGGGCGGCTTCGCGCCCTATGCCGACATCAACAAGATCGTCGTCTACCGCAACCAGGCGGGCGGCGCGCGCGAACAGTTCACCTACGACCTCGACAAGGTGCGCGCGGGCCAGGAAAAGGACCCCGACATCCGCTCGGACGATGTCATCGTGGTCCAGCGCAACGCCCGGCGAACGGCCCTGCGGGACTCGCTCTTCAGCGACATCCTGAACACGCTCAACCCATTCAACTGACGGGGAGGGATCCATGGCCATTGAACGACACCCGCTGCCCGCGATGCCCGATCCGAGGGACGCGCTGGCGGTGCAGCGCGAAGCCGCCCTGTCCGAGCTGTTGCTCGCGCGCAGCGAATCCAGCGCCCCGGCGGAAGACCGCATCGACCTCAAGACCCTCTGGCGCGCCCTGGCGCGGCACCGGCGGCTCATCCTGGGCGTGACCGCCCTGTTCACCCTGGCGGCCGGCCTGTACACGCTGCGCATCACGCCACAGTACGAGAGCACGGTCATGCTGCAGATCGACCGCGCGGCGCAGAAGGTGGTGGGCTTCAACACCGAGTTCGAGGTCGAGGAGGGCCCGCTGTCCGAGCAGCTGCAGCTGCGCACGCAGGTCGAGCTGCTCAAGAGCCGCAGCCTGGCCGAGCGCGTCATCGACGAGATGGGCCTGTACAAGCCCGGCGCGTCGGCGCCCCCGGCCGCCGCGCCGGGCGAAGGCGATGCCGTGGCCGCGGCGCCCGCCGGGCCGCTCGAACAGGCCACGGCCCTGCTGGGCGGCTGGCTGGCCCGGCTGCATGGCCTGGTGGCCGCCGCGCCACCCGAACAGAACACGCTCAACCGCGCCAGCGCGCTGGCGCAGTTTCAGCAGTCGCTCGCCGTGGAGCCCATCCGCAACTCGCGCCTGGTGCAGATCAGCGTGCGCAACGCCGACCCGCAACTGGCCGCCGGCATCGCCAACACCACCGCCCGGGCCTTCCTCGCCACGCACATCGAGCGCAAGCTGGAGTCCTCGCTCTACGCGCGCCAGTTCCTGGAGGAGCAGATCCGCCAGACCAAGGCCAAGCTGGAAGAGAGCGAGCGGGTCATCAACACCTACGCCAAGAAGAACCAGATCCTGAACCTGGGCGACAAGGGCAGCGCCGCCACCCAGACCTTCGTGGATTTTTCCGCCGCGCTGGCCAAGGCGGAGCAGGACCGCATCAAGGCCGAGACGCTCTACAACCAGGTCAGGCTCGACCCCGAGAGCGCGCCCCAGGCGGTGGTCAACGAAGCCATCCGCGCCTACAAGGAGCAGCGCGCGCGCCTGGAAGCCGACTACGCCAAGAACCGCTCCGTCTTCAAGCCCGACTACCCGAGCATGGTGCAGGCGCGCGCCCAGATCGCCGAGCTGGACGGGCGCATCAAGACGGAGGTGAACAACATCCTGTCGAGCATCCAGGGGCAGTACCTGGCGGCCAAGAAGGCCGAGGACCAGCTGCGCGCCAAGGTGGCCAGCACCCGCGCGGAGGTGCTGAGCGTGCAGGACCGCAGCGTGGACATGAACCTGCTGAGCCGCGAGCTGGACACGAACCGGCAGGTGTACGACAGCCTGCTGCAGCGCCTGCGGGAGGTGAGCGTGACAGCGGGGCTCACGACCAACAACGTGAGCATCGTCGACCGGGCGGCGGTGCCGCTGTTTCCGGTCTCGCCCAACGTCAAGCTCAACGTCGGCCTGGGCCTGATGGCCGGCCTGTTCCTGGGCCTGCTGCTGGCCCTGCTGCGCGAGCAGATGGACGACTCCGTGAAGAACGCCAACGACATCGAAACGCGCTACCGCCTGCCGCTGCTGGGCCTGATCCCCTTCACGCGCCCGCCGAAAGGCCGCAAGGAGGCGGTGGCGCTGCTGGCCCACCACGAGCCGCGCGGCACCTTCGCCGAGTCCTACCGATCCATGCGCACCGCGCTGCAGTTCAGCACGGCCGATGGCGCCCCCGAGCGCTTCATGGTGACGAGCTGCGGCAAGAACGAGGGCAAGAGCACGACGGCGCTCGCGCTGGCCATCAACTTCGCGCAGATGGGCCAGAAGGTGCTGCTGATCGACGCCGACATGCGCAAGGGCGGCATGCACAGCCTGCTCAAGCTGCCGAACGACAGCGGCCTGTCGAGCTTCCTGAGCGAAGACCTCGACAGCGCGATGCTGATCCGCGAGACGCCGGTGCCCCACATGGGCCTGATCACGGCCGGGCCGGTGCCACCCGATCCGGTGGAGCTGCTGATGGGCCCGCGCCTGGGCCGGCTGCTGGACCAGGCGCGGGCGCTGGGCTACGAACAGATCGTGATCGACGGGCCGCCGCTGCTGGGCATTTCGGACGCGATCGCGCTGGGCAACCAGGTGCACAACATCGTGCTGGCCGTGCGGGCCGGCGTGACGCGCAAGGAGAGCCTGAAGGACGCGCTGCGCCGCCTGCGCACCGCCGGGCTGCGCCCGATGGGCGTGGTGCTCACGCACGCGCGCAGCGAGCACATCATCGACCGCGCCTACGCGGACTACTACGGCCACGGCCACGCCCCGGGCGAGCGGCGCGCGCCGCGCACCGCCCGGCCGGCCCCCAGCCCGGTGCCGCTGACGGCCCAGCCCCGCATCGAACCCACCATGGGCCCGCATTCGGCATGAGGGCCGTGCAGTGACCGCGCCCGGCCGCCCCGCGCCCGACTGGAACCGCCTGCTGCCCACATTGCTCGATTTCGAGCGCTCGCCCGGGCGCTACCCGGTGCGGCTGCGTGAGCCGCGCCCCCTGTTCGACGGCGTCGGCAGCGTGATGCTGCTGGCCAGCGGGCGGGCGGTCCAGGGGCTGCCCGCGACCCCCTGGAACGAGGCCGAGCTGCGCCGCGCGGCGCGCTACTTCGTGCGCACCGTGATGCTGCGCCCGGGCGCCGACCCGTTCACCCTGCTGGGCCTGACACCGGACTTCGAGCCGGCGCAGCTGCGTGAGCACTACCGCCTGATGATCCGCCTGACGCACCCGGACTTCATCGCCGCGGGCGGCCACTGGCCCGCCGACGCCGCGACACGGGTCAACCGGGCCAAGGAGTTGCTCTCATCGCCGCAGCAGCGGGCCCACTTTGCCGCCACGCTGCGCCTGCCGGCCAGCCGGGGGGCGGCGGTGCGCACCAGCGCCTTCCTGCTGGAGGTGCTGGGGGGGCGCTAGCGGGGCCACAGGACCCACAGGCGCAGCGGCTGCTTGAGCGTGGCCGCCTGCCGGTAGGCCTCGTCGTTCCAGCCGCCCCAGCCGGTGAACAGGTCCGCGCGCACCGCGCCCAGGATGGCGCCGCCCGTGTCCTGCGCCAGCACCAGGCGGTTGGCCACCAGGGCGGGGCCCTGCGTGGCCAACCACACCGGCGTGCCGTAGGGAATGCTCTGCGGGTCCACCGCGATCGAGCGCCCCGGCGTCAGCGGCACGCCCTGAGCGCCGCGCGGGCCGAAGCGCGCGTCCAGCGGGCTCAGCGGGTCTTCCTTGAAGAACACCGTGCGCGGGTTGCTCCACAGCATCTCGTTCAGCCGCTCGGGGTTCTGCCGCGCCCAGGCCTTGATGGACTCCCACGAGGCCTCGCGGATCGCGCCCTGGTCGAGCAGCCAGCGCCCCACGCTCTGGTAGGTGTGGCCGTTGTGCGCCGCGAAGGCCAGGCGCACCTGGCGCACGCGGCCATCGGGCTCGGTCAGGTTGACGCGGCCCGTGCCCTGGATCTGCAGGATCAGCGCGTCGATCGGGTCGGCCAGCCAGGCGATGGCGCGCCCGCGCAGCGCCGCCTGCGCCTCGGGCAGGGTGTCGATCTGCTGGCGCGTGTACCAGCGCTGGCCGCTGGCGGTGGCGGGCAGACCGGCGGGCACGCCATACAGCGGCACACGGTGGGTCGCCGTGGGCTCGCGCGTGGCGTCCATGATGGGCTCGTAGTAGCCGGTGAGCAGGCCGTCCGGCTCGCGGCCGTCGGCCTCGAGCACGCGGTAGGGCTGCAGTCGCTCCTGCATCCAGGCCTGCTGGCGCGCGGCGTCGGCAAAGGCCAGCGGCCGCGCCTCGGCGCACACCGCCTCGAAGCCCGGCGCCGGCCGGTCGCAGCCCTGGAGCAGGGCGTTCCAGGCCTCGTGCAGGCCGTCCTGGCCCCAGCCGGGCAGGGCAGTCCAGTCCACCGGCACCCAGCGGCTCTTGCTGTGCTGCTTGGCCGCCGGGCCCATCGCCGCTTGCGGCGCGGGAACTTCCGGCCGCGGTTCGGGCACCACCCGTGGGCCCACGGCGCAGGCCGCGAGGCTGCCTACAATGCCCGCCGCCACGGCCCACCGCGCCAGCCTGTTCATTCCTTCGATTCCGTCCGCCATGACCTTGTTGTTGCTCGAAGCGCTGGGCGCGCTGCTCCTGTTGGTGTTCATCGTGTGGTGGACCATGTTCTCCGGTCGCCGCAAGGGCGAACTGCCCGAGGACGCCGAACGCGACAAGCCGGCCGCCCGGGAACAGGACCCGCCCGGGCGCTGATCGTTCCCGCGTTCGGGCGCCTGTTCACGCATCGCGCAGGCGGTTGGCCAGTTCCACCGCCGACTTCACGCCCATCTTGTCGAACACGCGCGAGCGGTGCACCTCCACCGTTCGCACGCTGATCTGCAGCTGATCGGCCACCAGCTTGTTCGGCAGGCCGGCCACCACCAGGTTCATGACGTCGCGCTCGCGCTCGGTCAGGCTGTCCAGGCGCTGCTGCAGCTCGTGCCGCACGGCGCGCTCGGCCAGCTGCGCGGCCGACTGGCGCAGCGCCTGCTCGACCCGGTCGACCAGGGCGTTGTCGGAGAACGGCTTCTCGCAGAAATCGAAGGCGCCCCGCTTGACCGCCGCCACCGCGGTGGCGACGTCGGCGTGGCCCGACAGGAAGATGATGGGCATGGCCGCCTGCCAGGGCAGCAGGCGCAGCTTCTCGAACAGGGCCAGGCCGCTCATGCCGGGCATGCGCACGTCCAGCAGCACGCAGCAGGGCACGTCGGGCGCCTGGCGCGCGACGGCGGCGCCGGCCAGGAAGTCCTCGGCGCTGTCGAAGCCGTCGCTGATCAGGCGGCGCGTGCGCAGCAGCCAGGCCAGCGCCTCGCGCACGCCGGCGTCGTCGTCCACCAGGTAGATCTTCGCGTCGGGGAATTCGGTCATGGGCGGATGATAGGAGCGCGGCCCGCCCGGCCCTTCAGGCGGCGTGGGCCTCCAGCGGCTGCGCCGCGTGCGCCTCGGCCACGGGCAGCGTGAAGGAAAAGCGCGTGCCGCGCGGCAAGGCCGGCTCGAAGTGCAGGGCGCCGCCGTGCTGCTCCACCACGGTGCGGCACAGGCTCAGGCCCAGGCCCATGCCCTCGGCCTTGGTGGTGAAGAAGGGCGTGAACAGGCGCTGGGCCACCTCGGGCGGCAGGCCCTGGCCGTGGTCGATCACGTCCACGCGCACCCAGCGCGCGCAGCGCCCCGTGCCCGGCTCGTGGGCCTCGCCCATCACCGGCGCGATGGCGATGCGCAGCACGCGCAGGCCGCTGGCCGTGCCCGGGTCGCCCAGCGGCATGGCCTGCATGCCGTTGCGCGCAAGGTTGAGCAGCACCTGTTCGACCATGGTGCGGTCGCACCACACGCGCGGCGTGCCGGGCGCGATCTCCACCTGCAGCCGGATGCCGCGCTTCTTGGCCTGCAGCGTCAGCAGCGTGGAGATGCCCTCGATCAGCAGATGCGGCTCCACCGCCTCGCGCACCTGGTCGCGGCGGCGCACGAAGTCGGCCACGCCGCGGATCACGCGGCCCGCGCGCTCGGCCTGCTCGGCGATGCGCCGGATGGCGCGCTCGATGTCGTCGCCCACCGGGTCCTCGCCCCGGTCCGGCTCCTGCTGCAGCAGGTTGAGCGTACCGCTGGCGTAGCTGGCGATGGCGGCCAGCGGCTGGTTGAGTTCGTGGCTGATGAGCGAGGCCATCTCGCCCACCGTGGCCAGGCGCGCCGTGGCTTGCAGCTTGTCCTGCGAAGCGCGGTTGAGCTCCTCGATGCGGCGCTGCTCGGTGAGGTCGATGATGGCGCTCATGTAGCCGGTCTGCACGCCCTGCGCGTCGATCAGCGGGGCCTCGATGATGAGCACCGGAAAGCGCGTGCCGTCGCTGCGCCGGAACACCGATTCGTAGCCTTCGCGCGGCAGCGTCTGCCCGGCCAGGCGCACGGCCTGGCGCTGCTGGTACTCGTCCACCAGCTCGGGCGGCCACCAGGGCGCGGGCAGGCCGCTGCCCACGAGCTGCTCGGCGCTCAGGCCCACCATCTGGCAGAAGGCCGGGTTCACGTAGGTGATGCGCCCGCTCATGTCGCGCGCCCGCAGGCCGGTGACCAGCGAGTCCTCCATGGCCTTGCGAAAGGCCAGGGCGTCGGCCGCGCGCTGCTCGGCGCGCTGGCGCCGGCGCATGTCGCGCGCCAGCAAGGCCAACACGGCCAGCAGCGCCAGCGACAGCGCGCCCACCACGCCGGTGAGCACGTTGGGGAACAGGCCGAGCGCGCGGCGCGGGCTCTCCAGCTGCAGCAGCAGGGTGTGGCCGGGCAAGTCGAGCAGGGCGTGCGCGCTGAGGGTGCGCCGCTGCAACGGCACCACGCTGTGCACGGCCAGCCGCGCGCCGTCGCTCTCCACGAAGCTCAGGCCGCGCCCGCGCAGCGTGGCCGCGTCGGTCAGCTCGGCCAGCATGGCGGGCAGCGAATAGGTGGCGATGAGAAAGCCGCGCGACTCGCCGGCCTCGCTCAGGGGCAGGCACAGCTCCATCACCTCCAGGCCGCGGCCGTCGCGCTTGGGCCAGAAGTAGCTGGCGGAATAGGCAGGCCCCGACAGGCGCAGGGCGGCGTCGCAGGCCTGGCGCACCTCGGGCAGGGCCTGGCTGCGCGGCAGCAGGTCGAACACGTCGGGCCGGTAGGGTGACAGGCGCTGCGCCAGCACCTGCATGGCCGGATCGCGCCACTCCAGCCGCACGAGCTCGCGCCGCTGCGCCAGCAGCTCGGCGGCGGGCGGGTCCCAGCCCGTGGGCGTGGGCGAGAAGGCGTTGAGCGACTGCAGGGTCTGCACGTTGCGCAGCAGCGCGCTGCGGATCTCGCCGACCACGGTGGTGGCGTCCTGGTCGAGCGCGGCCTGATCGCGGCCCACCTCGTACTCCGCCGCCAGGAACACCAGCACCGCGAGCAGCGCGGCCACCAACAGCAGCAGGGCGCCCCACAGCGGCCAGCGATGGGATTTCACGAAGCCACCCCCCTGGTGTTTGCGCGATACCACCGACAGTCCGTCGCGGTGGCTGGCGGTGTCGGGGCTGTGCCCCAGGCCCTGGGCACGCCCACCCAGCCACGAGCGCAATGCCTCACCACCACACGAGCCCCACGGCCAACGAGAACACTCAGCAGAGCACGCGGTGTTCCAGGCAGGGCAGCTGCTCGCGCACCTGGCGGATGCGCGCCATGTCGATGTCGGCGAGCGCCAGCCCCGGGCCCTCGGCGTGCAGGGCCATCACCTGGCCCCAGGGGTCGATCACCATGCTGTGGCCCCAGGTGCGGCGGCCGTTCTCGTGCACGCCGCCTTGCGCGCTGGCGATCACGAAGGCCTGGTTCTCGATCGCGCGGGCGCGCAGCAGCACCTCCCAGTGGGCCGAGCCGGTGGTGTAGGTGAAGGCGGCCGGCACCAGCAGCACCTCGGCCGCCAGCAGGCGGTACAGCTCGGCGAAGCGCAGGTCGTAGCACACGCTCTGGCCGATGCGCCAGTTCTCGCCGTCGCGCGCGCGCAGCTCGAAGTGGGTGGGCGTGTCGCCGGCCTGCAGCACCGCCGCCTCGTCGTAGCGCTCGCGGCCGTTGTCGTAGCGGAACAGGTGGATCTTGTCGTAGCGGCTCAGGCGGTGGCCCTTGGCGTCGAAGCTGAGCGAGGCGTTGGCGGCGTGCAACGGGTCGCTGGTGGCCATGGGCAGGGTGCCGCCGACGATGCACATCCCGAGGTCGCGCGCGGCGTCGGCCAGGAAGTCCTGCACGCGGCCCAGGCCCTCGTTCTCGGCGATGAGCAGCTTGTCCTCGTCCTTGGCGCCCATGAAGCAGAAGTACTCGGGCAGCACCGCGAGCTCGGCCCCGCAGGCGGCGGCCTGGCGCAGCAGGCGCAGGGCTTCGCTGAGGTTGGCGTCCAGGCTGATGCCCGAGACCATCTGGATGGCGGCGACTTTCATGCGGTCAATCCTCCGGCGGAAGGGGGCGTGCCAGCGCCCTGGTGGGGGGGAGCCGGCGAGCTTACTGCAGCGGGGGACTGGGCGTGGGCGCTGGGGTCGGGCGCGCCAGCTTCTCCACCTGCGGGTCGGCCCAGCCACCGCTGACGCGAAATTCCTGCGTGGCCGCGCTCTGCAGCGGCTGGCGCAGCAGGAACTGCGCGAGGAAGCTGCCCAGGCCCACCGCCGGGTTGATGGCGGTGGCGATGAGCGAGGCCGTGCCGGCATTGAGCTCGGGCACCACCACCACCTTCAGGTCCTGCGTCTCGCGCGCGAGGTCGGCCGAGCCTTCCATCAGCACCGCCGCGTTCACGCCCTTCATCTGCAGGTTGTTGGTGTGGATGACGCCCTGGTCGATGCGCGCATCGCCGCGCACGAAGTCGAAGGCGAAGCCCTCGGAGAAGACGTCGCGGAAGTCCAGCACCAGGCGGCGCGGCAAGGCCTGCAGGCTGAGCACGCCGAGCAGGCGGCCCGCGCCCGGGTCGGCCTTGAGGAACTGGCCGCGCTCCACGTCCAGGCGCAGCGTGCCCGCCAGCGTGCCGAGGTCGAGATCGAAGGGCGTGCCGATCCAGCCGACGCGCCCCTCCAGCCGGCCCTTGCCGCCGCGCACCAGGCCGTCCTTGCCGAAACGGCGCAGCAGCGCGCCGCTGTCGTCCACGTCGAGGCGGAACTGCAGCGCGGTGCGGCGCGCGCCGCCCTCGCCGCCGCCCAGCGGCGCCCAGTTGCCGGAGGCGCTCAGGCGCGCTTCGGGCAGGGTGGCGCGCAGCGCGTTGAGCCGCCATTCGCCCACGCGCGTGGGCCCGCCGCGGTTGACGGCCTCGATCTCCACCCGGCCGAGCGAGCGCCCGCCCCACTGCAGGTCGTCCACCGCCACGTCCAGCGCGGGCACGCTGCTGGGCTGCTGCAGCAGGGCGTCGGCCTCGCTCGGTGCGGCGGGCGAGAGCGTGAGGCGCGCCAGGCGCGCGTAGAGGCTGCCGGCGCCGGCCGGGCCCGCGGGGCGGAATTCCACGTAGCCGTTGAGCTCGTTCGCGTCGACGTTGGCGCGCCAGACCGCGCCCTCGCGCGAGGCGCCGACCACCACGCGGTGGAAGCGCCGCCCGCCGGTGAGCACCGCGTCGGCGCGCAGCGAGACGGCCTGCGGCACGGCCTCGCCCGCGCTGGCCAGGGCGTCGGTGCCGCTGCTGCGCAGCAGGGCCTGCCAGGCGTCCAGATCGAGTTCGCCCACGCGCACCTGGGCGTGCAGGCCCTGCGGCGGCAGGGCCAGGCGCTCGCCGGCCGGCAGGCCCACGGCCAGGGTGCCGCGCACCAGGCGCGCGCCGTCGCCGCGCAACTCGCGCTCGGCGAGCAGGTCCACCAGCGGCTGCGCGGCCGGGCCGAGCTGCAGGCTGAGGCGGTCGCTGCTGGCCCGATCGTTGTGCTGGGCCAGCACGCTGGTCTCCACGCGCAGCGGCCAGACCGCCTCGGCGGGTTTGGCCAGCGGCGCCGGCAGGTTCAGCGCCAGTCCCTGCAGGTTGCTGTCGAGGCGCAGTTCGGGCGCGCCGCCGCGAAAGGCCAGCGTGGCGGTGTAGCGCGCGCTGCCGCTGGCGTGCGCGGCCAGGGCCGACAGCGGGCCCAGCCCGCTCTCGCGCAGGCCGGCCGCGCTGGCGCTGCCGCTGCCGCGGAACTGCGCCACGGCGCGGCCCTGGGCGTCGGGGCGCAGGCTGCCGTCGAAGCTGAGTTCGCCGCCCAGCACCTGGGTGCGCGCGCCGCTGAAGGCGAACCCCTGGTGCGTGAAGCTGAGCGTGCCGCGCGTGCGGGCCAGCAGCGGCGCGCCAGGCGCCAGGCGCAGGTCGGTGCCGTCGAGCTTGACGCTGCCGCTGACCGTGCTGTCCTTCAGGTGCCTGAGCGGCAGCTCGATCTGCACCGTGGCCTCGCCTGGCCCGCTGGCGCTGGCCGCGGCCAGCGCCCCCTGGGTGAGCGCGTTCACCGGGGAGCGCTGCGCGAAACCCAGCAGCTCGGCGGCCGGGCCCTGGCCATGGGCGCGCACGCGCACCCGCGTGTCGTGCGCCATGTCCTCGATGTCCACGCCGCCCTGGTCCAGCGCGACGCCCGGCGCGCCGTCCAGGCGGCCGCGGATGTCGCTGATGTGGATGTTGCCGCGGTCCAGCACGAAGCGCGCACTGGCCTGGCGCACGCCGGGCCAGCGCGCCTCGCCCGGTGGCTGCAGGGCGGCCGGCAGGTAATCGAAGTCCACGCCTTCCAGCGCCGCCTCGATGCGGAAGGTGCCAGGGCTGTGCCGCGCCTCGTCGAAGGGGATGTCGTCCACCAGGCCCTGGATGCGGAAGCCCACCTGGCGCGCGCCGCCGGCCCGCGCGGCCTCGCGCACATAGTGGCGTGCGTCTTCGGGCACGGACAGCGGCAGGTAGCGGTGCACGGCGGTGCCATCGGCGCGCGTGAGCTGGGCGCTCAGGTCGAGCACGCCGGGCAGGCGCGGCTGCGCGGGCTGGGCCGCCGGGTCGCCGGTGTGCCAGCGCGCGCGCACCGTGCCCTCGGCGTGCGCATTGGCCAGCGAGGCCTGGTCGAGCTCGACGTTGAGGCTGTCGCCCTTGATCTGCCAGCGCACGCGGCCGTCGAAGCGGTCGAGCGCGACCCGCGGGTCCTCGAACACGTCGGGCAGCAGGAAGGCCCCCTGGCGCACGGCCACCGTGGCCTGGCCGCCGTTCTGGTCGAGGTCGAAGTCGATGTCGGCGCCCTCCACGCCGGGCCGCCCGGGCAGGGGGAAGCGGCCGCTGCGCGAGCGGCGGCCGCTGGGCTCGCCGGCCAGGGCCAGCGCGCTCACGCGGCCCTTGGCGCGCGCCACCACGTGGTCGGCCATGGGGCCGCTGCCGCGCGCCTGCCAGACCAGGTCCAGGGTGTCCACCCGCCCGCGCGGCTGCAGGCGCGCAAGCCAGCCGCGCGCGTGCGCCGGCAGCGGCAGCCGCTCGGCGATGGCCGCCACGGTCTGCAGGTCCACGGCCTGCGCTTGCACGGCGGTGCGCGCCCCCTGGCGTTCGCGCGCCAGGGTGTGCTCCAGGCGCACGCGGGCGCCGCTCCAGACCAGGCCCTCGCGCGTGATGAAAGCCAGGTCGTCGAAGCCCAGGGCCATGCCGCGCTCGGACCACTGCGCCTCCAGGCGACCGCGCGCCTGCGACAGCGCCAGGTCGGGCAGATCGGGCGCGAGCTGCAGGTCCAGGCCGTCGAGCGCCAGGTCCAGCGTCAGGCCCTGCACCTGGCCCTGTTGCACCCGCGCCCAGGCGCGCAGCGCGCCCTCGCCGCTGCGCACGCTCACGCCCCAATCGCTCAGGTCGGCGTGGGCGCGCAGGCGCGAGATGTCGGCGCGCGCGAACTCGGCGTAGAGCTCGCCGCTCCAGTCGTTCCAGGGCGCCTGGCCGGCCGGCCGCTCCAGCGGCAGGCGCAGCAGGGGTTCGCGCAGGCGCGCGCGCAGGCTGAAGCGCTCGCCCCATTCGGGCTCGGGCGTGGCGTCCAGGCGCAGCTCGTGGGCGCGCGTGCCGTTGCGCGCCACGAAGTCGAGGTCGCGCAACAACACCGGCGGCTGCTGACGTTGCTCATCGATCCAGCGCACGGTGCCGCCACGCACCACGAATTCGGTCTGCTCGAAGAACCAGTCGGCGGCGGCGTGGTCGCCGTCGCCCTGGCCCGAGACGTCGATGCCCGCGATCTCAAGGCGGCCATCGGCGCGCCGGCGCACGTCCAGGCTGGGCTGGGCGATCAACAGTTGTTCAAAGCCGCCGTTCCAGAGCGAGCGCACCGACACCGCCCCGCGCACCAGCGGCAGCTCCAGGGCGCTGCGGCCGCTGGCGTCGTGCAGGCGCACGTCGAGCAGTTCGAAGGAGGGCACCAGCGGCGGCAGCACCCCGGCCAGCTTCGGGGCCTCGACGGCGCGGATGGCGCCGATGCTCACGGGTATCCCGACCGCCTGTGTGGCCCAGCGTTCCAGGTCGGGGCGCCAGGTTTCGATCCTTGGCACAATCCACGCCTGCAAAACGAGCCAGGACAGGATGAACACGCCCCACAGGCCCGCCAGCAGCCACAGCAGCACGCGCATCGCGCGCGCCCACAGCCGCAGCCCCCGGCCGGCCGGGGCGTCGCCTTTGGCGCGCGAAGCGCTGGCGTCAAGAGATCGGTTCATGTCCACCGCAAATTATGAGGGTGCGCCTCTGGGCAGGTTCCAGTTGCGTTGAACACCGCTTGTCAACGATTGTGAACACCGTCGACGCCCAGACCCCGGCCACCCGCCAGGCCGACCACTCCCGATTCGTCCAGCGCGTGCGCCGCCGCTACGCCGCCGAGCTGGCCTGCCTGCCGCCCGGCGCGCCCGACAAGGCCGCCATGCGCGCCTGCCTGGACGCCCTCATGGCCCGCGGCCTGGCCCTGCCCGCCGCCCTGCGCGTGCTGCGCCAGCTGGTGCTGGAGCGCCTGGTGGTGATGGACTGCGAGGCCGGCGCTTCGCTGGAGGCGGTCACCGGCCCGGTCACCTGGCTGGCCGAGTTCGCGCTCGACCAGGCCTGCGCCCTGGCCTTCCAGGAACTCGACGCCCTGCACGGCGCGCCACTGTGCGCAAACGGCGCGCGCGCCCAGCTCTGGGTCATCGGCATGGGCAAGCTCGGCGCGCGCGAGCTCAACGTGTCCAGCGACATCGACCTGATCTACGTCTACGACCAGGACGGCGAGACCGCGGGCAACGCCGACGGGCGCAACCGCATCAGCCACCACGAGTACTTCGCCAAGGCGGTGAAGCACCTCTACAGCACCGTGGGCGAGACCACCGAGCACGGCAACGTGTTCCGCGTCGATCTGGCGCTGCGGCCGAACGGCAACTCCGGCCCCAGCGCCGTTTCGCTGGGCGCGCTGGAGGAGTACTTCCTGGTGCAAGGCCGCGAATGGGAGCGCTTCGCCTGGCTCAAGAGCCGGGTGATCGCGCCGGCCACGGCCCTGGCCGATGCCGCCGGCATGGCCGCGCTGCGCGGCACCGTGCTGCCCTTCGTGTTCCGCCGCTACCTCGACTACGGCGTGTTCGAGTCGCTGCGCGTGCTGCACCGCCAGATCCGCGAGCACGCGGCGCGCCGCGCCGCCGGCAACCCCGGCCGCGCCAACGACGTCAAGCTCTCGCGCGGCGGCATCCGTGAGATCGAGTTCACCGTGCAGCTGCTGCAGGTGGTGCGCGGCGGCCAGTTCCCCGAGCTGCGCACGCGCCCCACGCTGGGCGCGCTGCAGCGCGTGGCCAAGGCCGGCCTGATGCCGCCCGAGAAGGCCCAGGCGCTGGCCGAGGCCTACGTCTTCCTGCGCCGGGTGGAGCACCGCATCCAGTACCTGGACGACCAGCAGACCCATGTGCTGCCCGAGCGCGACGACGACCTGGCCTGGATCGCCGCGACCCTGGGCTTCGCCAACACCTGCGCCTTCCTGCACGCGCTGGACGCGCACCGCGAGCTGGTGGCCGAGGAATTCGACACCCTGCTCGGCGGCAGCGGCCAGGGCAGCTGCAAGGGCAAGGGCTGCAACGGCGGCGCCCCGCGCCCCGCCGACGACGACCTGTCCGCCACCCTGCCGCAGCTGCCCGCCGCGCTGGCCGAGCGCGTGCAGCGCTGGGCCGAGCACCCGCGCGTGCTGGCCCTGCGCGAGGACACCCGCGCGCGGCTGGTGCGCCTGGTGCAGCGCACCGGCTCCTGGATCGAGGAAGGCCGTGTGGGCGAAACCGCCGCGCTGCGCATGATCGATTGGATCGAATCGCTGCTGCGCCGCGAAAGCTACCTCGCGCTGCTGCAGGAGCGGCCCTCGGTGCACGAGCGCCTGCTGCGCCTGCTGGGCGCGGCCAAGTGGCCGGCGCGCTACCTCATCCAGCACCCGGGCGTGATCGACGAACTGGCGAGCCGGCAGTTGCTGGCCGAGCGCTTCGACGCCGAGGCCTTCGAGGCCGAATGCGAGGCGCGCCTGGCCTCGCTGCGCGTGACCGGCGAAGACGACGAGGAAACCCTGCTCAACCTGCTGCGCCGCGCCCACCACGCCGAGACCTTCCGCACCCTGGCGCGCGACGTGGAAGGCGTGCTGACCGTGGAGCAGGTGGCCGACGACCTCTCGGCCCTGGCCGACGCCGTGCTGCGCCTGACGGCGCGCTGGTGCTGGGCGCGGCTGAAGACCCGCCACCGCGAGGTGCCGGCCTTCGCCATCATTGGCTACGGCAAGCTGGGCGGCAAGGAGCTGGGCTACGGCAGCGACCTCGACATCGTCTTCGTCTACGAGGACGAGCACGAGAACGCGGCCGAGATCTACGCCGCCTTCGTGCGCAAGATGATCAACTGGCTGCAGGTGAAGACCGGCGAGGGCGACCTGTTCGAGATCGACACCGCGCTGCGGCCCAACGGCAACTCGGGCCTGCTGGTCACCCGCTTCGAAGCCTACGAGAACTACCAGACCCGGCGCGGCAGCAACACCGCCTGGACCTGGGAGCACCAGGCCATGACGCGCGCGCGCTTCGTGCTCGGCAGCGCCGGCCTGGCGGGCCGTTTCGACGCCGTGCGCGAGGCCGTCATCACCGCGCCGCGCGACGAGGCCGCGCTGCGCACCGAGATCGTGGCCATGCGCGACAAGCTGCGCGCCGCGCACGCGGTGCGCGCGGGCCGCTTCGACGTCAAGCACAGCGCCGGCGGCATGGTCGACGTGGAGTTCGTGGTGCAGTACCTGGTGCTGCTGCACTCGAACGCGCACCCCGAGCTGCGCGCCAACACCGGCAACATCAACCTGCTGCAACGCGCCGAGGCGGCGGGCCTGCTGCCCGCGGGCATGGGCCAGGCCGCCGCGCTGGCCTACCGCCGGCTGCGCCAGGTGCAACACCGCGCGCGGCTGGACGAAACCTCCACCCAGGTCGACCCGGCCGAGCTGGCGACCGAGGCCGAGGCCGTGCGCGCGCTGTGGCGGCAGGTGCTGGGCCCCGCCGCCTGAACCGCCCATGAGGGGCTCGCGCAGCTGGCTCGCGCTGTGCACCCTGCACGGCGTGGCCAGCCTGGTGCTATGGGCCTCGCCAGCGGCGCTGGCGCAGGCCCTGGTGTGGCGCTCGGCCGACTGGGCGCAGCGGCCCTGGACGCCGTGGACCAGCGCCTGGGTGCACCTGAACGCGCCCCACCTGGTGGGCAACCTGCTCGCGCTGGGCGTGCTGGCCGCCATCGGCTGGCGGCTGCGGCCCTCGCGCGGGGCCACGCTGGCCTGGGCGCTGAGCTGGCCGCTGCTGCAGCTGAGCCTGCTGCTGTGGCCGCTGATCGGCTATGCGGTGGGGCTGTCGGGCGTGCTGCACGCCGGCGTGGCGGTGCTGGCCGTGTGCCTGCTGCTGGACGGCCCGAAGGCCTTGCGCCCCTGGGGCCTGCTGCTGGCCAGCGGCCTGCTGCTCAAGCTCTGGCTGGAGCGGGGCTGGTCCGGTCCGGTGGTGTGGGACCCGGGTGGCCAGATGTCGGTGGTGCGCGCCGCCCACCTGGGCGGCGCCGCCTGGGGCGCGCTGCTCGGCGCGCTGGGCGTGGGCTGGGACCGCTGGCGCGCGCGCCGCGCCAGCGGCTGAACCGCGCTCAGGCCGCGGCCGGCGCGGTGCCCAGCGACTTGCGGAAGCGGTTGAGTTCCTGCACGGACTTGAAGCTGCCGTCCATGAGCAGGCTCAGGTTGTGCAGGATGCGATCGACCACCTTGCTTTCCCACACGGCGTCGAAGTTGATCTGCTGGTCCAGCCAGTGTTCCAGCCACTCAGGGTTGGGCAGGCGGCTCTGGATGGTGTCGTTCGGGAACAGCGCCTTGTTCACGTGCAGGTTGGTGGGGTGCAGGGCCTGCGCGGTGCGCCGCGCGCTGGCCATCAGCACGCCCACCTTGGCGAAGGCGGCCCGGGCCTCGTTGCCGAACTTGCCGATGGCGCGCTTCATGTAGCGCAGGTAGGCGCCGCCGTGGCGCGCCTCGTCCTGGCTCAGCGTGGTGTAGATGTGCTTGATGACCGGCTCGCTGTGCCACTCGGCCGCGCGGCGGTACCAGTGGTTCAGCCGGATCTCGCCGCAGAAGTGCAGCATGAGCGTCTCCAGCGCGGGCGCGGGATCGAACTCGAAGCGGATGTCGTGCAGTTCCTGCTCGGTGGGCACCAGGTCGGGGCGGAAGCGGCGCAGGTACTCCATCAGCACCAGCGAGTGCTTCTGTTCCTCGAAGAACCAGATCGACATGAAGGCCGAGAAGTCGGAGTCGTCGCGGTTGTCGCGCAGGAACATCTCGGTGGCCGGCAGCGCCGCCCACTCGGTGATGGCGTTCATCTTGATCGTCTGGGCCTGCTCGTCGCTGAGCCGGCTGGCGTCGAACTGCGCCCAGGGAATGTCCTTGTCCATGTCCCAGCGGACGGATTCCAGTTGTTTGAACAGTTCAGGATACAGCATGGTCATCTCTCTGGGTCTGGGCAAAAAACGCGCAACATTGTAGGCGGGGGGTATAACGGGCACCCGGATTGCCCTATGCCTCGCACAGAAACGGTTTCCTTTTCCCCGCGGAACTTCCCCCGCCGCCGCCCGCTCCAACCCGCCGTGTCGGGGAGGGAGACATCCACCGACCACCGTTTTCCGCTGCGAAGCCTTCCAGCCCCACCGGGGCCGGATGCAATCCCGGGGCGCTTCTCCTCCTCCTCCCTCCCTCCCTCGTTCGCGCCGGGGCGCTTCGCAGCTTCTTGTCCACCCCATCGCCGGCCGCGGCCGGCGGTGCCGGCCCGGGCCCCTCGCCTGACTGGAGCCCGCGCGCCATGAGCCCTCACCGCCGACCCCAGATCCGCGTGGCCGTCGTCGGCGGCGGCGTGGCCGGGCTGGCCGCCGCCCACACGCTGCAAGGGCTGGCCGAGGTCAGCCTATTCGAAGCCGCCGGGCGCTTCGGCGGCGACGCCCACACCCTGGACGTCGCGCTGCCCGGGGCCAGCGGCGCGCCCGTGGCCTTCACCGTGGACACCGGCGTGCTGGTGTTCAACGAACGCACCAGCCCCAACCTGCTGGCGCTGCTGGCCCGGCAGGACCTGGCACCGACCGAGGCGGACGCCTCCTTCTTCGTGCGGGGCGGCGCGCTGGCCTGGGGCGGCCCCGACCTGGGCCGCGCGCTCTCGCCACGCCGCCAGCTCATGAGCCCGCGTTTCTGGCGCCTGCTGGCCGACCTCCCGCGCTGGCAGCGCCTGTGCGCGGCCCTGGCCCCCGCCCTGGATACCCCCGACGACGCCCTGCTGGCCCCGCTGGACGGCTTCCTGCGCGCGCGGCACTTCTCGACCGAATTCCGCGACGCCTACCTGCTGCCGCTGTGCAGCGGCTTCAGCGGCCGCCCCGCGCACGCGCTGCTGCAGGCGCCCGCCGCCGCCGCGCTGCGGCTCTGGCACCACCACGGCCTGCCCACGCTGGGCGGGGCCTCGCCCTGGCGCGGCGTGGCGGGCGGCACGCGCCGGGTCGTGCAGGCCCTGCTGGCCGAACTGGCCGATGCGCGACTGTCCACGCCGGTGCGCCAGCTCGCGCGCGACGGGCAGGGCCTGCGCCTGATCACCGACACCCAGGTCGAGCGTTTCGACGCCGTGGTGCTGGCCTGCCACGCCGATCAGGCGCTGCGCTTGCTGGGCGCCGCGGCCAGCGAACAGGAGCGCGCCGTGCTGGGTGCCTTCCGTTTCGAGCCTGAGCGCGTGGTGCTGCACACCGACCCCAGCGCGCTGCCCGCGGCGCGCGGCGACTGGGCGGCGTGGAACGTCGCACCCGCCGCCGGCCCGGCGCCGGCCAGCCTGCACGTCTGGCTCAACCGCGTGCAGCCGCTGCCGGTGGAGCAGCCGGTGCTGCTCTCGCGCAACCCCGGCGAGCCGATCGCCGGCGACCGCGTGCTGGGCCAATGGGCGCTCGAACGGCCGGTGTTCGACCTCGCGGCGCTGCGCGCCCAGGCCCGGCTGCCGGCCCTGCAGGGCCAGGGGCACACCTGGTACGCGGGCGCCTGGTGCGGCAACGGCCTGTTCGAGGACGGCCTGAAAGCGGGTCTGCACGCGGCGCGCGCGCTGATCGACCGCTTCGCGCTGGTGCCGCGCCTGAGCGAACGCGGCGCGCTGCGCCAGGCCCTGCCGGGCGTGCTGGCCTGAGGGCCGCCGCCGCTCAGACGGGCTGGGAGTCGATGAAGCTCTGGCGCTGCACGAGCTTGTCGTTCAGCTTGGCCAGATTGGGAAAGTCGCCGCGCCAGTCGATGGCGGGGAAGCGGAAATCGAGGTAGCCCAGGGCGCAGCCCACGGCCACGTCGGACAGGCTGAAATGAATGCCCGAGCAGAACGGCTTGTCGCCCAGGCCCTGGCTCATGGACTTGAGCGCGGCGTGGATCTTCACCATCTGGCGCTCGATCCAGGCCGGGCTGCGCTGCTCGGCCGTGCGGTGCGGCCAGGTGGATTCCAGCCGCGCGAGCACGGCCGCGTCGAGCACGCCATCGGCCAGCGCCTCCCAGGTCTTGACCTCGGCGCGCTCGCGGCCCGAGGGCGGGATGAGCTTGCCGACCGGCGACAGACCGTCGAGGTACTCGACGATCACGCGCGAATCGAACACCGCCTCGCCGCCTTCCATGACCAGGCAGGGCACTTTGTGGAGGGGGTTGGACGCGCCAATGGTGGTGGCGTCCGACCACACATCTTCCAGCACGAACTGGTAATCCAGTTTCTTCTCGGCCATGACGATGCGCACTTTGCGCACGTAGGGGCTGGTGATGGCTCCGATGAGTTTCATGGTCTGTGGGGTTCTGGAACGGTCGGCGATTTTAGCCAGCACCCTGGGCCTTTCGCCTGACACGCCCGGCGCCGGGGCGGCCCGCGGCGGGCGCACTCCTACAATTCCGGGATGCGCCAGACTCCTGCCTCCGCCGCGCCCACGGGCGCCGAACTCTCCCCCATCACCGCCCTGTCGCCGCTGGACGGCCGCTACGCGGGACGCCTCGCGCCGCTGCGCCCCTTCATGAGCGAACTGGGCTACATGCACCGGCGCGTGCAGGTCGAGATCGCCTGGTTCATTGCCCTGTCCGACGCCGGCTTTGCCGAATTCAAGCCCCTGTCGCCGGGTGCGCGCACTTACTTGCTGGGCCTGGTGAAGAACTTCGGCGAGGCCGATGGCGAAGCCATCAAGGCGATCGAGAAGACCACCAACCACGACGTCAAGGCCGTCGAGTACTGGATCAAGTCCAAGTTCGAGGCCCGGCCCGAACTGGAGCGCGCGGCCGAGTTCGTGCACTTCGCCTGCACCAGTGAGGACATCAACAACACCAGCCACGCGCTGCAGCTCAAGGGGGCGCGCGAACTGGTGCTGCTGCCCGCGCTGAACGCGGTCATCGACAAGCTGCGCGAGATGGCGCATGCCTTCGCCGCCGTGCCCATGCTCAGCCGCACCCATGGCCAGACCGCCAGCCCCACCACCGTGGGCAAGGAACTCGCCAACGTGGTGGTGCGCCTGGCGGGCGCGCGCGAGCGCATCGCCTCGGTCAAGCTGCTGGGCAAGATGAACGGCGCGGTGGGCAACTACAACGCCCACCTCTCGGCCTGGCCCGATTTCGACTGGGAGGCCTTCAGCCGCAAGGTGGTGGAGACGCCAGAGCCCCTGGGCCTGGGCCTCACCTTCCAGCCCTACAGCATCCAGATCGAGCCGCACGACTACATGGCCGAGCTGTTCGACGCGGTGGCGCGCGCCAACACCATCCTGATCGACCTCGCGCGCGACATCTGGGGCTACGTCAGCGTGGGCTACTTCAAACAGAAGCTCAAGGCCGGCGAGATCGGTTCCTCGACCATGCCGCACAAGGTCAACCCGATCGACTTCGAGAACGCCGAGGGCAACCTGGGCCTGGCCAACGCGCTGCTGCGCCACCTGAGCGAGAAACTGCCCATCAGCCGCTGGCAGCGCGACCTGACCGATTCCACCGTGCTGCGCAACATGGGGGTGGCCCTGGGCTACGCCGTGCTGGCCTACCACGCGCTGGGCGTGGGCCTGAACAAGCTCGAGCTGAACGAGGAGGCGCTGGCCGCCGACCTCGACGCCTCCTGGGAGGTGCTGGCCGAGCCCATCCAGACGGTGATGCGCCGCTTCGGCGTGCCCGGCGCCTACGAGAAGCTCAAGGAAGTGACACGCGGCAAAACCGTCACCGCCGAGGCCCTGCACGCGCTGATCCGCAGCCTGGAGATTCCCGACGCCGAGAAGGAACGGCTGCTGGCCATGACGCCGGCCAGCTACACCGGCAAGGCGGCCGAACTGGCCCGCCGGTCCTGAACGCCTTGCGGACACCCGCCGCCGGGCGGGCCGGCCTCAGGTGGCCGCGTCCAGCGCCCGCTCGCGGTAGCGGTTGAAGCGCCAGGCGTCGCCCTCGATGGTGATGCGCCGCCAGGTGGCGCGCTTCTGGCCGGGCGACATTTCGGTCCAGCGCTGCACTTCCTCGAACAGGCGGCCGCAGCCCTTGCAGACCTCGTCGCCCTGGCTGGTGGAGCAAATGGCGATGCAGGGCGTGTCCGGCGTGGTGGCGTACCAGGCCAGCCAGGCCTCGCGTGCCTTGGGCGGCAGGGTGTGCTCGTCGGCCTCGGTCTCGCGAAAGAAGACCATCAGGGCGTAGACCTCGGCCAGCGCGCGCGTGGGCGCGGGCAGCGAGACGTTGTCGGGCGAGGGCGAGCGTTCGCGCCACCAGTTGATGGCCGCCTCGATGTCGGTGATGTGGATGCCGGCCATGGGGAGGGCGATCATACGGCGCCCCCGCCGCGCGCCGGGCGGCGCCCCCACGCGCCGCCGGGGCGATCAGGCCGCCTTGTTGTTGCGGTTCTGCAGGTACTTGCCCGTGACCACCACCAACAGCGCGCCCAGGGCGGCCGCGGCGTAGAAGCCCAGGGAGTTGTGCGGCACCCAGGGCTCGATCACCTTGTCCGAGACCAAGGTCTCGGCGCCCACCCAGCCGATCAGCGCCGCGCCCAGGGTCACGATGACCGGGAAGCGCCCCATGATCTTGAGCATCAGCGTGCTGCCGAAGATCACGATGGGAATGGCAATCGCCAGGCCGGCGATCAGCAGCGGCACGTTGCCGTTGGCCGCGGCGGCGACGCCGATCACGTTGTCCAGGCTCATCACCAGGTCGGCCACCAGGATGGTGCGGATGGCGGCAAGCAGGCCGCCATCGGTCTTGCCCTCAGTCTGCTCGTCGTCGCCGCCGTTGAGCAGCTGCACGCCGATCCACAGTAGCAGCAGGCCGCCCAGCACCTGCAGCCAGGGCAGCTGCATGAGCTTGACCGCCACGACGGTCAGCACCACGCGCAGCACCACGGCGGCGGCGGTGCCCCAGAAAATGGCCTGCTTCTGCTGGCGCGGCCCGAGCCCGCGCGCCGCCAGCGCGATCACCACCGCGTTGTCGCCCGAAAGAATGATGTTGATCCAGATGATCTGGCCCAGGCCCAGCCAGAACTGGGGGCTCGACAGCAATTCCATGGTGTGGCTTTCGACGGCCGGCAGCGGCCAAAAAGACGGCGCCCGGGGCGCCGACCCCACAGTGTAGGCATGCTCACCGCCACGCCCCGTGAGGGTTACCGCGTACGCATTTCCACCGGGGGGATGGCTGGCGGACCCGCGGCCGTGCCGCATACAATCCGGGGTTTCGCGGAAGGGGAGTAGCTCCCGGGCGCGGTGGCGGCTCCTTCTGGCGCCTTGCCGCGCCGGTCAACGCGTCGTCAGTACGGTGTCCGCTGCGCGGCACCCGGCGCGTTGGGCCCACGGACACGTGGCGCCGGGCAAGACCTTCAGACCTCGTCCCCCTCTGGAGCCCCTTTTCACCATGGAATTCATGTCCGCTGCCTGGTGGTCCGCCCTGCTGGCCATCATCCTCATCGACCTCGTGCTCGCCGGCGACAACGCGATCGTGATCGCCCTGGCCGCGCGCAACCTGCCCAAGCAGCACCAGAAGAAGGCCATCGTCTGGGGCACGGTCGGTGCCATCGTCGTGCGCTCAGCCATGACGCTGGTGGTGGTGTGGCTGCTGCGCATTCCGGGCCTGATGGCCATCGGCGGCATCGCGCTGATGTGGATCGCCTACAAGCTGATCGCCGAGGACGAGGGCGACGGCGACGAACACGGCCCGGGCGCCACCACCTTCTGGGGCGCCATGAAGACCATCATCATCGCTGATGCGGTGATGGGCATCGACAACGTGCTGGGCGTGGCCGGCGCGGCGCAGGGCGCCTTCGACCTGGTGGTCATCGGCCTGCTCATCAGCATCCCCATCGTGGTGTTCGGCAGCACGCTGATCCTCAAGCTGGTCGAGAAGTACCCGGCCATCATGTACATCGGCGCGGGCGTGCTGGCCTTCACCGCCGGCAAGATGGTGGTCAACGAGAAGCTGCTGGCGCCCTGGTTCAAGGGTGGCGAGCCCATGCACCTGGCGGCCTACTGGGGCTTCGTGGCGCTCACCATCGCCGTGGTGCTCACGCTGGGCTACCTGCACAACCGCCGCGTCGCGCAGCGCGCCGCGGCCGCCGACAAGGCCTGAGGCGGGCATGCGGCTGATCCTGCGCTGGATGCTGGCGGCCTGCGCGCTGCTGCTGGTGGCCTGGCTGTACGACGGCGTGGAGGTGCGCAGCTTCCCGTCGGCGCTCATCGCCGCCGCGGTGATCGGCCTGTTCTACCTGCTGCTGCGCCCGGTGCTGGTCATCCTGACGCTGCCGGTGACGCTGGTGACCTTCGGGCTGTTCCTGTTCGTCATCAACGCCCTGCTCTTCTGGGCGGCGGCCAGCGTGCTCGACGGCTTCTATGTCGCCGGCTTCTGGGCGGCCCTGCTGGGCTCGCTCATCTACTCGGTGATCATGCTGGTGGTGGACGCCGCCCTGCGCAGCCTGCGCCTGGGTTGAACCACACCGTGGCCTGAGCGCGGCGCGCGCTCAGCGCTTGTCTTCCTCGCGCATCGCTTCGCGCAAACGCTCTTCCACGTCGCGGCGGCGGCTGTCCACAATGGCCAGCTCGATCGGATCCGCGTTGCGCTGCGCGGGCGGCAGGGCCTGGGCGGCCCGCAGACGCTCCAGCGCGCCGTCCCAGTCGAACTGCGCGGCCCGCGCCTCGGCCTCGGCACGCACCGCCCGCAGGGTGTGGCCCTGGGCCTGGTGCGCGCGCGCGAGGATCTGCCAGGCCTGCGCATCGCGCGGGTGGTCCACCACCCATACCTGCAGGCGCGACGCGGCGCGCCCGGCCTCGCCGCTGGCGATGGCCGCCTGCGCGCCCAGCAGCAAGGGCCCGCGCGAGCCAGACGCCAGCGCGCCGTCGCGCAGCTCGGCCAGCAGCGTCGGGTTGGCGGGCATGCCCGGCGACATCAGCAGCTCCAACATCAGGGCGTCGGCCATGCCGCGCGCGTCGCTGCCGGCCACGGCGGTGCGCAGGCGCTGGGCCAGTTCGGTTGCACGCTCGCGCTGGCCCAGCCGCTGCGCCGCCAGGGCGCCGGCGTACAGCTCGCCGGGCCGGGCCGTGGGCGCGAGCGCCGTCTGCACCCAGGCCGACCAGCGCGCGCTGTTGCGCTCGGCCAGCACGCGCGCGCGCGCCGAGGCCAGCGCATGCATCGCGGCCGACGGCAGCCCCATGGAACGCACGGGCGCGTCCGCGCGCGGCCCGACGCCGGCGGCGGCCGACGGCAGGCGCGACTGCATGTCGGCGATGCGCTCGCCCGTGAGCGGGTGGCTGCGCAGGTAGGGAAAGGCGCCGTCGTCGTTCAGGCGCGAGGCCTGCGCCAGCTTGTCGAACATGCTCACGAAGCCCTGGCCGTCGAAGCCCGCGCCGGTGAGCACGCCGAAGCCCACGCGGTCGGCCTCGCGCTCCATGTCGCGCGAGAACTTGAGCGACTGCTGCGCGGCCACGGCCGTGCCGCCGGCGACGGCGGCGCCCGCGGCCTGGGGGTTGGAGCCGGCCGCCAGCGCGCCCAGGACCATGGCGGCGATCATCCAGGGCGCCATGCGCTGCTCGTTGGACATCATCCGCGCGATGTGGCGCTGCGAGACGTGGCTGAGTTCGTGCGCCAGCACCGAGGCCAATTCCTCCGGCCGTTCCGTCACCGCGAGCAGGCCCAGGTTGACACCCAGGTAGCCGCCCGGCAGCGCGAAGGCGTTGACGCTGCGGTCGCGCGAGATCATGAGTTCCCAGGCCAGGCGCTCGGCCAGCTCGGGCGCCACTTCGCCGCGCTGCTTGGCGGCGGCCAGCAGGGGCTGCCACAACAGCTGCAGGTAGTCGACCAGCATGGGGTCGTCGAGGTAATCCGGGTCTCGGTAGATGCTGCGCGCGATGCGGTCGCCCAATCGGCGCTCGGCGGACACGGTGAGGCCTTCACCATCACCCAGACTGGGCAGGGCGAGATGGGCGTTCGGGCTGGGGTTCTGGGCCGGGGCACGCGCGGCGCCGCTGGTCTGCGCCTGAACGCCCGTCGCAGGCCAGGCCAGGGCCAGCGCGAGGAGGGACAGCGCCAGTCGCGGAGGCCGCCGGGGGCCCGCAGGGGTCGAAAACATGGCCGTATGATGCCGCCAACCCCCTCCGGTTCACCGCGCCCCCGCGCAAAGCCGCCATGAAGCGGCGTTACCAAGCGTCACGAACGTGCCTCAGCCTCCCGCCCCATCCGCCCCCACCGACAGCCCGCTGACCCATTTCGACGCCCAGGGCCAGGCCCACATGGTGGACGTCGGCGCGAAAGCGAGCACCCACCGCGTGGCGGTCGCCGAAGGGCGGATCACCATGCAGCCAGAGACGCTGGCCCTGATCGAATCGGGCACGGCGAAGAAAGGCGACGTACTGGGGGTGGCGCGCCTGGCCGGCATCATGGCCGCCAAGAAGACCAGCGACCTCATCCCCCTGTGCCACCCGATCGCGCTGACGCGGGTGGCGGTGGACTTCTCGGTGGACTCGGCCAGTCACAGCGTGCTGTGCACCGCCACCGCCGAATGCACGGGGCAGACGGGGGTGGAAATGGAGGCCCTCACCGCCGCGTCGGTGGCCTTGCTCACGATCTACGACATGTGCAAGGCGGTGGATCGGGGGATGGCGATAGGGGGGATTAGATTGAGGGAGAAGAGAGGGGGGAAGAGCGGCGTGTTTTTTGCGAATTGACCAACACCGGAATTCCTTGAACACATGCACCAAGGGAATCCGTAAGAATTCCATCTTGCACAGGAGGGGATTCATTTAGTTTTTTTGCAGTCGATGTCACACCACGGATCAAACGGCGCGTTAGCGTCGCGGCATGAAGCACATAGCAAGAATGCTCTGGTCATATGCCTCAACAAACATACCTTCATAAGTTCATATTTGCGTTTGGATGGTGCCCGAACGCCACGCAAAGCCGCGATCGAAATTTCAACCACACAGAAACAAAAACAGCCTCACCAATTAAGCCTGCCGCGCACATGAGGCGCACGAACCAAGAGAGGCAGAATCATCGCCCAGATCCTCAACTTGGCGGCAATTTCCAGACCAACCCCAGACGTTGAATATCGGCCTCCACTTGCGCCCTCAATGTGTCATGGAGCTTTTGCCCATGCTGAACGCGAAGAATGCGAAGCTGTCGCGCCGCTTCATCAACCTGACCATTAAGCGCCAACGCTGTCGCATATCGATAGCGGGTACCAGACCATGGATAATGCTCTGAAGCCAGCCTTAGGGCAGCAATATCGGCTTCACTCATGTTTGGCGACAACGCACCACGAGCGGCTCTATTTATTATCTCGAGCTGCGTGAGCAGGACGTACTTTGGTCGCTCTTGAGGAGGGTGAAGCACTCCGATACGAAGCATCGCGAAGCGAGTCGCACGAAAACTCGACTCCATGCGCAAATAGTCGACGACCGACCAGACTGCCACGGCGGACATCAATACCAATGCAACGACTACACCATTTACCGGCCACCGGATTGGACGCAAGCGACTGGCGTTAGCCTCCACAAGACCTGCGCCAATTAAAGCCGGAAACAGCAGATATGCATATGCAAAGGGAAACTCAAGCAGCGAGTGAACAACAAGCGGCAAAAGCAGAGCGAAGCCATACCAAGACAAAGACGATCTAACCAATAGGGCGCGGGTATAAAGCCAGTACAGCGAGGCGCCCAAAACCAGGAGCGCGAGCGGCCAGCCCAACCAAATTGCCAAATCGATAACAAGATTGTGACTGTATGTCAGGGGCAGACTTTGCACATACGCATCCAGCACGGCTGAATGTGCAGCAGCCGTATTGCGCACTCCCCACCCCCACAATGGTTTCTGCAGACTGGCCTCCAGCAACTGGGGCCAAATAGTCATACGCGCGTCGCCAATGGCTCCATCAACAGCAATGCGACTACCCTCGTATAGCACACCACCAAGCGCCTTGAAAACGCTCGGCCAAAGTGCCAGTATTATTAGATAAAAAACCACAAAGGGAAGCACTTTGAACCAATGCACGCGAGGAGAAATCAATGACTTTTTGCACATCCACCAAGCGGCAATCACAAACACACAAACCAAGCCGGTGCGCGACTCGGTGATGGCCAACCCCAATAATATATAAGCCAGCAATATGCCCACCGACATTGTCGACAGCCTGCCAAGCGAGCATAAATAGCTCACGCCAACTATCGCCATGATCAGCAATGTTGACAAATGATTTGGTTGCCCTAGATTTCCGCCCGGCCTTCGAATACCCGGACTTCTCAGTATCCACTCGCTGGACTCCCAAACCCGAAGCACTTGGGCCAACTCAATTCCAACCTGACAAATGGCGTTTGCCAGCAGCGCCCAGGCCAAGGTTTCTGCCAGGAGCGACGAGGCCGCACCACCATTATTCACTCCGTGGGCGCTGAAAGATGTGGCACCCCAAGTCACGCAAATCACCGCGAAGCAAAGATACAACGCGACAACCGCGGCTGTTCCAGAAAACGAGATCTTTCCATACAACCATTGCCCTCCCACAATCGCCAGCAACGCGATGAGCGCAAAAGCGATCCTGGGGATTTCGACGACCCGCAGCGACTGGAGCGGATGACGCCAAGCCCTAACAGCCGCCACCCATGCGGCGCTTATAGCCGCCAGAAAGAACGGCAGTTCGGAATGCCAACTCACCCATGGTGTGAAATGATTGGTTGTCAACCAACCGCTGAGCATCAGGATCGTCAGAGGAACCATGGGCCAGTACCGCATCAACAAAAAACGCCCCATAGGGGCGTTTTTAACTGCGGTATCTGCCTGCACAGAGGCCGCGAATTGCATTACGGCGTAGTAGCAACGAACGGACCGGCCGTGGCACCCACCGTCGTATCACGGCAGGAACCAGGCAAGAATTTTGCCTCCACAGTGCCAGGGCCGCACAGCCAAGCAGTCACCGTATCGCCACCCGCCGAGATTTGCGGGACCAGGAACACCGTGCCATTGGCGCCCGAGCCAATTGCTTGAGAGGTCACGCGCACAGCACCATCCGCGTTGGTGGCGATCTCTCTCACATATTGAGAGGTCGACACAGAGGCTTCGCAGCCCCAAGCGCCTGCTGCAGGAAGGGAAGCGGAAGTGTTCGACTGATAAATCTCAGTAATGCTGGTGCGGCACGCCGATGCCGCCAGAATCACCTCGGACATCTTGGCGCGCTTGGTGTAGTCCTGATACGCCGGCAGCGCCACAGCCGCCAGGATGCCGATGATGGCCACCACGATCATCAGTTCGATCAGGGTGAAACCTTTTTGAATCGTACGCTTCATTGAGAACTCCTCCAGAAGGGGGGTTGGGTTGAGACCCCTGCTCTTCTGCAGATGGCGTGCCAGCTTCGTGGACCGGATGAGCGTACCGGCTGCGAGGATGACCGGCCAATAGGCGATCAGACTCATCCTTTTGGCCTAATTTTGTCGGACAAATTTCGTCACCTCGCCGGGTGATCGACAGAATTTGTCAAACCTCGAAAACCTGCCCCGCGCTGAGCCAACGGATGTCTTGCGGCACGCCGGCGCCCAAGCGACGGATGTCGTCCGCGATCAATTCGGTTTCCGCCGGCTTGGTGTGGGTGATGTGGATCGGGTAGCGCCGGCCGGGCGCGATCTGGCCCAGCTCTTCGGCCAGCAACACGGGCGCCAGGTGCTGGCTGCGGCGCGCCAGTTCCGCTTCGCGGTCGCTGAAGGCGGTCTCGATGACCAGTTGCGCCACGTCGAGCTGATTGACCCGGCGCCAGAACGCCGGGTTGCGTCCGGTATCGCCGCTGAACACCCAGTGCGGGCCGCCACTGTCCCGCGCCACGGCGAAGCCCACCGCCGGCACCGTGTGCACCGCCGGCAGGGCTTCGAAGCACTTGCCATTGACCTTCACCACATCGCCCACGTCGAAAGAGGTGAAACGCATCAGCGGCGCCCCCTCCGATGGAATGCGTGAGAAATCCGGCCAGATGAGGTCATTGAAGATGTGCGCCCTCAGCGCCGCGATGGTGCCGGGCAGCGCGTGCACCTGCAGCGCCGGCCGGCCGCTGGCCAGACGGCGCGACGCCACTGCGTCCAGCATGAGCGGCAGCGAGGCCACGTGATCGAGGTGGGCGTGCGTGAGCAGCACATGGTCGATGCGCAACATCTCGTCGACGCGCAGGTCGCCGACGCCCGTGCCCGCGTCGATGAGCGTGTCGTCGTCGATCAGAAAGGCGGTGGTCCGGCATCCCTGGGCGATGGCACCGGAACACCCGAGTACGCGAACCCTCATCGGCATCGGGTGGAAAACATGGAGGGCCCCGAGGGTACCCCCCACCGCCCGCTCGGGATGTGACTTATTCCTCGGCACGCGCCCGCGCGTGGCGTTTCGGCGGTCGCGCCGGGATGGGCGCGAAGCGCCCCCTTGGGCTCAAGGCTGGACGAACTGCATCTGCGTACCGGCCAACTCCAGCAGGTCGCCGTTGTGCAGGTCGATCCCATCGGTGCCCAGCGGTTTGCCATTGACCGTGGGCTTGACCGTGCCTTCCACCATGGCCACCACGTAGCCATGCGGGCGGCGGGTGATGGCAGCCACCGCCACGCCGGGCTTGCCGATGGTGGTGACGACCTTGGTCAGCGCCACCTCGCGACCAGCGGCCGAGCCGCTGACCACCTTGATGGCCGCCGGGCCCAGGGCCGCGCCGGCAGGTTCCGCGCCAGACACCACCGTGCCGGCGTTGATCACCGTGGTCTTCTCCTGGGACTCGGCGCCGTCGTTGACAAACTTGATCTTGTACTTGCCGATCTCGACCGTGTCGCCGCCCTGCAACTGCTGCTTCTTGATCGCCTTGCCGTTGACGTAGGTGCCGTTGGTGCTGTTGAGGTCCTCCAGGAAGACGTCGGCGCCCGACATTTGCAGCACGGCGTGCTCGCCGCTGACGGCCAGGTTGTCGATGACGATGTCGTTGTAAGGACGGCGACCCAGGGTGGTCCGGTCCTTCGTGAGCTGGACCTCCTTGATGACGACGCCGTCAATGGAAACGATCATTTTCGGCATGGCCGACTCCTCTGGGATTCCTGTAGGACTTGGTGTGGGATCAGAGCGGATTATTGACCCAGCATGCGCGACAGCAGGCCGCGGCGGGTGGGTCGGGCGCGAGCAAACGCCAGTATCACAGAAATATTGTCGCGCCCGCCCGCGCCATTGGCGGCCTCCACCAGGGCCGTTGCCTTTTCCTCCAATGTGCCGGCGGTGACCAGCAGCGCGGCAATGCGTTCGTCGCTGAGCATGTCGTTCAGGCCGTCGGAGCAGAAGAGGTAGAGGTCGCCGTCCTCGACACGGTATTCGTTGACTTCGAGCAGCACGGTGTCTTCCACGCCGAGCGCGCGCGTGACCAGGTTGCGGTGCGTGGCGAACTGCGCCTGCTCCATCGAGATCAGGCCGGCGTCGATCTGCTCCTGCAGCAGGGAATGGTCGCGCGTCATCTGCACGAACTCGCCGCGGCGCAGGCGGTAGCAGCGGGAGTCGCCGACGTGGCCGATCATCACGCGGCCGTCGAGGAACACGCCCATCACCAGGGTGGTGCCCATGCCGGCGTACTGCGCGTTGGCGTTGGCGGCGTTGAAGATGGAGCGGTTGGCGTTGTCGATGCAGATTTCCATCGCCCGCTTCAGCTCGCGCGCGCTGGACTCGAAGCCGCCGTCGGCGATCCAACGCCCGAGTTCCGTCTTGATGAAGGTGGTGGCCATGGCGCTGGCCACCTCGCCCGCGTTGTAGCCGCCCATGCCATCGGCGAGGATGGCCAGGCGGTTGTCGGGGTCGAGCGCCACCGAGTCCTCGTTGTTGTCCCTGACGAGTCCTGGATCGGTCAGGGCGTGAAACTCGAAATTCATGAAGGTGGCGTTATACCGATGGGGGGATCGAGACGCGTTCGTCGGCGGACGACCGCTGGGGCTGGGGGCGCCGAAGGCAGGGCCGGCCGACGCGGCCCGAAAGGTGTTGCATTTTGTTGCAGCCACCCTCGCGGCGACAAGCTGTATCGGTGACAAGCGTCACGTTGCGCGCAACAGGCGAAAAAAAAGGCAACGCGCGCGTTGCCTTTTGCACACCCATACCGGTGATCAGATCAGGGCCTTGAGCAGCTTGGCCATCTCGGACGGGTTGCGCGTGACCTTGAAGCCGCACTCTTCCATGATGGCCAGCTTGGCATCGGCCGTGTCGGCGCCGCCGCTGATTAGCGCGCCCGCGTGGCCCATGCGCTTGCCGGGGGGCGCGGTGACACCGGCGATGAAGCCGACCACGGGCTTCTTCATGTTCGCCTTGCACCACAGCGCGGCTTCGGCCTCATCGGGACCACCGATCTCGCCGATCATGATCACGGCGTCGGTGTCCGGGTCGTCGTTGAAGGCCTTCATCACGTCGATGTGCTTCAGGCCGTTGATGGGGTCGCCACCGATGCCCACGGCACTGGACTGGCCCAGGCCGATTTCGGTGAGCTGCGCCACGGCTTCATAGGTCAGCGTGCCCGAGCGGGACACGACGCCGATGCGGCCCTTGCGGTGGATGTGGCCGGGCATGATGCCGATCTTGATCTCGTCGGGCGTGATCAGGCCCGGGCAGTTGGGGCCCAGCAGCAGGGTCTTCTTGCCGCCGGCGGCCTCCTTGGCCTTCATCTTGTTGCGCACTTCCAGCATGTCGCGCACGGGGATGCCTTCGGTGATGCAGATCGCCAGGTCCAGGTCGGCCTCGACGGCTTCCCAGATGGCGGCCGCCGCGCCCGCGGGCGGCACGTAGATCACCGAGACGGTGGCGCCGGTCTGCTTCGCGGCTTCCTTCACCGAGGCGTAGATCGGGATGTTGAAGATCGACTCGCCGGCCTTCTTGGGGTTCACGCCCGCGACGAAGCAGTTCTTGCCGTTCGCGTATTCCTGGCACTTCTCGGTGTGGAACTGACCCGTCTTGCCCGTGATGCCTTGGGTGATGACCTTGGTGTCTTTGTTGATGTAGATCGACATGGTTGTTCCTCGGCTCAGGCTTTGACGGCGGCGACGACCTTCTGGGCCGCTTCGGCCATGGAGTCGGCGCTGATGATGGGCAGGCCCGATTCGGCCAGCATCTTCTTGCCCAGTTCTTCGTTGGTGCCCTTCATGCGCACCACCAGCGGCACCTTCAGGTCCACCGCCTTGCTCGCGGTGATGACACCGGTGGCGATGGTGTCGCACTTCATGATGCCGCCGAAGATATTGACCAGGATGGCCTTGACCTTGGGGTTCTTGAGCATGATCTTGAAGGCCTCGGTCACCTTCTCGGGCGTGGCGCCGCCGCCCACGTCGAGGAAGTTGGCCGGCTCGGCGCCGAACAGCTTGATGGTGTCCATGGTGGCCATGGCCAGGCCGGCGCCGTTGACCAGGCAGCCGATGTTGCCGTCCAGGCTGATGTAGGCCAGGTCAAACTTGGAGGCCTCGATCTCGGCCGGGTCTTCCTCGTCCAGGTCGCGCAGCGCCACGATTTCGGGGTGGCGGAACAGGGCGTTCGAGTCAAAGTTGAACTTGGCGTCCAGGGCGATGATGTTGCCCTTGCCGTCGCGGTTGAGCGGGTTGATCTCGACCAGCGAGGCGTCCGTCTCCATGTAGCACTTGTAGAGCTTCTTGCAGACGTCGGTGAACTGCGCCTCGGAGTCGGCCGGCAGGTTGATACCCTTGGCGAGCTCCTTGGCCTGCGCGTCGGTCAGGCCGATCAGCGGATCGACGAAGACCTTGATGATCTTCTCGGGCGTGGCGTGCGCCACTTCCTCGATGTCCATGCCGCCCTCGCTGGAGGCGATGAAGGCCACCTTCTGCGTGCCACGGTCGGTGACGACGGAGAGGTAGTACTCCTTCTGGATGTCGGCACCGTCTTCGATGTACAGGCGGCGCACCTTCTGGCCTTCGGGGCCGGTCTGGTGGGTCTTGAGCTGCATGCCCAGGATCTGGCCGGCCAGCTCTTTCACCTGGTCGATGGTCTTGGCGACCTTCACGCCACCGCCCTTGCCGCGTCCCCCCGCGTGGATCTGCGCCTTGACGACCCACACGGGCCCGCCGAGCTTCTGCGCGGCTTCCACCGCCTCTTGCACCGTGAACGCGGGAATGCCGCGCGGCACGGGCACACCAAATTGGCGCAGGATTTCCTTGCCTTGGTATTCGTGAATCTTCATGAGGTCTCTCTCAGGGATGGATCGTGTGTCCGGCGCGGCAGCGGCGGCCGGTAGACGGGCTCTCGGACGGAGCAACCAGGGAATGTATCATGGTGCATCGCACCAATCCGGGTAGCGGCGGCGCCCGCCCAGGGCATTCGTCGGCCCGTCCCGCCACAGGAACCGCGCATGGCCCACCAGATTTTCATCGACGGCGAAGCCGGCACCACCGGCCTGCAGATCCGCGAGCGGCTCGTGCAGGAGCCGGGCGTGCAGCTGCTCAGCATCGCGCCCGAACACCGCAAGGACCCCGAAGCCAAGCGCGAACTCATGGCGCAAGCCGACCTGGTGGTGCTGTGCCTGCACGACGACGCGGCGCGCGAATCGGTCGCGATGGTCGACGCCTTGCCCGGCCACAAACCGCGCATCATCGACGCCTCCACCGCGCACCGCACCGCGGCGGGCTGGGTCTACGGCTTTCCCGAACTCACCGCCACGCAGGCGCAGGCCGTGCAGCGGGCCGACCGCGTGGCCAACCCCGGCTGCTATGCCACCGGCGCCATCGCGCTGATCCGCCCCCTGGTCGATGCCGGCCTGATTCCCCCGGATTTCCCGCTGTCGCTGCCCTCGGTCAGCGGCTATTCGGGCGGCGGCCGCTCCATGATCGAGGCCTACGAGGCCGGCACCGCGCCGCTGTTCGAGGCCTATGCGCTGGGCCTGTCGCACAAGCACCTGCCCGAGATCATGGCGCTCACGGGCCTGCAGCGCCGCCCCATCTTCATCCCGGCCGTGGGCAACTTCCGCCAGGGCATGCTGGTGCAACTGCCGCTGCACCTGGACGCGCTGCCGGGCCAGCCCAAGGCCGCCGACCTGCACGAGGCACTGCGCAAGCACTACGCCGCGAGCGCGGCCGCCGGCGGCTTCGTGAAGGTGCTGCCGCCCACGGACGACGGCAAACTCGACGCCACCGCGCTCAACGACACCAACCTGATCGAGCTGCGCGTGTTCGCCAACGAAGCGCACCGCCACGCGGTGCTGATCGCGCGCCTGGACAACCTGGGCAAGGGCGCCAGCGGCGCGGCGGTGCAGAACCTCAAGCTGATGCTCGGGCTGTGAGCGAAGGCCGGTTCAGAACCGGCTGAAGGCCGCCTCCGGGCTCAGCGCCAGCACGCCCGCGAAGCAGCGCTGCCAGGCCTGGTCGCGCTCCTGCGTGCCGCGCACGATGTTCTCCGCATAGGCCGCCAGCTTGCTTCGCTCGAGCGCGGCGTCGAGCGGCACCGGGGTGTCCTCGCAGGCCCACCGCGGCTCCCCTTCCTTGGTTTGGCACACGCGGCGGTTGCCCTGCGTTTCGCACACCTCCGTGGTGGCCGTCGCCACCCGGCGGCACTGCCGGTGTACGAGGTAACCGCGATCGAGCGCGGCCTGCGTCTGCGCGTGCAGCCGGTGCCATTCGGCCAGGCGCATGTCCTGCGCGCGGATGGCCGTGTCGCGTTCGCAGACGAGCTGCGCGCGCTGCTCGGGCGAATAGCGCCGGAAGTCGTCAATGGTGGTGCAGGCCAGCAGGCCGCACAGCCCCGGCAGGACAAGGCCGCGGCGCAGGGCGCGAAGGGGAGGCGGTTTCATGGGGCAGGGCGGTGAACAAACCGCCTGTGTGGCAGGACGCCCGGCCATCTATCCCAGCCGAATGACCAGTACCCCTCAGGGCATGTCGTCGCGCCCCGCGTCGCCGATGATGCGCCGCGCCACCCCGGCGTCGAAGCCGCGCGCCACCAGAAAGCGCGCCTGGCGCGCCCAGTCGGCCGCGTCGGCCGGGGCGCGGCCGAATTTCTTGCGCCAGACCTCGCGCGCGCGCTCCAGCTCGCTGCCGCGCAGGCCGTCCACGGCCTGGGCCACCGCCTCGGCCGGCAGGCCTTTGGCCTGCAGTTCCTGCCGCACGCGCGAGGCCCCCAGGCGGGCGGCGCGGCGGTGGATCACCGACTCGATGACCCGCTGCTCGTCGATGAAGCCCCTGGCCTGCAGCTCGTCGAGCGCCTGCGCCAGTTCACCGGGCGTTTCCTCGTGCGAGGCCAGCTTGCGCTGCAGCTCCGCGCGCGAGTGCTCGCGCTGCGCCAGCAGGCGCAGCGCGCGGCCCTTGAGGGAGGGCTTGTCGAAGCCCACGGCGCTCAGGCGTCGGCCGCCTCGGCGTCGGCGGCGTCGGCCTTGGCCTTGGATTTGCGGGCCTTGGCGGGCGCCACCTCTTCCTCGCCCGAAGCGCCATCCAGCGGCAGCAGCGGCACACCCAGGGCTTCGCGCACCTTGTTCTCGATCTCGACGCGCAACTCGACGTTTTCCTTGAGGAACTCGCGCGCGTTGTCGCGGCCCTGGCCGATCTTCTCGCCGTTGTAGGCGTACCAGGCACCGGACTTCTCGACCACGCGGTGCACCACGCCCAAGTCGAGGATCTCGCCCTCGCGGCTGATGCCCTCGCCGAACAGGATGTCGAACTCGGCCGTCTTGAATGGCGGCGAGACCTTGTTCTTCACCACCTTGACCTTGGTCTCGTTGCCGATGGCCTCGTCGCCCTTTTTGATGGTGCCGGTGCGGCGGATGTCCAGGCGCACCGAGGCGTAGAACTTGAGCGCGTTGCCGCCGGTGGTGGTCTCGGGGCTGCCGAACATCACGCCGATCTTCATGCGGATCTGGTTGATGAAGATGACCGTGCAGTTGGTCTTCTTGATGGTCGCCGTGAGCTTGCGCAGGGCCTGGCTCATGAGCCGCGCCTGCAGGCCGGGCAGCTGGTCGCCCATCTCGCCCTCGATCTCGGCCTTGGGCGTGAGCGCGGCCACCGAGTCGATGACGACCAGGTCCACCGCACCGGAACGCACCAGCGAGTCGACGATCTCCAGCGCCTGTTCGCCGGTGTCGGGCTGGCTGATCAGCAGCTCGGGCAGGTTCACGCCGAGTTTTTGCGCGTACTGCACGTCCAGGGCGTGCTCGGCGTCGACGAAGGCGCAGGTGCCGTTCAGGCGCTGCATCTCGGCGATGACCTGCAGCGTGAGCGTGGTCTTGCCGGACGATTCCGGGCCGTAGATTTCGATCACGCGGCCGCGCGGCAGGCCGCCGACGCCCAGGGCGATGTCCAGGCCCAGCGAGCCGGTGGAGACCACCTGGATGTCCTCGATCTGCTCACCCTCGCCGAGCTTCATGATCGTGCCCTTGCCGAACTGCTTTTCGATCTGGGCCAGCGCGGCCTGCAGGGCCTTGGCCTTTTCGCTGTTGAGGGCGGCGTTTTTCACGGGTGCGTCCATCGGTGGCTCCTGAGCGGTGAGTGGGTGTTGACTTAGGCTGACTGTGATCGCATCCAGTACTGGATGCATGGCCAGCAGTTTAGCCGCGTATTTCTCGCCGACAAGCCAATCTTTGGTCAGTTTGCCTGACAATCAGCGCCATGGTTTCCTTGCCCGACGACCGCTGGCGCGGCGGCCACCTGGGCCGCCTGCTGGGCGAGGCCCTGCGCCGCTTCGACGCCCGCGTGCTGCACCTGATGGCGCACGACGCCGAGGTGCCGCTGGCCCTGTCCAACCTGGCGGCGCGCCAGCAGGTCGGCGCGGCGCACGTGCACATCACGCGGCACCTGTCGCTGCGCGGCTCGCGGCTCACCGAGCTGGCGCAGGCGGCCGGCATGAGCAAGCAGGCCATGGGCGACCTGGTCGCGCAGTGCGAGGCCTGGGGCCTGGTGCGGCGCGAAAGCGACCCGAGGGACGCGCGCGCGCGCCGCATCGTCTTCACGCCCGACGGCCTGCTCTGGCTGGACGCCTTTCGCCGCGCCGTCGCCCAGGCCGAGGCCGAGTTCGCCGCCCAGGTGGGCCAGGAGGTGGCCACGGTGGTGGCGATCGGCCTGGAAGCCTATGCGCAGGCCTGAAGCGCCGCTCGGGGCGCGGCGCCGTCCCTACAATGCCCGACGACCTGAGGAGACAAGCCATGCGCATCCTGATCGCGGAGGATGACCACGTCCTGGCCGACGGCCTGCTGCGCAGCCTGCGCGCGGCCGGCGCGGCGGTCGATCACGTGGCCAGCGGCACCGAGGCCGATGCGGCCCTGATGACCAATAACGAGTTCGACCTGCTCATCCTCGACCTGGGCCTGCCGCGGCTGCACGGCCTCGAAGTGCTCAAGCGGCTGCGCTCGCGCGGCTCGGCCATGCCGGTGTTGATCCTCACCGCGGCCGACAGCGTGGAAGAGCGCGTCAAGGGCCTGGATTTCGGCGCCGACGACTACATGGCCAAGCCCTTCTCGCTGCAGGAGCTGGAGGCGCGCGTGCGCGCCCTCACCCGCCGCGGCATGGGCGGCAGCACCAACTTCATCCGCCACGGCCCGCTGGAGTACGACCAGGCCGGCCGCGTGGCCACCATCGACGGCAAGCCGATCGAGCTGTCGGCGCGCGAGCTGGGCCTGCTGGAGGTGCTGCTGCAGCGCGCGGGCCGCCTGGTCAGCAAAGACCAACTGGTCGAGCGCCTGTGCGAATGGGGCGAAGAAGTCAGCACCAACGCGATCGAGGTCTACATCCACCGCCTGCGCAAGAAGATCGAGAAGGGCCCGATCCGCATCGCCACCGTGCGTGGCCTCGGCTACTGCCTGGAGAAGGTGTGAGCCAGCCCGCGCCGGACGACGGCACGGCGCGCCAGACCACCCCCATCTCCTTCGGCCTGTTCCAGCGCGAGCAGCGCAGCCTGTTCGGCGAGATCCTGGACTGGATGCTCACGCCGCTGCTGCTGCTGTGGCCGCTGTCGCTCGCGCTCACCTGGGTGGTGGCGCAGGGCATCGCCAACAAGCCCTTCGACCGCGCGCTCGAATACAACCTGCAGGCGCTGGCGCAGCTGGTGGTGGTGGAGAACGGCGCGCTGCGCTTCGCGCTCGACCCGCAAACGCGCGACCTGCTGCGCGCCGATGACTCCGACCTGGTGTACTTCCAGCTCGTCGACGGGCATGGCCAGTTCGTCAGCGGCGAGGTCGAGCTGCCCGCACCGCCCCCCGACGAGGCGCCCGAGGCCGGGCGCGTGCGCCAGCGCGACGACGTGCTGCGCGGCGATGCGGTGCGCGTGGCCTATACCTGGCTCGCGCGGCCCGACCCGCGGCAGCCGGTGCTGCTGCAGGTGGCCGAAACCACGGGCCGGCGCTCCACGCTGGCCAACGAGATCATCAAGGGCGTGATGGTCCCGCAGTTCGTCATCCTGCCGCTGGCGGTGCTGCTGGTCTGGCTGGCGCTGGTGCGCGGCATCCGCCCGCTGTCGGACCTGGAGCAGCGCATCCGCGCGCGCCGCCCGGACGACCTGAGCCCGATCGAGGAGGCCGACATCCCGCAGGAGGTGGCCCCCCTGGTGTCCTCGATCAACGACCTGCTGGCGCGACTGAAGGCCTCGCTGACCACGCAGCGCCGCTTCCTGGCCGACGCCGCGCACCAGCTCAAGACGCCGCTGGCTGGCCTGCGCATGCAGGCCGAGCTGGCGCAGCGCGAGTCCGACCCGGCCGGCCTGCGCGGCTCGCTGCAGCAGATCGCGCGCGCCAGCGCCCGCGCCACGCACACCGTGAACCAGCTGCTGGCGCTGGCACGCGCCGAAACCACCGGCCGCACCCTGCCGAGCGCGCGCGTCGATCTGGCGCGGCTGGTCGCCACCGTGGTGCGCGACACCGTGCCGCGCGCGCTGGAGCTGGGTGTGGACCTGGGTGTGGAAGGCGACCACGAGGTGCCCGAGGAGTTGCAGCTCACCGGCAACCCCACCCTGCTGCAGGAAATGGTGCGCAACCTCGTGGACAACGCCATGGCCTACAGCGGGCCCAAGGGCGTGGTGACGGCGCGCGTGCTGGTGGACCGCTTCAGCGGCGTGCAGCTGGTGCAGGTGGAGGACAACGGCCCGGGCATCCCGGTGAGCGAACGGGCGCTGGTGATGCAGCCCTTCTACCGCGCGCTGGGCACCGACGTGGACGGCTCGGGCCTGGGCCTGGCCATCGTGCAGGAGATCGCCCAGCAGCACGGCGCCACCGTGCACATGGAAGATGCGCACCCGGAGCGGGGCCGCCCGGGGCTGCGTGTGTCGGTGCGCTTCGTGGCGAAGCAGGCGAGCGAGTGAAGCCCGCCGCCCGCCGCCCGCCGCCGCTTCAGCCTTTGTAGACGTTGAGCTCCAGGCGCTCGCGCTCCATGGCGCGCGCCACCGCCGGCAGCGCCGCGAAGCGCTGCACCAGCGCCCAGGTGGCGGGCAGGCTGTTGGGGTCGATGCCGGCGAAGCCGCCCCAGCGCAGCAGGGTGAGCGCGTAGGCGTCGAGCGCGCCGGGCTTGTCGCCGCCGAGCCAGGGGCTGGCCTTCTGGGCCAGCGCCTCGAGCTCGCCGAGCAGGCCGCGGTAGACCTCGACCGCGTGCGCCTTCACGGCCTTCTGCGCGGCCTCGTCGGCGGTGAACTTCTGCGGCATGAACACGTGCGTGAAGGTGGGGTGCACGGTGTTGTTCATCCAGGCCAGGGTCTGCAGCGCGCGCGTGCGCGCCACGCCCGAGGCGGGCAGCAGGCCGGCCTCGGGGAACCGGGCGTCCAGGTAGAGCACGATCGCCGGGATCTGGGTGATGACCTCGTCGCCGTCCACCAGCACCGGCACCTGGCCGCGCGGGTTGATGGCCAGGTACTCGGGCGCGCGCTGCTCGCCCTTGTGCAGCTTGACCGGCGACGGCTCGAAGCTGGCGCCAGCGAGCTCGAGCGAGCTGTGCGGAACGAAGGAACACGCGCCGGACGCGTAATAGAGCTTGAGGCCCATGGGATCGGTCTCCTGGAAGTGTTGAAGAAATTCAGCTCAGGTGATCGCCGACCAGGCCGGCGATCTCGAACATGGTGACGGCGTCCTTGCCGAAGACCGGGCGCAGCTTGGCGTCGGCCTTGATGCGGCGCTTGTCCGCCGGGTCCTGCAGGCCATTGGCCTTGATGTAGTCCCACAGCTTCTTGACCACCTCGGGCCGCGACACCGGCCCTTCGCCGATGACGGCGGCCAGCGCCGCGCTGGGCTGCTTGCCGGTGGCGGCGGTGGCCTTGCGCGGGGCCTTCTTCTCGGCCGGCGCCTTCTTGGCGGCGGCCTTCTTCGCCGGCGCGGTGGCCTTGGCGGCCGGGCGCGCGCCCGCCTTGCGCGGCGGGTACTTGCTGTCGCGCGGCTCGAATTCGAAGTTCACCTTGCCGGCCTCGGCGTCCCAGGCCAGGAAGGCCTTGAACGAGCGGCGCGTGCGCATGGAGACGAACTTGTCGAGCAGGTCGGTCTTGCCGGTGGCCAGCAGCTTGCTCATCTGCTCGCGCGCCACCGGCTGCTGCAGGATGACCTTGCCGCTCTTGAAATCGCAGCTCGGCGTGGGCTGCTGCGCCGTGGGCACGGCGCGCTCGCACACGTAGTTGGCGCCGTGCTCGTGCACCGCGCCGCCGCACTTGGGGCAGGCGCCCAGCGATTCGCTGCCGGAGAAGTCGACCAGTTCACCGGTCTCCTCGTCCTTGCGGTCGTCGCCGAAGTCGAATTCGAGCTTCCAGTTGCGGTCTTCCTCGCTGTGCTTGAGCACGAGCTCGGCCACGAACGGCCAGCCCGCCTTGGAGCGAAAGCCCTCGAGCGGGCCGATGCGCTTGTCGCGCAGGAAGGCGTCGGCCTCGGTGGTTTCGAAGGTGCGCCCGGCGGGCGACTTGGTGAACGAGAAGCCGCAGCCCTCGCCGGTGCCGTCGGCGCCGGTGCAGGCGAAGCGGCGGTAGTTCTCCTTCACCACGCCGCCGCAGTTGGGGCAGGGCGTGGACAGCGTGGCGTAGTCGCCCGGCACGGTGTCGCGGTCGTACTCCTTGGCCTTCTTCACCAGGCGCTCGGTCATGGACGCGATCTCGGCCATGAAGGCGTCGCGCGACAGCTTGCCGTGCTCCATCTGCGCGAGCTTGTATTCCCATTCGCCGGTGAGCTCGGGCTTGGACAGCTCCTCCACCTCCAGGCCGCGCAGCAGCGTCATGAGCTGGAAGGCCTTGGCGGTGGGGATGAGTTCGCGGCCCTCGCGCAGCATGTACTTCTCGGCCAGCAGGCCTTCGATGATGGCCGCGCGCGTGGCCGGCGTGCCCAGGCCCTTTTCGTGCATGGCCTCGCGCAACTCCTCGTCGTCGATGAGCTTGCCGGCGCCTTCCATGGCGGCCAGCAGCGTGGCTTCGCTGTAGCGCGCGGGCGGACGGGTCTGCAGGCCCTTGTGCTCCACCGACTCGGTGCGCACGGTCTCGCCTTCGCGCACCGGCACCAGGTTCTGGCCCTTCTCACCGGGCTTGGCGCCTTCCACCTCGTCGGCGGCTTCCTTGCCGTAGACCGCCATCCAGCCCGGGTTGACCAGCACCTTGCCTTCGGTCTTGAAGTGGTGGTTGAGCACGCTGCTGATGCGCGTGGTCACGGTGAACTCCGCGCTGGGGAAGAACACCGCGATGAAGCGGCGCACCACCAGGTCGTAGAGCTTCTGCTCGGCCTCGGACAGGCCACTGGGTGCCTGCAGCGTGGGGATGATGGCAAAGTGGTCCGAGACCTTGCTGTTGTCGAAGATGCGCTTGCTCGGGCGGATGTAGCCCTTGCTCAGCGCCGTCTTGGCGTGCGGTGCCAGGTGGCCCATGCCGCTGCCGGCCAGCATCTCGAAGGTGTCCTTGACCGTGCCCAGGTAGTCCTCGGGCAGGGCGCGCGAATCGGTTCGCGGGTAGGTCAGGGCCTTGTGGCGTTCGTACAGGCTTTGCGCGAGCTGCAGCGTGGTCTTGGCCGAGAAGCCGAAGCGGCCGTTGGCCTCGCGCTGCAGGCTGGTCAGGTCGTAGAGCTGGCCGCAGGCCTGGGTGGTGGGCTTGCTCTCTTCCTTCACGCTGGCGGCCTTGCCGCGCACCGCGTCCACGATGGCCTGCGCCTCCTGCAGGCTCCAGACGCGGTCGGCGCGCAGATCGGCGTCGGCGTCCTCGCCCGTGGGCTTCTTGAAGTCGGGGTTGAACCACTTGCCGGGGTACTCGCCGGCCTCGGCCAGGAAGCTGGCGTGGACCTCCCAGTAGTCGCGCGGGCGGTGCGCGCGGATCTTTTCCTCGCGCTCCACGACGATGGACAAGGTAGGCGTCTGCACCCGGCCCACCGTGGTGAGGAAGAAGCCGCCATCGCGCGAGTTGAAGGCGGTCATGGCGCGCGTGCCGTTGATGCCCACCAGCCAGTCGGCCTCGGAGCGGCTGCGCGCCGCGTCGGCCAGGCCGCGCATCTGCGCGTCGCTGCGCAGCTTGTCGAAGCCCTCGCGGATCGCGGCCGGTGTCATGGACTGCAGCCACAGCCGGCGCACCGGCTTGCCCAGGCCCTGGTACTGGCCACCCTTCTGGCCGCCGGCGTACTGCTCGATCAGGCGGAAGATCAGCTCGCCCTCGCGGCCCGCGTCGCAGGCGTTGATGAGATCGCCGACGTCCTTGCGCCGCGCCAGCTTGACCACCGCGTTGAGCCGCGACTTCGCCTTGTCGATCGGCTTGAGCTCGAAGTACGGCGGCAGCACCGGCAGGTGGGCGAAGCTCCACTTGCCGCGCTTGACGTCGAACTGCTCGGGCGCGGCGATCTCCACCAGGTGGCCCACGGCGGAGGTCACGACATAGCGCTCGTTTTCGAAGTGCTCGTCGTGCTTGTCGAACTTGCCCGCCACCGGCGTGAGCGCGCGCACGATGTCCTGCGCCACGGACGGCTTCTCGGCAATGACCAGTGTTTTGGCAGAACCTTCGGTTTTCATCTCTACAATCCGCTCCCACGCGCGCTCGCGCATGCACACACGTGCGCGCGCTTGTCGTGCGCGCACCCACGCGCGCACTCGCATGAAACAACCTTACCAAAGAAATCCGACGTGACGAAAACCCCGCGCTCGCCCTCGGCACGCACCCCATCCCCGGCCAAGTCCAGCGACGCGCGCCGCATCCAGACGCGCCGCTCCGGGGTGCACGGCAAGGGCGTCTTCGCGCTGGTGGACATCGCGCCGGGCGAAACGCTGATCGAGTACACGGGCGAGGTCATCACCTGGGCGGAAGCGCTGGACCGCCACCCGCACGACCCGAGCGACCCCAACCACACCTTCTACTTCCACATCGACGAAGAACATGTGATCGATGCGAAGTACGGCGGCAACTCGGCGCGCTGGATCAACCACAGCTGCAAGCCCAACTGCGAGGCCGACATCGAGGATGGCCGCGTGTTCATCCGCAGCCTGCGCGCCATCGAGGCCGGCGAGGAGCTGTTCTACGACTACGGCCTCGTCATCGACGAGCCGCTCACGCCCAAGCTCAAGGCCCAGTACCCCTGCTGGTGCGGCGCCAAGAAGTGCCGCGGCACGCTGCTGGCGCCCAAGCGCGGCGGGCGCGCCACCAAGCTGGGGTAAGACCATGAGCGCCTCGCTCGCGGGCGGTGCCGAGGCCATCTGGCAGGCGGTGGTGCCCGACCTGCCCGGCTTCACGGTCGAGGTGCTGGAAGAGGTCGATTCCACCAACACCGAGCTCATGCGCCGCGCGCGCACCGCGCCGCTGGACCCGGTGCTGCTGGTGGCCGAGCGCCAGACCGCCGGGC
This sequence comes from Hydrogenophaga sp. PML113, assembly GCF_001777155.1. NCBI lineage: Bacteria > Pseudomonadati > Pseudomonadota > Betaproteobacteria > Burkholderiales > Comamonadaceae > Hydrogenophaga > Hydrogenophaga sp. PML113. The sequence continues at coordinate 201,938 of NZ_MIYM01000006.1, read as the reverse complement.
GCGGTCGGCTGGGACGCGGCTGGCACAGCCGGCCCGGCCAGTCGCTCACGTTTTCGCTCGGCCTGTCGCTGGCGCCGCGCAGCTGGTCGGGTCTGTCGCTCGCGGTGGGCCTGGTGCTGGCCGAGCAACTGCACCCGGACGTGCGCATCAAGTGGCCGAACGACCTCTGGCTCATGGGCCGCAAGCTCGGCGGCATCCTGGTCGAAACGGCGGGCCACGCCGATGACCGCGAAGGGCCACGCTCGGTGGTGATCGGCGCGGGCATCAACGTCGCGCGGCCGGCCGAATCGGCGCTCGCTGGCGCACCCGCCAGCCCCATGGGGGGCGTGCCGCCGGCCGGGCTGGCCGAGGTGGAAGTGGGCGTGACCCCCGCCGAGCTGCTGCCCCGGCTGGTGCCACCGCTGGTGCGCGGGGTGCTGAGCTTCGCCAGCGAAGGTTTTGCACCGTTCGCCGCGCGCTACGCGGCGCGCGACGCGCTGAAAGACCGCGAGCTGCGCCTGAGCGATGGCAGCACCGGCAGCGCCTGCGGCGTGGCCGAGGACGGCGCGCTGCTGGTGCGCGTGAACGGCCAGTTGCGCCGCGTGGACAGTGCGGAAGTGAGCGTGCGCCCATGTTGAGGTGGACGATCGCCGTGCTGCTGGCGGCCAACGGCCTGTATTTCGCCTGGACGCAGGGTCACCTCGCGGCCATCGGCTTCCCACCGACCAGCGAGCCGCGCGAACCGCAGCGCCTGACGCAGCAGATCGCGCCCGAGCACGTGCGCCTGCTCAATGGGCCGCGCGGCGCTGAGCCGCCCACCACGCCGGCCCCGGCGCCCGCGCCCGAATCCGCCATCCCGGCCCACCCTGCCGTGGCCGCGGCGCCAGCGTCCGTGGAGGCGCCGCCCCTCACGGCCCCGGCGGCGCCCACGGCCACGCCGACCGCTGCCGCACCGGCCGCGGCCAATGAGCCGCGCGCCTGCTGGCAAGCCAGCGGATTCAGCCCCGAGCAGGCCGAGCTGCTGCGCGCCGAGCTGCGCCTGCTCGGCCTGGGCGGCAGCGACTGGCAACTCACCGAAACACGCAGCCCCGGGCGCTGGATCGTCTACATGGGGCGCTACGACAGCGCCGAACAGGCCGCCCGCAAGAAGGCCGAGCTGCGCGCCATGGGTGTGGAATTCCGTGACGTCAACACCAGCGGCCTGGCGCCCGGCATCGCGCTGGGCACGTTTTCCAGCGAGGAAGCGGCGCGGGAAGGCCTGCAGCTGGCCGAGCGGCGCAACGTGCGCACGGCCCGCGTGGTGCAGGAGCGCGCCGAGGGCCTGAGTTATTCGCTGCGTCTGCCGGCCATCGGCGAGACCGTGCGCGCGCGCATCGAGGCCCTGGGCCCGGCCATGGCGGGCCGCAGCCTGCAACGCTGCAACTGACGCGTCCGATCCGGCGCGCGAAACCGGGTGGCGCTCAACGGCGGCGGCGCGAAGCCCGCGCCACGCCCAAGCCCCACAACGCCAGCCCCAGGCCCCACCAGGCCCCGAAGGCGCCGCCGCCGCCCCCCGTGGCTGGCGGCGTGGGCGGGGCCACCGCGCGCACGACGACGGCGTCGCTGCCGGTGCCGCCGTTGCTGTCGGTAACCTTGAGCCGGAACACCCAGCGGCCCTCCACGGCGGGCAGTTGCACGCCGGTCACGGACTGGGTGTTGTTGGGGATGGCGACGGCGGTGGTGCCGCTGTCCTGGGTCCATTGGTAGCCCGTGAGGGTCGCTGGCGCGAGCGCCACGCTGGCCTGGCCATCGAGCGTGACAAAAGCGCCCGGCACCACGACGTTCACCGCCTGGATCACGGCGGCAGGGCCCGTGGCCAGCTGCAAGGACCGGTCCGCGTCCAGCAGGCCGGCGCCGCAGGTGGTGGGGGTGCACTGGCACACCCCACCGTTGGCCGGGCCGCAGGCCAGCCCGCCCGCCACGGTGTGCGACCGCACCCCGGCCTGCATGCGCTCCATCAGCGCCTGCGGGGTGAGGTGGGGGTTGAGGGCGAGCATGAGGCTGGCCACGCCGGCGGCCTGGGGCGCGGCGAAGCTGGTGCCTTTCTTGTAGCCATAGGTGTCGCCGCCCGGCCCGGTGAAGCCGGCGTTCGTGGTCGAGTAGAGGTTGTCGGGGTCCAGGGGCGTGGTGCCCGACCCGCCCGGCGCGGCCAGGGCCACGTTGGCCCCGAAGTTGGAATAGTCCGCCTTGGCGCCGTCGCGCTGCACCGAGGCCACGGCCATCACCCCCTGGCAATCGGCCGGGCGCGTGAGCGGGCCCGACTCGTTGCCTGCGGCCACCACCAGCAAGGCGCCCGCCGCCCGCACGTCGTCCACGGTGGTCTGGTACGCCGGGCTGCAGGCCGAGCTGCCACTGAAACTCAGGTTGATCACACGCGCCGGCGTGGGATTGGCCGGCACCCCGGCCACCGGCAGGCCGGCGGCCCAGCGCACACCGTCGAGCAGGTCGGACACCAGGGCGCCGCACTTGCCCGACACCCGCACGGGCAGGATGCGCGCCTCCCAGTTGAGGCCCGCCACCCCGATGCCGTTGTCGGTCGCCGCGGCGATCTGGCCGGCGATGAAGGTGCCGTGCCAGGAACTGAAGGCCAGGTCGCAGCCGGAGAACAAGGGGTTGCCGAGATCGGTCGGAGAGATCCAGTCGCCGGGGTCGGTCGCATCGGCGTCCCGGCCGTTGCCGTCGTTGGCCACCTGCAACTCGCTCACGAAGTCGTACCCCGCGAGCAACTTGCCGGCCAGGTCGGGGTGGCTGAAGCGCACGCCGCTGTCCACCACGGCCACGACCGTGGATTGGAGTCCGGTGCGGAGATCCCACGCGGGCGGCAGGTTGAGCCCCGCCGGTTCGCCGTCGCCCGGGCCGCGCAGGTGCCACTGCAAGCCGTAGTTCGCGTCGTTGGGCACCAACTGCGGGCGCACGAGGACGTTGGGCTCGACCCAGGCCACATCCGGGTGCAGGCGCACGCGGCGCAGGGCGTCGGCCAGCGCGCGGCCCTGCATCGGGCGGTCGAAGCGCAGCAGGGCCGCGCGGCCCGCCTCGCCGACGGAGACGGCGCGCACACCGGTGTCGCGCGCCAGCCGCTCGGTTTGTTCGCGCGAGCGCTGGGTCGCCCGTTGCCAGGCGCCGGCCAGGCGGGCCTCGCGGTCGGCCCAGGGGCCGCGGTCGGTTTCCTCGCGGCTCAGCGGATTGGCGCCGTCGCGGTAGCCAACGATGAGGCCGAAGGCCGGTGCATCGCCACTGGCCACCGGCTGCGCGGCCAACACGTTCCCCAAGACCAGAGCGGCCAGGGCCAGCACACATCCGCGCAACAGCTTTGAAACCATGGGCGGGTTGTAGCACGCGGGCACACCAAATTTTCGGCGCCTCCGACCGGGCCCATGCGGAGTTACCCCAGAAGGAATTTGCAATTCCTTTTCATCACATGGCCGACGCCATTCTTTGGCCGTCGAACCAGGCCAGGGCCTCGTTCCAGAGGGGCTGGGCGCGCGGGCGGAAGTAGCCCATGTGCCCGATGGGACCCAGACCGTCGCGGCGCGAGTCCAGGGTCACGGCCTTCACGGGCGCGTTGCGGTAGCCGGCCATGAAGGCGTCGCGCGAGGCCGGCGGCGCCCAGGCGTCGTCGAGCGCATTGACCGCCACGATCGGAAAGCGCACGGCGTCGAAGCGCGCGGTCACCTCGCGCATCTGCGGGTCGTCGAAGAAGTAGCGCGGGAAGCGGCACCAGTGGCGCCACTGGCGGTAGACGTCGATCGGCAGGTCCTCGCCCATGCCGAGCTTGCTCCAGGGCAGGTAGCCGGCCAGGCGCGTGGCCACGGGGCCGATGAGGTTCCACATGATCTGCACGCGCAGGCGCTCGAGCGGCGGCATCCAGCCGTGCCAGCCGGCGCCGGTGGCGAAGGTGTAGGCCGCGTCCACGTGCTCCGGGTGCGGCAGCAGGCCCAGGGCGTGCCCGCCGTAGGAATGGCCCACCAGCCACAGCGGCACGCCGGGCGCGCGCATGGCGGCCACGGCCGCGGCCAGGTCGAGCCGGCCCCAGTCGAGGTAGTCCATGCGAAAGCCCTTGAGGCTGTTCGGCGCCGAGCGGCCGATGCCGCGGTAGTCGAGCGTGAGCACGTCGACGCCTTGCGCGGCCACGTGCTGCGCGAAGCGCTTGTAGAAACCCTGGGGCACCGCCGTGGCGCCGCCCACCACGAGGTGCGCGCGCGGCGGCGCCGGGCCGCGGTAGCGGTGGGCCGCCAGCGGGTAGCCGTCGGCGGCGTGCAGGGTCAGGGACTCGATGCGCACGGCGTCGGCCGCGCGGTCCTGGGTGAGGGGGTTCATGGCGAGGGCTCCTGAAAAGGGGCGCAGGACGGGTCGGCCGACAGCAGGGCCAACAGGGTGTCGGTGGCGCGCTGTATGGGCTCGGCGCTGTGCGCGACGCGCGACTGCAGCAGGCCACCTTCGTAGGCAGCGACGATGAGCGCGGCCAGGCCCTGGGCGCGCTCGGCGGGCAGGCCGGCGCCGGCCAGGCCCTGGGCGATGCGTTCGCGCACGCGCCCGAAGGCGCGCGCCAGGGCCTCGCGCAGGGCGCGGTCCTCGGGCCCGGATTCCAGCGCCACCGTGGCCAGCGGGCAGCCGGCCTCGAAGCCGGTCTCCTGCAGTCGGGCGGTGGCGCCGGCGATCCAGCGGCGCAGGGCCAGCAGCGGGTCGGGCGTGCCGGCGAGCAGCTTGTCCAGGCCGGCGGTCATGCGCTCCACCACCTGGTCGATGGCGGCCACGGCCAGCTCGGTCTTGCCGCCCGGGAAGTGGTGGTAGAGCACGCCCTTGGGCGCCTGGGCCGCCCGCAGCAGCTCGGTCAGGCCAATGCCGTGCAGGCCGCGCCGGCGCAGGGCGTCGGTCATGGCGGCGATGAGGCGCTCGCGGGCGGGCTCGACAGGCGGTGGGGCGGGCATGCGAGCCATTCTCTAGACCGATCGGTCTAGCGTCAATGACCCCCGGCGGTCAAGCTGTCGTCTGGGCGACGCGGCGACCGGTGCCGAGGCGAAGCGCCGGTCGCCGCTGTCTTGGCTGCTCCGGGCCTTTCCGCCCACAAAAAAAGCGCCCGAAGGCGCCTTTTCTGCGGACGCGAGCGACGGCTTACTTGGCCACCACGCGCGCCATTTCCAGGCACTTGTTGGAGTAGCCCCACTCGTTGTCGTACCAGCTCACCACCTTGATGAAGGTGCCGTCGAGCGCGATGCCGGCGTCGGCGTCGAAGATCGAGGTGCGGGCGTCGCCGCGGAAGTCGGTGGCGACCACCTTGTCCTCGGTGTAGCCCAGCACGCCCTTGAGCTTGCCCTCGCTCTGCGCCTTCATCTCGGCGCAGATCTCGGCGTAGGTGGCGGCGCTGTTGAGTTCCACCGTCAGATCGACCACGGACACGTCGCTGGTCGGCACGCGGAAGCTCATGCCGGTGAGCTTCTTGTTGAGCTCGGGGATCACGACGCCCACCGCCTTGGCCGCGCCAGTGCTGCTGGGGATGATGTTCTCCAGGATGCCGCGGCCGCCGCGCCAGTCCTTGTTGCTGGGGCCGTCCACGGTTTTCTGCGTGGCGGTGGCGGCGTGCACGGTGGTCATGAGGCCGCGCTTGATGCCCCACTTGTCGTTGAGCACCTTGGCCACCGGGGCCAGGCAGTTGGTGGTGCAGCTGGCGTTGCTGATGATGGCCTGGCCGGCGTAGGTCTCGTGGTTCACGCCGTAGACGAACATGGGCGTGTCGTCCTTGCTGGGCGCGGACATGATGACCTTCTTGGCGCCCGCGGCCAGGTGCTTCTCGGCGCCGGCCTTGTCCAGGAAGATGCCGGTGGACTCGATCACCACGTCGGCGCCAACCTCGCCCCACTTGAGCTCGGCCGGGTCTTTCACCGCGGTCAGGCGGATCTTCTTGCCGTTGACGATGAGGCTGGAGCCCTCGACCTTCACGTCACCGTCGAAGCGGCCGTGCACGCTGTCGTACTTGAGCATGTAGGCCAGGTAGTCGGGTTCGAGCAGGTCGTTGATGGCGACCACTTCGATGTCCTTGAAGTTGGCGACCGCCGCGCGGAACACCATGCGCCCGATGCGCCCGAAACCGTTGATACCGACCTTGATCGTCATGCTGTCATCTCCAGGGGTTGATTCGGAAAAACCGGAAAAGGATCACTGCCCGGCGAGCACGGCGCGCACCGTGTCCGCCACGTTCTGCTCGGTGAAGCCGAAGTGCTTGAACAGCACCGGCGCGGGCGCCGACTCGCCATAGGTGTCGATGCCGACCACGGCCGAGACACCGTACTTCCACCAAAAATCGGTGACGCCCATCTCGACCGCGATGCGCGGCAGGCCGGCGGGCAGCACGGCCTTCTTGTAGGCGGCGGCCTGGCGGTCGAAGCGGGTGGTGCTGGGCATGGACACCACGCGCACCGCGATGCCGTGCTCCTGGGCCAGCAGCGCCTGCGCCTTGAGCGCGAGTTGCACCTCGGAGCCGGTGGCGATGATCACCGCCTGGGCTTTCTGCTTGCCGGCGGGTTCGGCCAGCACGTAGGCGCCCTTGGCGATGTCGCCCAGGCCGTTCTTGGGCAGGTAGGGCAGGTTCTGGCGCGACAGCAGCAGCGCCGTGGGCCGGTCGCGGTTCTCCAGCGCCACGGTCCAGGCCACGGCGGTTTCCGCGGTGTCGGCGGGGCGCCAGACGTCCAGGCCCGGGATCAGGCGCAGGCTGGCGGCGTGCTCGATCGACTGGTGCGTGGGGCCGTCCTCGCCCAGGCCGATGGAGTCGTGCGTGAAGACGTGGACCACGCGCTGCTTCATCAGCGCGGCCATGCGAATGGCGTTGCGCGAGTAGTCGCTGAAGGTGAGGAAGGTGCCGCCGTAGGGGATGTAGCCACCGTGCAGGGCCACGCCGTTCATGATGGCGGCCATGCCGAACTCGCGCACGCCGTAGTTGATGTGGCGGCCCAGGCGGCCGGCCTCGTCGCGCACCACGTTGCCGGCGATGTCCAGGCGCAGCGGCGGCGTGGATTTGGTATTGGTGAGGTTGGAGCCGGTGAGGTCGGCGCTGCCGCCCAGCAGTTCGGGCAGCGCGGCGGTGAAGTGCTCCAGCGCGAGCTGGCTGGCCTTGCGGCTGGCCACGGTCTCGGCCTTGGCGTGGGCCTGGCGGGCCGCGTCGGCGGCCAGCGCGGCGAAGTCCTTCGGCAGCTCGCCCTTCATGCGGCGCTCGAACTCGGCGGCCAGCTCGGGGTGGGCGGCGCGGTAGGCGCGAAAGCGCGCGGTCCAGTCGGCCTCGGCCTCGGCGCCGGCGGCTTTCGCGTCCCAGGCGGCGTAGACCTCGTCGGGCACCACGAAGGGCGCGTGCGGCCAACCCAGGGCCTCGCGCGTGAGCTGGATTTCCTCGGCGCCCAGCGGCTCGCCGTGCGCCTTCGCGGTGTTGGCGCGGTTCGGGCTGCCCTTGCCGATGTGCGTCTTGCAGACGATCAGCGTGGGCTGCTCGGGGTGGCGGCGCGCCTGGGCGATGGCCTGGTCCACCGCGTCCGCGTCGTGGCCGTCGATGGGGCCGATGACGTTCCAGCCGCAGGCCACGAAGCGCAGGGCGGTGTTGTCGATGAACCAGGGCGTGACCTTGCCGTCGATGGAAATGCCGTTGTCGTCGTACAGCGCGATGAGCTTGTTGAGTTTCCAGGCGCCGGCCAGGGCCACGGCCTCGTGGCTGATGCCCTCCATGAGGCAGCCGTCGCCCAGGAACACGTAGGTGTGGTGGTCGACGACGGTGTGGCCGGGGCGGTTGAATTCGGCGGCCAGCAGCTTCTCGGCCAGGGCCATGCCCACGGCGTTGGTGATGCCCTGGCCCAGCGGGCCGGTGGTGGTTTCCACGCCGGGCGTGATGCCCACCTCGGGGTGGCCGGCGGTCTTGCTGTGCAGCTGGCGGAAATGCTTCAGCTCCTGCAGGGGCAGCGCGTAGCCCGTGAGGTGCAGCAGCGAGTAGATGAGCATGGAGCCGTGCCCGTTGGACAGCACGAAGCGGTCGCGGTCGGCCCAGTGCGGGTTCACCGGGTTGTGCTTGAGGTGGCGGCCCCAGAGCGCGACGGCCATGTCGGCCATGCCCATGGGTGCGCCGGGGTGGCCGGAGTTGGCGGCCTGCACGGCGTCCATCGCCAGAGCGCGGATGGCGTTGGCCATGACCAGGGGAGAGACGGTGACGCCGGCGGAGTCGCTCATGAAGACCTCGGGTGGGGTGGGGGCGCGGCGTGGGCGCGTCGCGCGCCGCCCAGCCTGGGGAAAACCCCGGATTTTAGCGACTGGGCCCGCGCCGGCCGCTCGCGCGGGGGGTATCGGCCCTGGCGGCCGGGCGCGCGGCCCACCGTACGATGGCCGCCACCGCCCACCCGAGCCCATGACCGATCTGCCTTCCCCCGCGCTGCTGGCGATCTTCGCCGGCGCGGCGCTGGTCGTGTGGTGGGCCGGCGTGCGGCTCACCCAGGCCACCGACCGATTGGACCAGGCCTTCGGCTGGGGCGACGAGATGGGCGGGCTGGTGTTGCTGGCGCTGGTGACCAACCTGCCCGAGATCGCCATCACCGCCAGCGCCGCGCTGGGCGGGCGCGTCGAGGTGGCCGTGGCCAACCTGCTGGGCGGCGTGGCCATCCAGACCCTGCTGCTGGCGCTGTTCGACGCCGTGGGCCACCGCGGCGCGGTGCCGCTGTCCACCCGCGTGGCCTCGCCCCAGGCGCTGGCCGAGGCGCTGATGGTGGTGGCGCTGCTGGCCCTGGTGCTGCTGGGCCACTGGCTGCCGGCCGACGCCCTCCGTTTCGGCGTCACGCCGGACGGCGCGCTGACCGTCTTCGCCTGGCTGGGTGGCCTGTTGCTGGTGCGCCGGCTCAGCCAACGCCCCTCGGCCGCGCCCCGCCGCCCTACCCGCCGTCCGTCGGACGGCCTGCGCGGCGCTGGTCTGCTGTTCGCCGCCTGCGCCTTGCTCACGCTCATCGGCGGCGTGCTGCTCGAGCGCAGCGGCGACGCCTTGGCCCGGCACTGGGGCATCGACGGCGTGCTCTTCGGCGCCACCGTGCTCGCCGCGTCCACCGCCTTGCCCGAGGTCGCCACCGGCCTGGCGGCCATGCGGCGCGACGAGCCCGCGCTGGCGGTGAGCGACATCCTGGGCGGCAACGCCCTGCTGCCCGTGCTGCTGGTGCTGGCCACGGCGCTGGCCGGCCAGGCCGTGATGCCTGGTGCCAGCGCCGAGACGCTGTACGTCACCGCCCTGGGCCTGCTGATGACCGGCGTCGTCGCGGCCGGCCTGCTGTGGCGCCCGCGCCGCAAGCGCCTGGGCATGGGGCCGGACAGTTGGGCGCTGCTGCTGGTCTACGCGGCCGGCATGGCCGGCCTGTTCGCCCTGACCGGTCGCTGAGCCACCGCAGGGCGGCTACAGTCGGGACCTAGCCCCTCCACCATGGCCCACCCTGCCCACGCCATCCTCCTGGCCGCCGGCCGCGGCAACCGCATGCGGCCGCTGACCGACCAGTTGCCCAAGCCCCTGCTGGTCGTGCAGGGCAAGCCGCTGCTGCAATGGCACGTGGACGCCCTGGCCGAGGCCGGCTGCGCCGACCTGGTGATCAACACCGCCTGGCTCGGCGAGCAGATCCCCGCGCATTTCGGCCCATACCCACGCAGCAGCGAAGGCCTGGCGCTGGACATCGCCTACTCGGCCGAGGGCGAGGACTTCGGCTACGCGCTGGAGACCGCTGGCGGCATCGCGCGCGCGCTGCCGCTGCTGGACGAGGTGTTCTGGGTCGTCGCGGGCGACGTCTTCGCGCCCGGCTTCCCCTTCGCGCCCGAGGCGCTGGAGCGCTTCGCGCGGGGCGAGCGCCTGGCCCACCTGTGGCTGGTGCCCAACCCCGAGCACAACCCCCGCGGCGACTTCGGCCTCAGCCCCGAAGGCCTCGCGCTCAACCTCGTTGCAGGCGCCGAGGCCCCGCGCCACACCTACAGCACCATCGGCCTGTACCGGCGCGCGCTGTTCGAGGCGCCGTGGTTCGACATCCCGCCCGGCAACCCGCAGGGCCGCGCCGAGCCGCTGGCGCCGCTGCTGCGCCGGGCCATGGACGCCGGCCGCGTGAGCGCCGAGCTGTACCCGGGGCCCTGGACGGATGTGGGAACGCCCCAGCGTCTGGCCGAGTTGAACCGGCAGGAGCCCCCACGCTCCACGGCGGCGCGGGTCGCGCCCCCCCAAGGGCGCTGATCCGGCGGCGGGCGGGCGGCGCCGGATCGCCTCTGGACCCCGCGCCCCGGCGCTTGCCGCCACAATGGCGCGATGGACGCTTCGACCCACTTCCGCCTCTACGCCGAGCGCCGCGCGCGCCTGGCCTCGCAACTCGGCCCCGGCGGCATCGCCATCGTGCCCACCGCGCTGGAACGTCCGCGCAACCGAGACACCGACTTCATCTACCGGCACGACAGCTACTTCTACTACCTGAGTGGCTTCGCCGAGCCGCAGGCCTGGCTCTTGATCACCGCCGAGGGCCGCACCACGCTGTTTTGCCAGCCCAAGGACCTGGAGCGCGAGATCTGGGACGGCATCCGCCTGGGCCCCGAGGCCGCGCCGGCCGCGCTGGGCGTGGACGAGGCCTTCTCCGTCGCCGAACTCGACCAGCGCCTGCCCCGGCTGCTGGAGAACCGCGCGGTGGTCTGGTACCCCTTCGCCACCCACACGGGCCTGGAGGGCCGCATCGACGGCTGGCTGCAGAAGGTGCGCGCGCGCGTGCGCTACGGCGCCCTGTGCCCCGAAAGCCAGCGCGACCTGTGCACCCCGCTCGACGAGATGCGCCTGGTGAAGGACGCGCACGAACTGGACATCATGCGCCGCGCCTCGCGCATCAGCGCGCGCGGTCACATCCGCGCCATGCAGCGCAGCGCCGCCATGCTGCGCGCCGGGCAGGACGTGCGCGAGTACCACCTCGACGCCGAGCTGCTGCACGAGTTCCGCCAGGGCGGCTCGCAGTACCCGGCCTACGGCAGCATCGTGGCGGCCGGCGCCAACGCCTGCATCCTGCACTACCGCGCCGACGCCGCGCCCATCCGCGACGGCGAGCTGGTGCTGATCGACGCCGGCTGCGAGCTCGACGGCTACGCCAGCGACATCACGCGCACCTTCCCCGCCAACGGCCGCTTCACCGGTCCGCAGCGCGCGGTCTATGAGCTGGTGCTGGCCAGCCAGGAGGCGGCCGTGGCCGCCACCAAAGCCGGCGCGCGTTTCATCGATCCGCACGAGGCCACCGTCAAGGTGCTCGCCCAGGGCCTGCTCGACCTGGGCCTGCTCGACAAGAACAAGGTGGGCGCGGTGGACGACGTGATCGCCCAGCGCGCGTACTTTCCGTTCTACATGCACCGCACCGGCCACTGGCTGGGCATGGACGTGCACGATTGCGGCAGCTACGTCGAGCCGTCCGAGGTCGGCCAGGTCAGCGAGCGCCAGGACCCGCTGTCCGGCGAGACCATCAAGGACCGCCCGAGCCGCATCCTGCGCCCGGGCATGGTGCTCACCATCGAGCCGGGGCTGTACATCCGCCCCGCCGAAGGCGTGCCCGAGCGCTTCTGGAACATCGGCATCCGCATCGAGGACGACGCCGTGGTCACCGAAACCGGCTGCGAACTGATCACCCGCGACGTGCCGGTGGCGCCCGACGCCATCGAGGCCCTGATGCGGGGCTGAGCCGACTACTGCAGCGTGCGGTGCTCCGGCAGGAGGGGCATCAGCCCGGCGGCGGGCGCCGCGGCGCTGCCCAGCTCCAGCAGCCAACGCGAACTCAGCCGGCCCAGCAACACCCGCATGGGCCGCGACAGCGCCGGGTGCTGCGCCATCTCGGTGAGATTGCTCACCACCTTGCCGACCATCAGTTCGCGCTGGCACACCGGACCGCTGTGCTGGGCGCAACCGGTCATGAGCGCGAGCGTGCCGGCCAGCAGCGCCTCGACGGGCGGCAGGCTGTATTCCTCGTCGGCGTGGGTCGGAAAGGACGGCTTCATGGGGTGCTCCGGCGGTGACAGGCTGGCCATCATGTGAGAACAATTCTCATTTGCAAAGGCCGCACCCCTTTTCCCCAGCGGCGATGGGCTCACAATCCCCCGGCCGCAACAACGACAAGGAGAGTCACATGCAAGGCGACAAGAAAGTGATTGCCCACCTTCAGGCGCAACTGAAGAACGAGCTGACGGCGATCAACCAGTACTTCGTGCACTACCGCATGCTCAAACACTGGGGCCTGGACAAGCTCGCGAGCAAGGAATACGAGGAATCGATCGGCGAGATGAAGCACGCCGACAAGCTGATGGACCGCATCTTCATGCTCGACGGCCTGCCCAACCTGCAGGATCTGGGCAAGCTCGGCATCGGCGAGGACGTGCCCGAGATCCTGCGCTGCGACCTCACGCTCGAGCAAGGCGCGCAGGCCACCATCAAGGAAGGCATCGCGCACTGCGAGGCCGTGCGCGACTACGTCTCGCGCGACCTGCTCCAGACCATTCTGGACGACACCGAGGAACACATCGACTTCCTGGAGACGCAGATCGAGCTGGTCGAGAAGGTCGGCCTGCAGAACTACCTGCAAAGCCAGATGGGTTCGGTGAGCTGAGGCGACTCAGGGGAGAAGCCGCCCGTCGGGCGGTTTTCAAGAAGGCTTGCGCAATGAATGCGATCCATTATCATTTGCAGAAGTTTCTTGGTACCCAACCCCATGATCGTCTGCGTTTGCCACCGCGTCAGTGACAAGACCATCGCCCAGTGCGCCCGGTCCGGCATGGCGTTTGACGACATCCAGCTCGAACTCGGCGTGGCCACGCAGTGCGGCCAATGCGAAGGCTGCGCGCGCTCGGTCTTCGCCGAATGCGCCCCGGGCCAGGTCGTGGCCCACCTGCAGCGACAGACCGCCGAACAGGCCCGCCAGGTCGAACGCGCCTGAGCCCGCTCGCCCGCCCAGGGCGAGCCCATTCCCCCCTTCCCAGTCACAAGCCCTTCACCCGGGACGCCCTGTGTGCTCTCCCGGGTTTCGGTGTGCCCGACTTAGAATGCGAATTCGCCTTTCGCATGGCAAAAATCAAGGCCGGAGACGTGCATGACCGCATCGAACACCCCTGAGGACAAACGCGCCGAACTGCGCCGCGCCGCGCTGCAGTACCACGAGCAGCCCCTGCCCGGCAAAGTGGCCATTGCCGCCACCAAGCCCTTGTCGAACCAGCGCGACCTGGCCCTGGCCTATTCGCCCGGCGTGGCCGCCCCCTGCGAAGAAATCGTGGCCGACCCGGTCAACGCCTTCAAGTACACCGCCCGCGGCAACCTGGTGGCGGTCATCACCAACGGCACGGCCGTGCTGGGCCTGGGCGACATCGGCCCGCTCGCCGCCAAGCCGGTGATGGAAGGCAAAGGCGTGCTGTTCAAGAAGTTCTCGGGCATCGACGTCTTCGACATCGAGATCAACGAAAAGGACCCGGACAAGCTGGTCGAGGTCATCGCCGCGCTGGAGCCCACCTTCGGCGGCATCAACCTCGAGGACATCAAGGCACCCGATTGCTTCTACGTCGAGCGCAAGCTGCGCGAGCGCATGAAGATCCCGGTCTTCCACGACGACCAGCATGGCACCGCCATCGTCGTCGGCGCGGCCATCCTCAACGGCCTGAAGGTGGTGGGCAAGGACCTCAAGGCGGTCAAGCTGGTGACCTCAGGCGCTGGCGCCGCCGCCCTCGCCTGCCTGGGCCTGCTGGTCAAGCTGGGCCTGCCGCGCGAAAACATCTGGGTGACCGACCTGGCCGGTGTGGTCTACGAGGGCCGCACCGAGCTGATGGACGAGGACAAGGTGCAGTTCGCGCAGAAGACCAGCGCACGCACCTTGGCCGAGGTCGTCGCGGGCGCCGACATCTTCCTGGGCCTGTCGGCCGGCGGCGTGCTCAAGCCCGAGATGGTCAAGTCCATGGCGGCACAACCGATCATCCTGGCGTTGGCCAATCCGAACCCCGAAATCCTGCCGGAAGACGTGAAGGCCGTGCGCGACGACGCCATCATGGCCACCGGCCGCACGGATTACCCGAACCAGGTCAACAACGTCCTGTGCTTCCCCTACATCTTCCGTGGCGCGCTCGACTCGGGCGCCACCACCATCACGGACGAGATGGAGATCGCCTCCGTGCACGCCATCGCCGAGCTGGCGCAGGCCGAGCAGAGCGAAGTCGTGGCCGCCGCGTACGCGGGCGAGAAGCTGGCTTTCGGCCCCGAATACCTGATCCCCAAGCCCTTCGACCCGCGGCTGATGATCAAGATCGCGCCCGCGGTGGCGCAGGCCGCGGCCGACAGCGGCGTGGCCTTGCGCCCCATCACGGACATGGCCGCCTACCGCGAGAAGCTGCAGGGTTTCGTGTTCGCCTCCGGCACCGTCATGCGGCCCATCTTCTCGGCCGCCAAGCTGGCGCAGCGCAAGCGCGTGGCCTACGCCGAGGGCGAAGAGGAGCGCGTGCTGCGCGCTTGCCAGATCGTGGTGGACGAGGGCCTGGCGCGGCCCACGCTGATCGGCCGCCCGGCCATCATTGCCCAGCGCATCGAGAAGTTCGGCCTGCGCCTGAAGGAGGGACTGGACTATGACGTGGTCAACGTCGAGCAGGACCACCGCTACCGCGACTTCTGGCAGACCTACCACCGCATGACCGAACGCAAGGGCGTCACCCAGCAGCTCGCCAAGATCGAGATGCGCCGCCGCCTCACGCTCATCGGCACCATGCTGCTGCACAAGGGCGAGGTCGACGGCCTCATCTGCGGCACCTGGGGCACCACCCAAGGCCACCTGCACTACATCGACCAGGTCATCGGCAAACGCGCGGGCGGCAGCCCCAGCACCGCGCAGGACGTGCGCGTTTATGCCTGCATGAACGGACTGATGCTGCCGGGTCGCCAGGTCTTCCTGGTCGACACCCACGTCAACCACGACCCCACGCCCGAGGAGCTCTGCGAGATCACGGTCATGGCGGCCGAAGAGATGCTGCGCTTCGGCATCCAGCCCAAAGCGGCCCTGCTGTCGCACTCCAGTTTCGGCTCCTCCAACGAGCCCTCCGCCGTCAAGATGCGCCGCACGCTCGACCTGCTGCGCGACCAGGCGCCCTGGCTGGAGGTGGACGGCGAGATGCACGGCGACGTGGCGCTGGACCCGGTCGCGCGCGCCGCGCTCATGCCCAATTCCACCCTCAAGGGCGTGGCCAACCTGCTGGTGCTGCCGAACATCGATGCGGCCAACATCGCCTACAACCTGCTGAAGACGGCGGCCGGCGGCAACATCGCCATCGGCCCGGTGCTGCTCGGTGCCGCTCAGCCGGTGCACATCCTGACGCCCAGCGCCACCGTGCGCCGCATCGTCAACATGACGGCCCTGACAGTGGCGGACGCCAACGTGGCACGCTAGGGCATTCAAGCAAAGCGGGCGCTAACTTTTTTTGACGGTTTTCGCCCTGCCGACTGCCTGTTTTTTAGGCATTCGCTTGCGTTTTGGCGCCGGTTAGGGCACACTCTCGCGCTTGAATTCAGGGTTAACCCCAGGACATTGGCCCAGGGTTGACCCGCATCAGGAGCAAGCCAACCTCATGGATTTGCGGCGGGTACGCCAGCACTGGGGCAGGGGAAAAGCCGGCTTATTTGCGGCTGTCGCGGCCACTGTGGTCGCCAGCGCAAGCACCTTTTTGGTGCAGGCCCGCGGCCCCGAGTCCCCCGTCCTCGCCCCTGCCGCGTCCATGTCGGTATCGGCCCTGCCAACGCAGGGTCAGCAGGTTCTGGGCCAGATCCGCCAGGGTGGGCCCTTTCGCTACGAAAAAGACGGCACTGTCTTCTTCAATCGCGAGGGTCTGCTGCCCAGGGAACAGCGGGGGTACTACCGGGAATACACCGTACCCACTCCGGGTTTGAACCACCGGGGAGCGCGGCGTATTGTGTGTGGCGGCGCGCGGCCCGCCGCGCCTGATGCCTGTTATTACACCGAGGACCACTACTCGAGCTTCAAGCGCATCGTGCAGTGAGCCTCCGGCGATCGATCGGTATTTCAACCTTTGACTGTGAAAGAGACGCGGAGATGGACACGCCACTTCGTAATGTGCGACCCAACATCGTTCAGTCGATTCGCGCCTATGGCGTGAAAGACCTGCAAGCGGCGGCCGAGTACCTCGGCCACCACTTCCTCTACGCCAACCTGGCCAAGGCGCAGAGCAAGCAGGACGTGCTGGAGTTGATCGCCGCCCAGTACACCTTGCCCGCGCACTTCGGCAAGAACTTCGATGCGCTGTACGACTGCATGACCGACATGGTCCACAAGTCCGGCCCGCAGACCGGCTTCATCGTGGTGCTTGAGCACATCCCCGCGCACAGCAAGTTCGACAAGGAAGCGCGTGAGCAGTTGCTCGACATCTTCCGCGACGCCGCCGACTACTGGAGCGACCGCAAGATCCCGTTCCGCTGCTTCTATTCCTTCTCGGTGGCGCGCAGCCCCAAGGGGGAGGAGCCGATCGAAGTGCAGAACGAGGAACCCATGCCGACGGACAAAATCCTCGACGTGAGCCCGCAGGCGCTGCGCATGAGCAGCCCATTCAACGCCGGGTACTGGCTCGCCGCGGCGTGAACAACGCCCCCCGCGCCGCGCCAGCGGCGCGTCACTCCCCACGGGGGGGCGGCACCTGAGGACCGGCGAAGCCGGATCCTCGGTGCCACTGGATGAGCCCCGACACTTGTCGGGGCTTTTTCATGCCTGCGTGGTTTGCGCCAGTGCGACGTATTCGCCCACGGACACTTCCTCGGCCCGGCGCTGCAGATCGAAACTTCCGGCCGCGTTGCGCTGCTCCAGCCACTTGCCCAGCGTGTGACGCAGCAGCTTGCGGCGCTGGCTGAAGGCGACTTGCACGAGTTCGGCCAAGTGCTTCGGATCAAGAACCGGTGGCTCGGCCAAGGGCAACATGCGCACCACGGCGCTGTCGACGCGCGGCGGTGGATCGAAGGCCTCAGGCGGCACGAACAGCACGTTCTCCATGGCGTAGCGCCACTGCAGCATCACCGACAGGCGCCCGTAGTCGGCCGTGGCGGGCGCGGCGACCATGCGGTCGATGACCTCCTTCTGCAGCATGAAGTGCTGGTCCTGCACGGCAGCGACGTGCTCGAGCAGGTGAAAGAGGATAGGCGTGGAGATGTTGTAAGGCAGGTTGCCGACCACCCGCAAGGGGCCGGACGCGGCCGCGCGCAAGGCGCTGAAATCCACCTGCAGCACGTCGGACTCGACCACGTCCAGCTGACCGTGGTCGCGCAGCCGCGCCGCAAGATCGCGGTCGAGTTCGATCACCGTCAAGCGGCCGAGCCGCTCGACCAGCGGCTGCGTGAGCGCCGCCAGGCCCGGGCCGATCTCGACCATGGGCTGGCCGGGACGCGGATCGATTGCTCGCACGATGGCGTCGATGACGCCGGTGTCGGTGAGGAAGTGCTGCCCGAAGCGCTTGCGCGCGATGTGCTTCACGGCTGCGGGTCTTCGCGCATCTCGACGTAGGCGCGCGAGCGCACGTCGCGCGCCCACAGCGCCAGGGCCTCGTCCATCTTCTGCTCGCGCACGACCATGCGCAGGCGCTCGCGCTGCTGCTTCTCGTCGAGTTGCACGTTGCGGCGCTCGTCGACGCGAATGAGGTGCACGCCGAAGCGCGAGACGATGGGTTCGGAAACCTCACCCGGGCGCAGGCGGTTCATGGCCTCTTCGAACTCAGGCACGAACTGGCCGGGCAGGGCCCAGCCCAGACTGCCGCCGTTGGCGGCCGAGCCGTCCTGGCTGTTCTCGCGCGCCAGCGTTTCGAAGTTGGCCGTGCCTGCCGCGATGCGCTGGCGGAAATCGCTCAGGCGCGCGATGGCGGCCTCGGGCGTGAGCTGCGCGCTCGGCCGCAGCAGGATGTGGCTGGCGCGCGTCTGCGTCACGCTCATGGAGGGCATGCCGGCCTGGCGCTTGTCGTTCACCTTGAGCACGTGAAAACCGGCCGGGCTGCGCAGCGGGCCGGCGATGGCGCCCGGCGCCAGGTCGCGCGTGCTGCTCACGAAAAGATCGGGCAGCCGGCTGGCCGAGCGCCAGCCAAACTCGCCGCCATTGACGCGCTCGGCGGCGTCGGAGAACTCACGCGCGAGCGCGGCGAAGTCCTCGCCGGCGCGGGCGCGCTCGGCCACGCGCTGCGCGCGCGCCTGGCGCTCGGCCACCAAGGCCTCGCTGGCGTTCTCGGGCACCAGCACCAGCACGTGACTGAGGTTGAGTTCGAGGTTTTCGATGCCGCTGCTGCCCTTCTGTTCGCGCAGGTACTCGTCGATGTCGGCGTCGGTGACCCGCACGCGCGAATCGACTTCGCGGTCGCGCAGGCGCTGCAGCAGCTGCTGCTGGCGCAGCTCCTCGCGGAAGCGGTTGATGTCGTAGCCATCGGCGCGCAGCCGCCGGCGGAACTCTTCGTGGCTCAGGCTGTTCTGGGCGGCGATGTTCTGCTCGGCCTGATCGATCTCGGCGTCGCTCACACGCAGGCCGCTTTCGCGGGCCAGGTGCAGCTGCGCTCGCTCGTTGATGAGCTGCTCGACCACCTGGCGCAGCAGCACCTCGCGCGGCGGGGCGTTGGTGATGTTGCGCTGGGCGATGGTCTGCTCGACCTGGCGCAGGCGCTGGCGCACCTCGTGGTTGGTGACGGGCTCGGAATTGACCAGGGCGACGATGTAGTCGGCCGTGCGGCTGCCCGCGGCGGGCGCGGTGGCCGAGGGCAGGGTGAGGCCGCCCGGGGTGCGCAGGGTCTGCGCCGGCAGGGCGGCGGGCCACAGCAGGGCCAGGCCCAGGGCAAGAGCGGTCAGGAAGGGGCGGTCAGTCATAACGTTGGAACCGGCTCGGCGGGTTGATTTCTTCGCGCAGGTATTGGTAGCGCGGCACGTTGTCCCTGAGGGTCTGCAGCGGGTTGGAGCCGAGGCGCGTGAAGCCCGTGAATTCGAGCTGGAACAGGATGCGTTGGTTCGCCGAGGCCGCGCTGCGCTGGAGCCTTTCGAGCACCACGCGCCCGATCCAGCAGCCGGCATCGTACTCAAAGCCAGCCACCAGATCGACGATCTTGCGGTCGGGCACGCTGTAGTTGACGCGACCCACGCCATACCACTGGCCGGGGCCGAGGGCCTGGCCGGGCACGGCCTCGGGGCTGCGGCCGAAGATGCCGCTCAGCGGCCACTGCCAGCCAATGTCGAACTGCTCGGAGGCGCCTCGCTGCAGGCGCCAGGCGGCGCTGAGCACGCGGTAGGGCCCGGGCGTGTAGCGCGCGCTCACGGTGGTGCGCACGGACTCGTTGCTGCTGGGGTTGTACTGGAAGGTGGTGTCGAGCAGCCAGCGCGGCGTCCACTGCACGCGCGCGGCCAGCAGCACGTCGCTGAAGCGCTCCTGCACGGGGGTGCCGCCGGGCAGCGTGACGTCCTGGTCGGCCAGCAGGTAGCGCTGCGCGATGCCCAGGCGCACGATCTCGGCACCGGTGCCGGGGTCGAGCAGGCGCGAGCTCACGCCCAGGGTGACACCGCGCGTGTCGGAGATGCGGTCGTTGCCGGTGAAGACGTTGTCGGAGTAGATGGTCGCGAGGTTGAAGTCGGTCGCGGCCGAGTCGTAGTTGGGCAGGAAGCTCTGGTCGCGGTAGGGCGTCCAGGTGAAGTAGGCGCGCGGCTCCAGGGTCTGCAGGAAGGCGCGGCCGAAGTAGCTGGCGTCGCGCTCGAAGACCAGGCCGCTGTCCAGGCTGACGGTGGGCACGGCGCGCGAGGCGCTGCGCTGGCCGTTGGCCAGGGGCTGGTCGAAGTTGTACTGCGTGCTGTGCAGCCGCGCGCGCGGCTCGATGAACCAACCCGGCGTCTGGAAGCGGTGGCTGATGGTCGCGACGGCCATTGCGCGCTCGCCGTTGGGCTGGCCGGTGAGCAGGGGATCGGACTCGAAGCGGGTGTACTCGCCGTAAACCGACACCGCGCCGCGGCCCGACAGGCCGCCCCAGTTCAGGTCGCTCAGGCCGTAGTTCAGGCCCAGCGAGGGCAGGCGGTCGTAGGGCGGCGTGATCGGCGTATCGATGTCCTGCAGCGTCTGCCAGGTGTAGACACCGGCCGAGGCCGACCAGGGGCCCTTGCCCCAGCTGACCACGGCGTCGCTGGGCAGCAAGCGCTGCGTCAGCGTGGCCGAGGCGCGCGGGAAGTCGCGCCAGTAGTTGTCGTCGCTCACCCGGTTGAGGTTGAGCGACAGGCCGGAACTGCCACTGCCGCCCAGGCGGTTGAGGGCGTTGCTCAGGGCCTGCGTGTGCTGCAGCGTGTAGCTCCAGCGGTCCTCGCCGCGCAGGCGGTCCGAGGGCATGAACGAGCCGCGCAGGCGGCCGGTGTAGTCGGGCTGCAGGTAGCGGAACTCGGCGCCGATGTCGATCCCGCGCTTGGTCATCAGCGTGGGGAACAGCGTCAGGTCGTAGTTCGGCGCCAGGTTGAGGTAGTAGGGCAGCGTGAGCTCGAGGCCGCTCAGGTTGTCCAGGTTGATGGCCGGCGGCAGCAGGCCCGACTTGCGCTGGTCGCTCAGCGGGAAGGTGAAGTAGGGCGCCCCCAGGATGGGCACGCCCTTGAATTCGAGCGCGCCGCCATAGGCCGTGCCGACCTGCTCCACGTTGTCGAACTCGATGCGGTTGGCGCGCACCAGCCAGGCCGGCATCCAGTCGGCGCCCGGCACGCGCGGGCAGGTGCTGTAGCGGGCCTGGTGCGCGGTGGAATGGTCCTGGTCCTGGAAGTCCATGCGCGCGGCGTCGCCGCGGCCATTGTTGTTGAGCAGCTCGAACTGCGGCTGGTCGAAGTAGCCCTTGAAGGTGTCCACGTTGAGCCGCAGCTCGGGGCCCATGAACCGGTCGCCACTGCGGTTGACGAGCACGTTGCCTTCGGCATGGGCCTCGCGCGTGCCCTCGTCGAAGCTCAGGCGGTCGGCGCGGATCACGGTGTCGTGGCGGCGCAGCTCGGCCTCGCCCTCGACGGTGGTGGACTCGCCGGTGTGGCCTTCGATGCGCTGGCCGGAGACGAACGTGGGCGTCTGGCTGCGCACGTCGGCCGGCAACTGCTCCTGCAAGCGCAGGCTGGGGCGCAGCGTGAGGCCCTTGTCCTGCGCCTGCGCGGCGCTGGCCAGGCAGGCGCCGACCACCGCCGCGGCCACCGGCGCGAGCGCGTACCGGACAGGAGAACGAGACAGAAGGGTGCGGCGTTTCAAGATCGGGCCCGGCGGCGTTCGGGCCGCGCACGCTGGCGTTGGAGGCGTTTGTAGAATCCGCCGGATTATTCCACGGGGCCCGTCGCGGGCCTGGCGCCCAGCCCCCCACCTCCCCCAGCCATGACCCCGCCGCCGACGACCGTCGCGTGGGCCGACCCGCAGCGCGAGGCGGCCTTCCATTCCTGGCTCGCGCCGCTGGCGCGCCAACATCGCCTGGTCCCCGCCAGCCTGCGCCCGGCCTCGGCCGACGCGAGCTTTCGCCGCTACCTGCGGCTGGACGACGAGGCCGGTGGCAGCGCGATCGTGATGGACGCGCCGCCCGACAAGGAAAACAGCGAGCCCTTCGTGCGCATCGCCGAGCTGATGCGCGCGGCCGGCCTGCGCGTGCCGCAGGTGCTTGACTGGGACCGGGCCCACGGCTTCCTGCTGCTCGACGACCTGGGCACGCAGACCATGCTGGACGTCATCGACGCCGCGCAACCCCAGGCCAACGCGGACCTCTACCGCGACGCCCTGGCCGCCTTGCTGCCCTGGCAGCAGGCCAGCCGCCCCGGCGTGCTGCCACCCTACGACGAGGCCGTGCTGCGCCGCGAACTGCAGCTCTTCCCCGACTGGTACCTCGGGCAACACAAGGGCCTCGTGCTGGACGACAGCCAGCAGCAGGTCCTGCGAAAAACCTTCGACCTGATCGTGGCCCGCGTGCTGGCCATGCCCATGGTCTACGTGCACCGCGACTTCATGCCGCGCAACCTGATGGTGCTGCGCGAGCGCGGCGATACGCCGGCCACGCAGCTCGGCGTGCTCGACTTCCAGGACGCGCTGCACGGCCCGATCGCCTACGACATCGCCAGCCTCATGCGCGACGCCTTCCTCAGCTGGGAGGAGGACTTCGTCATCGATGTCACCGTGCGTTACTGGGAACAGGCGCGCAAGCTTGGCCTCATGGACTTCGAGGACTGGCACGCCGACTTCGGTGCCTTCTACCGCGCGGTGGAGTGGATGGGCCTGCAACGCCACCTCAAGGTCGCGGGCATCTTCGCGCGCCTCACGCTGCGCGACGGCAAGCCCAAGTACCTGGCCGATGCGCCGCGCTTCATCGCCTACATCCGCGCCACCGCCCACCGCTACCGCGAGCTGGCGCCGCTGCTGCGCCTGATCGACGGGGTGGAGGGCCTGCAGGCGGCCAGCGGCTGGTCCTTCGGCAGGACATGAGGCCACACCCCCGCTGCGCCGCTGGGTGAGTCCGCTTCTCGCACCGCGAAGGGTTCACATGCCACGCTTTTTCTGCGACGCCGCGCTCGCCCCTGGGGCCGAGCTCGCGCTGCCCCCGGGCGCCGCGCGCCACGTGCAGGTACTGCGCCTGCAGCCGGGCGAGGCCATCACCCTGTTCAATGGGCAGGGCGGCCAGTGGTCGGCGCGCATCGCGCGCATGGGCCGCAGCGAGGTCGCGGTGCGGGTGGAGGCGCACGAGGCGATCGAGCGCGAGGCGGCGCGCGAGCTCACGCTGGCCATTGGCATGCCCGCCAACGAGCGCATGGACTGGCTGGTGGAAAAGGCCACCGAGCTCGGCGTGGCGCGGCTCGCGCCGCTGCACACGCAACACGGCGTGCTGCGCCTGTCGGGCGAGCGGGCGCTGAAGAAGCAGGCGCACTGGCGGGCCATCGCGCAGGCCGCCTGCGAGCAGTGCGGCCGCAACCGCGTACCCACCATCGAACCGGTGCGCGACTTCGCGGCCTTCCTGCGCGAGGCCGCTGGCGCGCGCGTGGTGCTCTCGCTGGCCGAGGGCGGCGCGCCCGCGCCCCAGGCGCTGGGCGGCAAGGCGCCGCTCACGGTGCTGGTCGGCCCCGAAGGCGGCCTGAGCGCCGCCGAGGACGCGCAGGCCCGCGCGGCGGGCTTCGCCCCCACGCACCTGGGCGCGCGCGTGCTGCGCGCCGAGACCGCGGCCCTGGCGGCGCTGACGCTGGCGCTCGCCTGAGCCCGCGACCCGGCTCAGGCCAGCCGGAACACCGCCACCGCCTCGCTGAGGCGCTCGGCCTGCTCCTTCAGGCTCTGGGCGGCGGCCGCGCTCTGCTCCACCAGCGCCGCGTTCTGCTGCGTCATCTGGTCGAGCTGGTTCACCGCCACGTTCACCTGGCCGATCCCCTCGCTCTGCTCCCCCGCCGCCGCCGTGATCTCACCAATGATGTCGCTCACCCGCTGCACCGAGCCCACGATCTCGCTCATCGTCTGCCCCGCATCGGCCACCAGCCGCGAGCCCGCGTCCACTCGCTCCACGCTCGCCCCGATCAAACCCTTGATCTCCTTGGCCGCCTCCGCGCTGCGCTGCGCCAGGTTCCTCACCTCGCCCGCCACCACCGCAAAGCCCCGCCCCTGCTCGCCCGCCCTGGCCGCCTCCACCGCCGCGTTGAGCGCCAGGATGTTCGTCTGGAACGCGATCCCGTCGATCACGCCAATGATGTCGTTGATCTTGCGCGAGCTGTGGTTGATCTCGTCCATCGTCGTGACCACCTGCGAGACCACCGAGCCCCCCCGCGCGGCCACCTCCGCCGCCGTCGCCGCCAGCTGGTTCGCCTGGCGCGCCGAGTCCGCGCTCTGGCGCACCGTGCCCGTCAGCTGCTCCATGCTCGCCGCCGTCTCCTGCAGGTTGCTCGCCGTCTGCTCCGTGCGCGCACTCAGGTCCTGGTTGCCTCGCGCGATCTCGCTGCTCGCCACGCCCAGGCCGCCCACGCCCTGGCGGATCTCGCCCACGATGCGCGCCAGGCCGTCTTGCATGCGCGCGATGCCCGCGAGCACACGCGCCGTCTCGTCGCGGCCCAAGGCCTGCACCCGAGCGGTGAGATCGCCCGCCGCCACGCGCTCGATGGCGCGCGCCGCTTCGTCCAGCGGCCGCGTGATGCGCCCGCTGATCACGTAGCCCAGTCCCAGGGCCAGCCCCAGCACCACCAGCGCGGCCAGCACGGTCGCGCGCATGGCCTGGCGCTGCAGGCGGGCCAGGGCGTCCACCATGCCGTCCACCCGGCCGCTCACGGCCGCGCTGATCTCATTGAAGGCCTCGTCGGCCGCGCGCACGTCGTTCTTCGCCGGCTCCAGGGCCTGGTTGGCGCGCCAGGGGTCGTTGATCTCGCCGCGGTTGATGCCGGTGTGGATGGCGTTCACCGCGTCGCGGTACTGCCCCAGGCCCGCGGCCATGCGGTCCAGCGCCGCCTGCTCCGCCGGCAGCAGCATGGGCCGCAGCTGCGCCAGGCGCGCCAGCCCCGAGGCCACCTGGGCCGTCCAGGCCTGGTGATAGCGCTCCAGCGCCGCCTCGTCGGCCAGGTTGAGGAACAGGTCCTTCTCGAAGCGGCGCATGTTGCCCACGTCGGCGCGCACCTCGCCCAGCGCGCGCAGGGCGCTCACCTCGGTTTGCACCAGCCGCTGGCTGGCCGCGACGGCGCGGTCCAGGCTGACGAAGGCCGACGCGGCCACGGCGAAGATGCCCAGCGCGCACAGCGCGAGCAGCAGCGCCAGCTTGGCGCGAACGGAAATGTGGGACAGCCAGTTCATGGGAAACACCGATCAGGGACAACGCGGCACGCGCGGGTGCCGACCCCCGCTTCTTCGGAGGCGGCCCCCGCATCTTGAGGACCGCCCGTCGCGGCGACGCCTGCCCGGCCGCCGTCATTGGCTTGACACATATGCCATGGCTGCTTTTATTTTCATAGCAATCGGGTCACCCAGGTGTCGTCCGCACGTCAGGCCATTGGCCCCGCCGCCACCGGGGCCGGGGGCCGCGACTGTATAAACGCTCGCTTATGAACCGCAACCTCTGGCTCCTGGCCGCCGCCCAAGGCCTGTTCCTCACCAACAACGTGGTGTTCATCACCATCAACGGGCTGGTGGGCCTGGCGCTGGCGCCGCTGGGCTGGATGGCCACGCTGCCGGTGATGGGCTACGTGGTGGGGGGTGCCCTGAGCACGCCGCTGGTGGCGCGAGCGCAGCGCCGCTTCGGGCGCCAGGCCTCGTTCCAACTCGGCCTGCTGGTGGCCCTGCTGTCGGCGCTGCTGTGCGCCTGGGCCATCTCCCGGGGCTCGTTCGGGCTGCTCATCCTGGGCACGGTGGTGGCGGGCTACTACAGCGCCAACGGCCAGCTCTACCGCTTCGCGGCCGCCGAACTGGCGGCGCCGGCCTTTCGCGAAAAGGCGGTCTCGCTGGTGCTGGCGGGCGGCCTGATCGGCGCCGTGCTGGGCCCCAACCTGGCGGCGCGCACGCGCGGCCTGACCGAGGCGCCCTTCGCCGGCGCCTACCTGGCGCTGACCGTGGTGGCCCTGCTGTCCATGGCGGTGATGGCCTTCGTGCGCTTTCCCCCCGTCCCCGCGCGCGCGGCCGATGCGCCGCAGGGCCGGCCGCTGGGCGAGATCGTGCGCCAGCCGGTGTTCATCGTCGCCGCGCTGGGCGCCGCCTTGGGCTACGGCGTGATGAACCTGCTGATGGCGGCCACGCCGCTGGCCATGCAGGTCTGCGGCCTGCCCTTCGAGGACGTGGCCCTGGTGCTGGAGTGGCACGTGATCGGCATGTTCGCGCCCGGCTTCTTCACCGGCCACCTGATCCGCCGCTTCGGCGTGCTGCCCATCATGGGCGTGGGCGTGGCGCTCAACCTGGCCTGCGTCGCCGTCGCGCTCTCGGGCGTGGACCTGCACCAGTTCCTCATCGCCCTGTTCCTGCTCGGCGTGGGCTGGAACTTCCTCTTCACCGGCAGCACCACGCTGGCGCTGCAGGCCTGGCGGCCGGAGGAAAAGGACCGCGCCCAGGCCGCCATCAACTTCGGCGTGTTCGCCACCATGGCGCTGACCTCCTTCGCCTCGGGCGCGCTGGTCACCACGCAGGGCTGGACCTGGCTCAACCTGGGCTCGCTGCTGCCGGTGGCGCTGCTGGGCCTCTCCCTGCTCTGGCTTGCCCGCCGGCGGGGGGCCGCCCACAATGCCGCCTGACGCGCGGAGCGGTTCCGCGCCCTGGAGCACTACATGGGACTTCTGGATGCAATGCTGGGCGGATCAGGCAACGGCTCGAACGCCGCCGGTGGCTTCGACGCGCAGCAGGTGATGGCGCTGGTGGCGCAGCTGCTGCAGCAATCGGGTGGCATCGAAGGCCTGCTGGCCAAGCTGCAGGCCGGCGGCCTGGGCGAGGCCGCGCAGTCCTGGGTGGGCACGGGCGCCAACCAGCCGGTGTCGGGCGAGCAGCTCGGCGGCGCGCTGGGCCCCGACCTCATGGGCGCGCTGGGCGGCCTGCTCGGCGGCAACGGCCAGCAGGCCTCGTCGGTGCTGGCGCAGGTGCTGCCCGGGCTGATCGACCAGCTCACGCCGCAGGGCCGCGTGCCAGCGGCGGGTGAGGCCGGCAGCAACCCCCTGGACGCGCTCGGCGGCCTGCTGGGCGGCGGCGCCGCAGGGGGCGGTGGCCTGGGCGATCTGGGCGGCCTGCTCGGCGGCCTGATGCGGCGCTGAGGCGCCGCCGCCCGGGGCCGGCCGGAACCAACCCCAGCGGGGCGCTCAGCCCCGCGCGGGCGCCAGGCGGTCCAGCCACTGCCGCAGGGTGTCGAACACCGCGGCGTTGTCGCGCTCGTTGAAGATCTCGTGGTACAGGCCGTCGAAGCGGCGCGCCACCACCATGGGGGCCGGCGCGGCGTTCGCGAAGGCCACGCTGCCGGCCGGGTCCACCAGGTGGTCGTCGCCCGCGAACATCAGCAGAGTGGGCACTGGCCAGCGCGCCGCCGCCGCGCGCACCCGGGGGCCGTTGTCGTCGATGAACCGCGCCAGCCGCGCGCTGATGCGGTCGTGCACGCGCCGGTCGCGCTGGTAGGCCTTCACCACGGCCGGGTCGTGCGAGATCTTCTCCGCGTCCAGCCCATTGCCCAGGGTGGTGTCGGGCGACAGCCGCATCATCAGCCCGATCAACCAGCGCTTGAAGCCCGAGAGCCCGGCGTCCAGCGCGGGCGAGGAGAGCACCAGCGCGTCCACCCGGGCCATGCCGCGCTGCACGAAGGTGGCGCTGACCAGGCCGCCCATGCTGTGGCCGAGCAGGATCAGCGGGCAGGACCAGGGCTCGGCGATGTGGCGCCGCGTGTCGTCCACCATTTCGTGCAGGTCGTCGAGCAGGGCGTCGTCGTCGGGCAATACGCCGGGGGCGCCGCCCGAGTCGCCGTGGCCGCGCTGGTCGTAGGCGCGCACGAAGAAGCCCCATTCGTTGAGACGGTGCGCCAGGTCGTTGTAGCGCCAGGCGTGCTCGCCCAGGCCGTGCACGATGAGCACCACGCCGCGCGGGCGCACGCGCGAAGGCAGGGGCCAGTCGTAGAGCGCGAGGTTGAGTCCGTCGCGGGCGGTGAACGGGGCTTGCGTGGTGTCGCTCATCTCTTCATCGTCCGTCGGCGTTCGCCAAACACGCCGCGCACGGCGTGCGCAACCGAGGAATGCCACGGAACCGGCTGTGCCGAGCCGCAGGCATGGCCCCCTGGAGGGGGTCGCGCGAAGCGCGGCGGGGGTGTTCCATTTCAGGGCATGCGAGCGATGACCTGGGCCACACTGGCGGTGAGCCGGCGCGCGTAGTCCAGGTGCAGGAACTCGTTGGGCCCGTGCGCGTTGCTCTTGGGGCCGAGCACGCCGCAGACCATCATCTGCGCCGTGGGGAAACCCCGGCTGAGCAGGTTCATGAGCGGGATGGTGCCGCCCTGGCCGATGGTGCCGCAGGCGGCGCCGAAGTGCGCCTGCGAGGCGTCCTGCAGGGCGCGCTCGAACCAGTCGGTGGTGGGCGGTGCGTTCCAGCCGCTGGCAGCGCCCTCGCCGGCGAAGGTGACCTTGGCCTGGTAGGGCGCGTTGTCTTCCAGCAGGGCCTTGAGCTCCTGCACGGCGGCGGCGGCGTCCACCAGCGGCGGCAGGCGCAGGCTCAGCTTGAAGGCGGTGTAGGGGCGCAGCACGTTGCCCGCGTCCTTGAGCGCGGGAAAGCCCTCGGCGCCGGTGACGCTCAGCGTGGGGCGCCAGGTGCGGTTGATCAGGGCCTCCACCGGGTCGGTGGTGGTAGGCAGGGCGAACAGGGTGCTGCCGCCGCAGTCGTGGTGGGCCCAGGGGAAGCGCTTGTAGATCTCGTCGCCCAGGATGGCGGCGGTGGCGCGCGCCTGCTCCAGCCGCTCGGCCGGCACCTCGCAGTGGAAGCTGGCGGGCAGCAGGCGGCCGGTGGCGCTGTCCTCCAGCCGGTCCAGCACCTGGCGCATGATGCGAAAGCTCGAGGGCACCAGGCCCGAGGCGTCGCCCGAGTGGATGCCCTCGGTGAGGACCTCGACCTTGAGCACACCGGCGGCCATGCCGCGCAGACTGGTGGTGAGCCAGAGCTGGTCGTAGTTACCAGCGCCGCTGTCCAGGCAGATCACCAGGCCCACGTCGCCCAGGCGCGGCCGCAGGGCGTCCACATAGGGCAGCAGGTCGCCGGAGCCGCTTTCCTCGCAGGTCTCGATGATCCCCACGATGCGCGGATGCGCCGCGCCCTGCGCCTGAATGGCCTGGATCGCTGCCACGCTGGCGTAGACCGCGTAGCCGTCGTCGGCGCCACCGCGGCCATAGAGCTTGCCGTCGTCGATCTTGGGGGTCCAGGGGCCCAGGTCGCTGCGCCAGCCGGTGAACTCGGGCTGCTTGTCCAGGTGGCCATACATCAGCACGGTCTGGCCCGAGGCCGGGGCCGGGGTGCCGTCCTGGCCCGCGCTGGCCGGCAGCTCGAAGAACAGCACCGGCGTGCGCGGGCGGCCGTGCGCGTCGTTCAGGCGCACGATCTCCAGCGTGAGGCCGGGCACGCGCTGCGCGCTCACCCAGTCGGCGGCCGATTGCAGCACACGCTCGAGCAGGCCGTGGGCGGCCCAGTCGGCGTCGAACGCGGGGGATTTGGCCGGGACGGCCACGTAGTCGAGCAGCGCGGGCACGATGCGATCGCGCCAGCTGGCATCGACATGGGATTGCAGGGCCGCCGCGTCGAGCGGCAGCGGCTGGGGCAGGCGGGCGTTCATGGCGATCTCCATCGGGATCGCCCCGGTGTGGGCACGCTGCCCCTCCCAGGTGAACCCTGGGGGGAGTATAGGCAGGAGCGGCGCCGCGCGACGTCGCCGCGCGGCCGTTTCCTCAAGCTGTGGTACGGAAGCGGCCGACCACCAGGGCGAGCTGCTCGGCCTGCTCCTTCAGGCTCTGAGCGGCGGCCGCGCTCTGCTCCACCAGCGCCGCGTTCTGCTGCGTCATCTGGTCGAGCTGGTTCACCGCCACGTTCACCTGGCCGATCCCCTCGCTCTGCTCCCCCGCCGCCGCCGTGATCTCACCAATGATGTCGCTCACCCGCTGCACCGAGCCCACGATCTCGCTCATCGTCTGCCCCGCATCGGCCACCAGCCGCGAGCCCGCGTCCACTCGCTCCACGCTCGCCCCGATCAAACCCTTGATCTCCTTGGCCGCCTCCGCGCTGCGCTGCGCCAGGTTCCTCACCTCGCCCGCCACCACCGCAAAGCCCCGCCCCTGCTCGCCCGCCCTGGCCGCCTCCACCGCCGCGTTGAGCGCCAGGATGTTCGTCTGGAACGCGATCCCGTCGATCACGCCAATGATGTCGTTGATCTTGCGCGAGCTGTGGTTGATCTCGTCCATCGTCGTGACCACCTGCGAGACCACCGAGCCCCCCCGCGCGGCCACCTCCGCCGCCGTCGCCGCCAGCTGGTTCGCCTGGCGCGCCGAGTCCGCGCTCTGGCGCACCGTGCCCGTCAGCTGCTCCATGCTCGCCGCCGTCTCCTGCAGGTTGCTCGCCGTCTGCTCCGTGCGCGCGCTCAGGTCCTGGTTGCCTCGCGCGATCTCGCTGCTCGCCACCTCGATGCCCTGGCTGGACTGGTGCACCTGACCCACCAGCGCGCGCATGGCGTTCTGCATGGTCGCCAGGGCGCCCACCAGGCTGTGCGGGTAGGCGCTCTCGGGCATGGTGCCGGTGAGGTCGCCGTCGGCGATGCGGTGCACGGCCTGGCGCGCGGCGGCCGGGTCACCGCCCAGCTCCTGGCGCAGGGTGCGCACCACCATGAAACCCAGGCCCACGGCCACCGCCACCGCCAGCAGGGCCAGCGACAGCGCGACCACGCGCGCGCGATCGGCGCTGGCGTTCACGGCCGAGTGCGTCTGTGCCGACAGCTCGCGCGAGGCCTTCACCTGCTCCAGCAGCGCGCCGCGCAGCTTGCGCCAGGCGGGCGTCTCTTCGGCATTGAGCGCCGCCACCGCCTCGGCGGCGCTGGTCTTGACCAGCGTCAGCACCTTGTCCTGCGCCTTCGCCTGCTCGGCGCGCAGCCCGGCCAGCGGCGCCAGCGCGGCCTGGGCCGGCGTGCCGCGCGCGGCCTCCAGCGTGCCCTTGTGCGCGGCGTCGAACGCCTCGCGCGCGGCCTCCAGGTTCTTGAAAGCCTGCGGGTTGTTCGGGTCGAGCACGATGTTGCGCAGCGCCTGGCCCATCTGCAGGCCCTGGGCGTACATCTCCTGCACACCGCTGGCCACGGCCTGTTCGGTGTTGATGTACCGGTCGAACTGCGACTGGGTCTGCGTGAGCGACCAGATGCTGCCGCCCAGGCCGGCCACGAACAGCACGGCCGGCGCCACGAAGGCCAGCACGAGGCGTTGGTTGAAGTTCATGGCGGGCCTCTTACGCCGCGACGCGGAACACCTGAACCGCGGCGGCCAGACGGCCGGCCTGCTCGCGCAGGCTTTCGGCCGCGGCCGCGCTCTGCTCCACCAGGGCCGCGTTCTGCTGCGTCATCTGGTCCAGCTGGCCCACGGCGGTGTTCACCTGACCGATGCCGTCGCTCTGCTCTTGCGCGGCCGTGGTGATGTCGGTGACGAAGGCCGAGATCTTCTGCGCGTTGTCCACGATCTCGCCAATGGTGCTGCCGGCCTGCGCCACGAGCTGCGTGCCGGTCTGCACCTTGTCCACGCTGTCACCGATGAGGGACTTGATCTCTTTCGCCGCCTCGGCGCTGCGCTGCGCCAGGCTGCGCACCTCGGCCGCCACCACCGCGAAGCCGCGGCCCTGTTCGCCCGCGCGCGCCGCTTCCACGGCGGCGTTGAGCGCCAGGATGTTGGTCTGGAAGGCAATGCCGTCGATGACGCCGATGATGTCGCCGATCTTCTGGCTGCTGGATTGGATCTCCTGCATGGTGGTGACCACCTGGCCCACCACCTCGCCGCCGCGCGCGGCCACTTCGGCGTTGGCCGCCGCCATGGCGCTGGCCTGGCGCGCGGCGTCGGCGCTCTGGCGCACGGTGCCGCTGAGCTGCTCCATGCTGGCCGCCGTCTGCTGCAGGTTGCTGGCGGTCTGTTCGGTGCGCGAGCTCAGGTCTTGGTTGCCGGTGGCGATTTCCTGCGAGGCGGTGCCGATGCTGTCGCTGCTGAGGCGCACGTCACCGACGATGCGCGACAGCGAGGTCTGCATGCGGCCCAGCGAGCGCAGCAGCTCGGCGAGTTCGTCGCGGCCCGCGGCCTGCACCGGGCGCGTCAGATCGCCCTCGGCGATGGCGTCGGCCAGGTGGCGCGCCTGGTCCACGGGCGCGCAGATGCTGTGCATGTTGGCCAGGGTGGTGGGTACCACCACCAGCGCGGCCAGCGCCAGCGCGACGCCGAAGATCCACAGGGTCTGCTGGCTCGCCGCCTTGCCGCGCGCGCTCAGACCGGCCACGTCCTCGCCCATCACCTGCTCCACCTGGGTGAGCAGTTCCGACAGGGCCTTGTGCTGCTCGTGCGCGCGCCCGAGCATGCGGTTGGCGATGGTGGCCGTTTCATAGCCGCCGCTCTCCAGCTGGTGCGACACCGGCTCGATCGCGGCCATGTAGGCCTTCAGGCGCTCCTGCGCCTGGGTCACCAGCGCGTCGCGCGAGGCGTCGCGGCCGGAGAGCAGGCTGTCCATGGTCACGGCCGTCTTGTCGGCTTCGGTCTTCCAGCGCGCCTTGGCCGCGACCACCAGGTCGGGCTTCTCGTAGGCAATGATCATGTCCTTCTCATGGCGCGTCATCGCGCCCATGGAGGCCTTGAGCTGCGAGAGCACGAGCGTTTCCTGGTACGCGCGCTCGGTGAACTCGGTGGCCACATGCGAGAGGCGCCACATGCCCCAGAGGCCGGCGCCGCCGACGGCGCCCAGAAGGGCCAGCACCACGGCGATGGCGCCGATCATGCGCTGGCGCACGGTGAATTGCCGCATGAATGCTTGCATGTCTGTCTCTCCTTGGTCTTCTGGTTGTCTGGTCGGCCGCTTCAGTGCGCGAGGCGGAACACCTGCACCACTTCCGTCAGCCGGCCGGCCTGATCGCGCAGGCTCTGGGCGGCGGCCGCGCTCTGCTCCACCAGCGCCGCGTTCTGCTGCGTCATCTGGTCCAGCTGGTTCACCGCCACGTTCACCTGACCGATCCCCTCGCTCTGCTCACCCGCCGCCGCCGTGATCTCACCAATGATGTCGCTCACCCGCTGCACCGAGCCCACGATCTCGCTCATCGTCTGCCCCGCATCGGCCACCAGCCGCGAGCCCGCGTCCACTCGCTCCACGCTCGCCCCGATCAAACCCTTGATCTCCTTGGCCGCCTCCGCGCTGCGCTGCGCCAGGTTCCTCACCTCGCCCGCCACCACCGCAAAGCCCCGCCCCTGCTCGCCCGCCCTGGCCGCCTCCACCGCCGCGTTGAGCGCCAGGATGTTCGTCTGGAACGCGATCCCGTCGATCACGCCAATGATGTCGTTGATCTTGCGCGAGCTGTGGTTGATCTCGTCCATCGTCGTGACCACCTGCGAGACCACCGAGCCCCCCCGCGCGGCCACCTCCGCCGCCGTCGCCGCCAGCTGGTTCGCCTGGCGCGCCGAGTCCGCGCTCTGGCGCACCGTGCCCGTCAGCTGCTCCATGCTCGCCGCCGTCTCCTGCAGGTTGCTCGCCGTCTGCTCCGTGCGCGCACTCAGGTCCTGGTTGCCCGTGGCGATTTCCTGCGAGGCGGTGTTGATGCTGTCCGCCGCCGTGCGCAGCTGGCGCATCATGTCCAGGAAGCGCTGGCGCATGGCCTCGACCTCGGTCACCAGCGTGCCGAGCTCGTCGCGCCGCGTGGTGTGGAAGGCCTGCGTGAGGTCGCCCTGGGACACGGTGGTCACGGCGTTGGTGAGCTCGCGCAGCGGCGCGCTCACGCTGCGGCGGATCAGCACGAACAGTCCGCCGCCGAGCAGCAGGGTCGTGAGCAGCAACAGGCCCCAGAACAGGTACATCATGCGCCAGTGCGAGGCCATGGCCTCGTCGTCGGACACCTCGGCGATGACCCACCAGCCGCTGGCGCTGGTGTCTCGCTTGACCGCCCAGGGCCGGGCGATCTGCGGGTTCAGCAGGGCGCTGGCGTGGCGCACGAACACGTCCTGACCCGCGCGCATTTCGTCCAGCATGGGGCCGGCCTCGGGGTTCACCTCCAGCACCTTCTTGCCCGCCAGCGCGGGCGGCGAGACGAACAAGGCCTCGGCATTGGCCGCGCGCGGATCGATGATCAGCGTGCCCCCCGACTGGAAGTAGGTGGCGTCGGTCACGAGCTTGTCCAGCGAGGCCTGGAAGTCGCGGATGTCGAAGCCGATGAACAGGATGCCGACCACCTGGCCGGCGGCGTCCTTCACGGGCTCGTAGTGCGCCATGTAGGCGGTGCCGAAAAGCACGTCGCGGCCGGTGAAGGGCTTGCCCTGCAGCATCAGCGGGTACGCCGGGTGGTTGCGCGCCAGCGTGGTGCCGACGGCACGTTCACCGTTCTCCTTCTTCTGCGAGGTGCTGATCCGCTCGAAGTCGTCGCCCTTGCGCATGAAGATGGTGGCCACGCCGCCGTTGGCCAGGTGGAAGGAGTCGGCCTCGCTGTGGTCGCCGTTGAGCAGCATGCCCCAGCTCTTGAGCATGCCGTTGGCGACGTCGAGCTCGAAATGCTCGGCGAATTTCTTGCGATAGGGCTGGTAGGCCCGCTCGGTCATCATGCGCGCCGTCGCGTCGAAGGCGTCGACCGAGTCGGCCAGGGCCGCGGCTTTGTCGCCGGCGGCGTCGGCCAGGCGCGTGCGCGAATTGCCTTCGACCACGAAGGCCAAACTGATGCTGATGATGGCCAGCGTACCAGCCAGCAGCGCCACGGCCTGCAGGGACAGGCGGCGTGCCACCGAGGCGCCGCTCTTGTTCTCTTGGGTGTTCTTGGCGGGGAACATGGTCTGGTGTCTCCTTCCACGGGATGGCCTCGAGGGCCGGAGTCGGGCTTACTGCAGCGACTGGGCGCCTTCGATCAGGCCCATGTCGGCGCTGGACATGAGGGCCTCGATGTCCATGAGGATCAGCATGCGTTCGCCCACGCTGGCGATGCCGGTGATGAAGCTGGTGTCGACCGAGGCGCTCATCTCGGGCGCCGGCTTGATCAGGTCGCCAGCGAGCTCCAGCACGTCGGACACCGAATCGACCACGGCGCCGACCACGCGGCCGCGCACGTTGAGCACGATGACCACGGTGAAGCCGTTGTATTCGACCTTCTCGCAGCCCAGCTTGATGCGCAGGTCCACCACCGGCACGATCACGCCGCGCAGGTTGACCACGCCCTTGATGAAGCTCGGCGCGTTGGCGATGCGCGTGGGCTCCTCGTAGGAACGGATTTCCTGTACGCGCAGGATGTCGATGCCGTACTCCTCCGCGCCCAGGCGGAAGGTCAGGAACTCCGCGCTGGCGGCGGCCTGGGCGGCGGAGCGCGCGCCGTCTTCGCGGGCGATGTGGGTGGCTTCGTTGCGCATGTCCATGGCTGGCTGTCCTCTTGCAAGAAAGGAATGGGAATAGGGGTGAAGGGACTATCGGCCGAGGCGGCGTGGTCTGAAGTCGGAAAAAGGACGACAAACCCGGGCCTATCGGGCAGCGGCGCGGCCACTTGGCGTCTATCTGAGTACCAAAGCATTCGCCGGATCGCCCTGGCGGCCACCGGGGCGCGCGGCCTCTGCTAACTTCCGGCCATGCCCACCCACCTCGACCCCACCCCCGCCATCGACAGCGACCACCCGGCGATCCGTGCGTTTGCGCACGAACACGCGCGCGGCGACTCGGTGCGCGAACGTTCGGTGGCGCTGTACCTGGCCGTGCGCGACCGGGTCCGCTACGACCCCTACCGCATCGACCTCTCGCCCGCCGGCATGCGCGCCAGCACCACGCTGGGCCTGGGGTATGGCTGGTGCGTGCCCAAGGCGGTGCTGATGGCGGCCGTGGCGCGCGCCGCCGGCATCCCGGCCCGGCTGGGCTTCGCCGACGTCAAGAACCACATGAGCACCGAGAAACTGCGCCGCACCATGGGCAGCGACGTCTTCGTGTGGCACGGCTACACCGAACTCTGGATCGACGGCGCCTGGCGCAAGGCCACGCCGGCCTTCAACCTGTCCCTGTGCGAGAAGTTCGGCCTGCTGCCGCTGGAATTCGACGGCGTGAACGACTCTCTGTACCACCCCTATGACCGGGCCGGCCAACGCCACATGGAGTACGTGAACGAGCGCGGCAGCTTCGACGACCTGCCGCTGGAGCGCATCACCGCCGACTTCGCGGTGATCTACCCGGGCTTCGGCCAGGCCGCGCCCGAAGGCGACTTCGCCGAGGACGCGGCGCGCGAGAACGCCGCGCCCTGAGGCCGCCCTTTACTTTGAGAAGCGGAACACCGCGGTGCTGGCCATCAGGTTGGGCAACACGCGTACCTCGCGGCCTTCGTGCAGGCCGAAGCCATCCTCCACCGTGAGGCCGTTGCGCCGCGCCAGCACCTCGAAGTCGGCGTAGGTGCCGACGCGGATGTTGGGCGTGTCGTACCACTGGTAAGGCAGGCGCTTGGTCACCGGCATGCGGCCCTGCAGCACGGCCAGGCGGTTGGGCCAGTGCGCGAAGTTGGGAAAGGCCACCACGCCGATGCGGCCCACGCGCGCGGTCTCGCGCAGCATGGTCTCGGCGTTGCGCAGGTGCTGCAGGGTGTCGATCTGCAGGACCACGTCGAAAGCGTTGTCGCCGAACATGGTCAGGCCCTCTTCGAGGTTGAGCTGCAGCACGTTGACGCCGCGCTGCAGGCAGGCCTGCACCTCGGCGTCGTCGATCTCCACGCCGTAGCCCGTGCAGCCGCGCGTGGCCTGCAGGTGGGCCAGCATGGCGCCGTCGCCGCAACCCAGGTCGAGCACGCGCGAGCCCGGGGGCACCAAGCGTGCGATGGAGTGAAGCACATGGCGTTCGGTCATGGCGAAACCTCCGCGCCGGGCGCCGCGGCGTGAGCGCCGTCGGGTGGCCGGGCGGCGCCCACCGCGCCCCCACCAACGGTGTGCTGGAAGAAGCTGCGAACGGCCGCGTGGTAGCGCGGGTCGTCGAGCAGGAAGGCGTCGTGGCCGTGCGGCGCGTCGATCTCGCAGTAGCTGACCTCGCGGCGGTTGTCGAGCAGGGCCTTGACGATCTCGCGGCTGCGCGCGGGGGAGAAGCGCCAGTCGGTGCTGAAGCTCACGAGCAGGAACTTGGCCTGCGCGCGCGCCAGCGCGGCCGCCAGCCGGCCACCGTGCTCGCGCGCGGGGTCGAAGTAGTCGAGCGCGCGCGTGATGAGCAGGTAGGTGTTGGCGTCGAAGTACTCGCTGAACTTGTCGCCCTGGTAGCGCAGGTAGCTCTCGATCTGGAACTCCACGTCCTGGGTCGTGTAGCGGTAGGCCAACTCGGCCACGCCTGCCGGGTCCTCGCCGTCGGCGGCGCGCAGCGCACGGCCGAACTTCTCGTTCATCACGTCGTCGCTGAGGTAGGTGATGTGGCCGATCATGCGGGCGATGCGCAGGCCACGACGCGGCAGGGTGCCGTGGCGCTGGTAGTGGCCGCCGTGGAAATCCGGGTCGGTCACGATGGCGCGGCGCGCCACCTCGTTGAACGCGATGTTCTCGGCCGTGAGGTTGGGCGCGCTGGCCACCACCACGGCGTGGCGCACGCGCTGCGGGTGCTGCAGCGTCCAGGCCAGTGCCTGCATGCCACCCAGGCTGCCCCCCATCACGGCGGCCAGGGTGTCGATGCCCATGGCGTCGAGCAGGCGGGCCTGCGCCTCCACCCAGTCCTCCACCGTGACGACGGGAAAGTCCGCGCCCCAGGCCTGGCCGGTGGCCGGGTTGGTGTGCGTGGGCCCGGTGGAGCCGAAACACGAGCCCAGGTTGTTGACGCCGATGACGAAAAAGCGGTCGGTATCTACGGGTTTACCCGGACCAATCATGTTGTTCCACCAGCCCTCGCTGCGCGCGAGCGGCTGGCCGCTGGCGTCGGCGTGCCAGCCAGCGACGTGGTGCGAGGCGTTCAGCGCGTGGCAGACCAGCACGGCATTGGAATTGTCGGCGTTGAGGCTGCCGTAGGTCTCGACCACCAGCTCGTAGGCCGGCAGCACGGCCCCGCTGCGCAGGGCAAGCGGCTGGTCGAAGCGGTAGGTGACGGGGGTGACGATCAAGCTCGTTCCCTGCTCGCGCAGGGCCTGGAAACAGAAAACCCGGTGAGCCAAAAGGCAGACCGGGCATCTCCGAGCTCCCTTTAGCGGCATTTGTTGAGCGCCCGCAATCCGGATCAAATCGGCGCTGGACGGCAGTATACGCGCCCGGCATGTTGTAACCACGCATCGGCAGGGGGTTTGACTTGCATCCTCCGGAAATTTGTCACCGACTTTCCGACGATCGGCGCATAATGCCTTGGCGTGCCGCCAGATCGGCCGCATGTCAAGTGATCGGTTGGTTTCGTGCGCTGCATTCCTGTGCCGGACGACGGGGCTCCATCGCTTCTTACCTTGTGTTTTAGGAGTCCCTCGAATGGGCAACAAACTTTATGTCGGCAACCTGCCGTACACGGTGCGCGACGAAGACCTGCAACAGGCCTTCTCGGCTTACGGTGCTGTCAACAGCGCCAAAGTCATGATGGAGCGCGAGACCGGCCGCTCCAAGGGCTTCGGCTTTGTCGAGATGGGCAGCGACGCTGAGGCGCAGTCGGCCATTCAGGGCATGAACGGCCAGTCGCTCGGCGGCCGCAGCCTGGTGGTCAACGAAGCGCGCCCGATGGAGCCGCGTCCCCCGCGCAGCGGTGGCGGCGGCTTCGGCGGCGGCCGTCGCGAAGGCGGCTTCGGTGGTGGCGGCCAAGACGGCGGCTTCCGCAGCCCCTACGGCGGTGGTGGTCGTCGCGACGGCGGCGGTGGCCGCGGCGGCTACTGATCCCCGAGCGAGCGAACCCCGCTCACCGGCAAACCCCGCGACGACCTCGCGGGGTTTTTGTTTTTCAGCGCC
The DNA here is from genome assembly GCF_001777155.1 of Hydrogenophaga sp. PML113. Lineage (NCBI taxonomy): Bacteria > Pseudomonadati > Pseudomonadota > Betaproteobacteria > Burkholderiales > Comamonadaceae > Hydrogenophaga > Hydrogenophaga sp. PML113. The sequence continues at coordinate 163,375 of NZ_MIYM01000006.1, read as the reverse complement.
CTTCGCCCGCGCGGTGCTTGCGCGGGCGACCCTGCAAGGCGCGGTCGAACCAGGCGTTGGGCAGCAGGCGCAGCAGCTTGGCGAGCACGCCCATCTGCCAGGGAATGACGCGGTAGCTGACGCCCTCGGCGATGGCCCGAAAAGCGCGCTCGGCGAAGGCCTCGGGCGTCATGAGAAAGGGCATGGGGTAGCGGTTCTCGCGCGTGAGCGGCGTGTCCACGTAGCCGGGCAGCAGGGTCACCACCGCCACCCCGCTGCCGCGCAGCTCGCCGCGCAGGCTCTCGCAGTAGCTCACGACGGCGGCTTTGCTGCCGCAGTAGGCGCCGTGCCCCGGCAGGCCGCGGATGGCGGCCACGCTGGCGATGCCCACGAGCGCCCCGCTGCCGCGCGCGCGCATGGCCCGCACGAAGGGGTGGAAGGTGGCGGCCATGCCCACGTTGTTGGTGGCGAAGGTGCGGCTCAGCACGTCCAGGTCGTCGCGCTCGCCGGTGTCCATGCCCACGCTGATACCGGCGTTGGCGATCACCACGTCCGGCAGGCCCTGTGCCGCCAGACAGGCCTGGCCGGCGGCCACGATGCTGTCGGTCTGCGCGACGTCGGCGCCGTAGACGCGGCAACGCTCGGCCCCGTATCCCTGGGCGTCGGCCCAGGCCTGCAATTCGGCGGTGCGGCGCGCCACCAGGGCGAGGCGGTAGCCGGCCCGGGCGAAGCGCGCGGCCAGCGCCTGGCCGATGCCGCTCGAGGCGCCGGTGATGAAGACCAGGGGAGCGGCGTTGGCGGGCGTCATGGCGGGGTCCGGGGCAGGAGCTGGACGCGCACGCGCCCGCGGAAGTCGGCGATCTGCTGATCGCCGCGGTAGTCCAGGGTCTGCGCGGTGATGCGGTCGCCGTTGCGCAGCAGCTCGACCGGGTGGTCCGAGGTCACGCGCTCGACCGGCTCGAGCTCCACGCGCAGGAAGTCGCCGCGAAACTCCAGTCGCGGCAGGGGATCGCCGGCCTGGGACTTGCCCCCTTCGCGCACCACCACCGCGTCGCCCTCCAGCACGAAGACGGTGTTGTCGGCGTTCGTGGTCACGCGGTGCGCGGTGGCGCGCATCACGGCGCCCGACTCGGCCAGGTTGCGGATGCGCGCGTTGTCGATCTCCACCCGGTCGTCGTCGGGATGGTGGCGGGCTTCATCGCCCACCACCTCGGCCCGCAGCTGGCCGGCCAGGTCGAAGGACTTCACCGAGAAGCGGCGCATGAAGTAGTCGGGCTCGCCGCTCACCGGCCGCTCGGGCTGCGGCTCGGGCGCGGGGGGCGTGGCGCGCAGCAACCAGTACGAGGCCAGCGCCAGCAGGCCCATGAGCATGATGGGCAGGTAGATGGACAGCCGGTCCCACCACGGAGCGGGGCGCCGGCGCGGCGCGGGCGGCGCGCTGCGGTCCAGGCCCGGGATGAGGTCAAAATCGTCGTCGGCGCTCACCGGGCGGCGGCCTCGAGCTCGGCCGCGTAGGCGCCACGCGCCATGAGCAGCAGGTCGCAGAACTCGCGCGCGGCGCCTTCACCGGCGGCGCGGCGCGTGACGTGATGAGCGATCGCGCGCACCTCGTCGTGTGCGGCCGGTGGCGCGGCGGCCAGGGCGGCGCGACGCAGCAGGGGCAGATCGGGCCAGTCGTCGCCCATGGCCGCGGCGGCCTCCCAGCCCAGGCCCAGCTCGGCCAGGATGGATTCGGCGGCGGGCGCCTTGTCTTCGGTGCCCAAGCGCAAGTGGGTGACGCCGAGCGCGGACAGGCGCTGGCGCAGGGGTTTGCCGTCGCGCCCGCTGACCACGGCGGGCGTGATGCCGTGGCGTTGCAGCAGCTTCAGGCCGTGGCCGTCGAGCGTGTGGAAGCGCTTGAGCGTTTCGCCCGATTCGCCGAAGTACAGGCCACCATCGGTGAGCACGCCGTCGACGTCGAAGAAGGCCACGCGCACGGGCTGGGCGCGCAGCAGCAGCTCGGGGGAAAACAGCAACACCGGCGCCATCAGATCACCTTCGCGCGCATGAGGTCGTTGCTGTTGAGCGCGCCGACGAGGCGGCCGGCCTCGTCCACCACCAGCAGGCTGGTGATGCTGTGCGCCTCCATGAGTTCGGCGGCCTCCACCGCCAGGGCGTCCTCGCGCACGGTGCGCGGTCCGGCGTGCATGACCTCGCGCGCGCTGAGCGCGCGCAGGTCGGCACCGCTGCCCGCGCGCTCGATCAGGCGGCGCAGGTCGCCGTCGGTGAAGACGCCGACGGCGCGCTCGCCGTCGACGATGGCGCTCATGCCCAGGCCCTTGGCGCTGATCTCGCGCATGAGGTCCATCAGCGGCGCCTCAGGCACCACGCGCGGCACGGCTTCGCCTCGGCGCATCACGTCGCCCACGTGCGTGAGCAGCTTGCGGCCCAGCGCGCCGCCCGGGTGCGAGCGCGCGAAGTCGTCGGCGCGAAAGCCGCGCGCGTCGAGCAGCGAGACCGCCAGCGCATCGCCCAGCGCGAGCTGGGCCGTGGTACTGGCCGTGGGCGCGAGGTTGTGCGGGCAGGCTTCCTTGTCGACCGAGGTGTCGAGCACCACGTCGGCGTGGCGCCCCAGCGTGGACGCCGCGCGGCCGGTGAGCGCCACCAGCGGCACGCCCATGCGCTTGATCAGCGGCAGGATGGCGGTGAGCTCCTCGCTCTCGCCGCTGTTGCTGATCGCCAGCACCAGGTCGTGGGCGGTGATCATGCCCAGGTCGCCATGGCTGGCCTCGGCGGGGTGCACGAACATGGCGGGCGTGCCGGTGGAGGCCAGGGTGGCGGCGATCTTGCGACCGATGTGGCCGCTTTTGCCCATGCCCATCACGACCACGCGGCCGGTGCAGGCGAACATGCGCCGCACGGCATCGGCGAAGCGGTCGTCGACGCGCCCGGCCAGGGCCGCGACGGCGGAGGCCTCGATGGCCAGGGTGTCGCGCGCGAGGCGCTGGGCGCGTTCGGGGTCGACGGCGGGGGCGGCGGGCATCGAGGGATTATCGCGTCGTCTCCGATAATCCCCGGCATGGACACCGCCGCCTACCTGCGTTCGCACATCCGCACCGTGCCCGACTGGCCCGCCCCGGGCGTGATGTTTCGCGACATCACCCCGCTGCTGCAGGACCCCAAGGTGTTTCGCGTGCTCATCGACACCTTCGTGCACCGCTACATGGACCCGGCCCTGCGCCCGACCGTGGTGGCGGGCCTGGACGCGCGCGGCTTCATCATCGGCTCGGTGCTGGCCTACGAGCTGGGCGTGGGCTTCGTGCCCATCCGCAAGAAGGGCAAGCTGCCCTTCAACACGGTGGAAGAGACCTACGAGCTGGAATACGGCAGCGCCACGGTGGAGCTGCACACCGACGCCGTGAAAGCCGGCGACCGCGTGCTGCTGATCGACGACCTGATCGCCACCGGCGGCACCATGATGGCCGGCCGCCGCCTGCTGGAGAAGCTGGGCGCCGAGGTGACCGAGGGCGCGGCCATCGTCGACCTGCCGGAACTGGGCGGCTCGGCCAAGCTGCGCGACAGCGGCCTGGCGCTGTTCACGCTGATCGACTTCGCCGGGCACTGAGCGGCGACCCGGGCCGCTCGGTGCGGCTCAGAGCTTGCCGTGCTGCGTGTCGCTGAGCGCGGCGAAGTCGCTCACCGCCTCGGGCGTGGGCATGGGCAGCTGGGGCTCCTTGGGGTGCCGCATGGTCGCGGCGGGCAGGGACGTGATGGCCTCGCGGAAGGCGCGCACCTCGTCCTCGCTCACGGCCTGCGCGGGCGCGCGGCTGGCGGACACGCTGGGGCGCGGGATGGAGGTGTCCGGCGCCTCGCGGCGCGTCTGCGCCGGCACCGCCGCGCGCAGTGCCTGCCCCACCTGCTCGGGCGTGGCCTTGCGGCGCCAGTACACGCCGCGCACGTCCATCACGTGCCGGCTCTTGGCGCTTTGCTGGATCCAGCGCTCGATTTCGAGCAGAAATTCGTCGGGCATGGCCTGGGCCGGCAGCGCCAGGTCCACCAGTGCGATGAAGGTGTCGCCGTTGGCGTCGAGGTTGAGCACCTTGAACGAGTAGCTGGTGGACAGCACGCCGCCCCGGATGAGCGATTCGCGCACCACCCCGAACAGCTGCTCGCGCCGCAGCAGGCGCCGGCCCCGCCGCGGCGAAATCAGTGGCATGGTGGTTTCGCGAAAGGCGTGGCGCGCGCGCGCGAAAGCGCCTTTGCCCGAAAACGGTTTGCGGGCCGACAACCAGTTCAGAAACGACATGTTGAGGGTGGAGATCACGTGGCGACGGGTTCGAGGAAGGTACGGGGCCGGAACACCAGGGAGCGGTCAGCAGCCATCGAGTGCCTCAGGTCACGGCCACGCGCTTGGGTTTGTTGTACATGCGCCGCGCCAGCACGGCCGACATGGCCACGGTCAGTTCCAGGGCGATCTGCGGATGCCGCACGCTCAGCTCGCGAAAGCGCAACGGCGTGAGGCACCAGAGCCGGCAGTCGCTGCCCGCGTTGACGGTGGCGCTGCGTGGCAGGTGACTGAAGAAGGCGCCTTCACCCAGCAGCGAGCCCGCGCCCACCACGGCGATGCGCACGCGCTCTTTCGCGTCCTCGTAGTGCACGGTGAGGGTGCCGCTCTCGACGAAGTAGACGGTGCGGTCCTTCACGCCCTGTTCGATGAGCACCTGGCCCTGCTGCAAGGCCACCGGCTGCATGTAGTTGGCCAGCGTCACCCAGTGCGCGTCGCTCAGGTTCAAGGGCACCGCGTCCAGGGCGCTGCTGTGGCGCATGGCCTGCGCCAGGTGCTGGATGTCGAAGCGCGCGGGGGCGGCGGTGGGGGCACTCATGCGCGAAGTGAACCGCAGCGCGGCGCCCGGCGCAACACCGGCGTAACCCATCCTTACAGATCGGTTCCCAGCGGCGCGGCACAACCCGTGAACGGTGGCACGGAAAGCTATTTGCCGATGCAAAAACGCGAAAAGATGACGCCCAGCAGATCGTCGGCCGTGAACTCGCCGGTGATTTCGCCCAGCGCCTGTTGCGCGAGGCGCAGCTCCTCGGCGAGCAGATCGAGCTGCGCGGCGGCCTCGCGCAGGCGCGCATCGGCCTGCTCCAGGTGCCCGTCGACGCGCGCGAGCGCCTGCAGGTGCCGCTCGCGCGCCATGAAGAGGCCGTCGCCGCCGGGCTGCCAGCCCGCGAGCCGCAGCAGGCGCTGGCGCAGCGCGTCCAGTCCCGTGCCGCGCTTGGCGGACAGGGCAATGTCATCGGGGCCCTGCGGCGCGCCGCCGGCCTGGTCGAGCTTGTTCCACACGTGCAGCACGGGCACGCCGGCGGGCAGGCCGCGCGCGATGTTGGCGTCGGCGTAGCGGTAGCGCGGCTCGCCCCAGCGCGTGAGGTCGTGCAGGAACAGCACCGCATCGGCGCCCCGGATGCGCTGCCAGGCGCGCTCGATGCCGATGCGCTCGACCTCGTCCACCTCGGGGCTGTCGCGCAGGCCGGCGGTGTCGGTCACGTGCAGGGGCACGCCCTCGATCTGGATGGTCTGCTGCACCACGTCGCGCGTGGTGCCCGCGATCGGCGTGACGATGGCCAGCTCGGCCCCCGCCAGCGCGTTGAGCAGCGAGCTCTTGCCCGCATTGGGCTGACCAGCGATCACCACCTGCAGGCCGTCGCGCAGCAGGGCGCCCTGGCGCGCCTCGGCGCGCAGCACGGCCAGCGCCTCGCGCAGGCGATCGAGCTGGCCCTGGGCGTCGGCCTTCTGCAGGAAGTCGATGTCTTCCTCGGGAAAGTCCAGCGTCGCCTCGACCAGCATGCGCAGATTCGTGAGCGCCTCCTGCAGGGTGTGCACACGCCGCGAGAACGCGCCGTCCAGCGAACGCGCGGCGCTGCGCGCGGCGGCCTCGGTGCTGGCGTCGATCAAGTCGGCCACGGCCTCGGCCTGCGCGAGATCGAGCTTGTCGTTGAGGAAGGCGCGCTCGGTGAACTCGCCCGCGCGCGCCAGCCGCAGGCTGGGCAGGGCGGTGGGTGCCACTTCCAGGCAACGCGCCAGCAGCAACTGCAGCACCACGGGGCCGCCATGGCCCTGCAGTTCGAGCACGTCTTCGCCGGTGTACGAGTGGGGCGCGGGGAACCACAAGGAGAGCCCGTGGTCGATGGGCTGGCCGTCGGCCCCGCGCCAGGGCCCGTAGGTGGCCTCGCGCGGCTTCAGGTCGCGCCCGAGCAGCGCGCGCACAAAAGGCGCCAGACCCTTGCCCGAGACCCGCACGATGCCTACGCCGCCCCGGCCGGGGGCCGTGGCGATGGCGGCGATGGGATCGGCGTGGTGCGGGAGCATGAAAAAGCGGGGGTGCGCCACCCCTTCACCGAGGGACACCGCGGAACCGGCTTCGCCGGGCCGCAAGTGTCGTCCCCCTGCATGGGGGAAGCCGCGCAGCGGCGCAGGGGCTTACTTGAACTTCGGCAGGTTGAACTTCAGCGGCACACCCATGCGGCGGTTGATGTGCGCCTGCTGCGCGATCGTCAGTACGTTGTTCGTGATCCAGTAGAGCACCAGGCCCGACGGGAAGAAGAAGAACATCACCGAGAACACCAGCGGCATCATCCACATCAGCTTGGCCTGCAGCGGGTCGGGCGGCAGCGGATTCAGCGCCGTCTGCACCATGGTGGTGATGGCCATCACCAGCGGCAAGATGTAGAACGGGTCGGGCGAGGACAGGTCGTGGATCCAGCCGATGAAGGGGGCGTTGCGCATCTCCACGCTGGACAGCAGCACCCAGTAGAGCGCGATGAACACGGGGATCTGGATCAGGATGGGGAAGCAGCCGCCCAGGGGATTGACCTTCTCCTCGCGGTAGATCTTCATCATCTCCTGCTGCATCTGCTGCGGGTTGCTCTTGAGGCGCTCGCGCATTTCCATGATGCGCGGGTTGATCGCCTTCATCTTGGCCATGCTGCGGTAGGCGCTGGCGTTGAGCCAGTAGAACGCCGCCTTGATCAGCACCACCAGCAGCACGATGGCCCAGCCCCAGTTGCCCACGAACCCGTGGATCTTCTCAAGCAGCCAGTACAGCGGCTTGGCCAGGATGGTGAGCCAGCCGTAGTCCTTGACCAGTTCCAGGCCGGGGGCCAGGGTCTCGAGCTTCTTCTCGTCCTGCGGGCCCACGAACAGACGCGCCTGCACGGTCTGCGACTGGCCCGGCGCGATGGCCGGCAGCGAGGCCAGGCTGCCCACGGAGTAGAGGTTGTCGGCCACCTGGCGCACGAAGTTCTCGCGCGCCACGCCGGCGTCGAGCAGCCAGGCGGTGGCGAAGTAGTGCTGCACCATGGCCACGTAGCCGTCGGTGGCGTTCTTCACGTAGGTGGCCTTGTCGCCCGCCACGTTCTTGAACTCGATCTTCTGGAACTTGTGCTCCGTCGTGTACACGGCGGGGCCGGTGAAGGTCGAGTAGAAGGGCGTCTGGCTTTCCACGGTGCTGCCGTCGCGCACCAGCTGGCGGTAGAGCTGCGGGCTGACCGGCGCACCGCCGACGTTGCGCACCTCATGCTGCACGCCGATGTCGTAGTGGCCGCGCTTGAGCGTGTAGGTGGTGATCAGTTGCACGCCGCCCACCTCGGCCGATTCGTAGCGCACCTGCAGCGAATCCTGGCCGTCAGCCAGGGCCGTGGGCGCGCCACCCACCAGCGCCATCGGCGTCTTGTGGGTGGGGAAGTTGCCACCCACCAGGCCGCTCTGCGCCACGTAGGTGCGTTGGGCGGTCTGCGACAGCAGGGTGAAGGGCGTCTTGATGTCGCGGTCGGCACCACCGGAGGCCTGCGCGTGCTTGAGCAGCTGCGCACCCACCAGGGCGCCGCCTTCGCTGCTGAAGCTCAGACGCAGGACGTCGGTGGTGACCTCGTGGCGCGTGGCCGCGGCCGGCGCGCTGGCTTCGGCGCCCGGCACCGCGCTGGCGCCGGCCGAGGCCGGATTGCTCGAGGCGCTGGGCAGCGACGCGTCGGCCTTTGGCGCGGGCGCGCCCTGGGCGGGCGCGGTCACGGCCGGCGGCGTGCTGCTGGGAAAGAACGTGGCGGGCTTGCCGTTGTGGATCTGCCATTTGTCCCAGATGAGGACCATGGCGAAACCGAACACCACCCACAGGATGGAGCGACGAATGTCATTCATGACGCGTTCTTGTTTTCGGGGTTTCGGGGGAGCAGGCGCGTGAACAGGCCGTCGGGCCGCTCGGCGGGCACCGGGTCGTGGCCGCCCTCGCACCAGGGGTGGCAGCGCGCCAGCCGGCCCAGCGTGAGCCGGCTGCCCGTGAGCGCACCGTGGCGCCGCAGCGCGTCCAGCGCGTAGGCGGAGCAGGTGGGTTCAAAGCGGCAGCCGCTGCCCAGCCAGGGACTGAGCAGCAGCCGGTAGCCCTGCACGAGGGCGATCAGCGCGCGGCGGGGCAGGTCACGCCACATGGCCGCGGGGCGGGTTGGGCGCGGACGCGCGCGACCACAGGCTGATCAGCTCGGCGCGCACGGCGCTGCGCAGCGCGTCGGATCGGGCGCTGATGAAGCGTTTCGGATCGAAGGCTCCGCGCAGGCGCACCACATGCGCGGCCACGGGCAAACCCGCCGCCGCTGGCGCGGTGGCGTAGATCTGGCGGCGGATGGTGTTGCGGGTGACCGCCCGGCGGGCCCAGCGCTTGGGAATCAGCACGCCGAGCCAGGGGTCGGCGACAGGAAACAGCGCGGCCTGAACCTCGGCCTCGTCAAGAACGAGGCGGTGGAGGGCGAAATGGGGGGTCTTGGCCACCGGGGCGCTGGCCAGCACAGCCTGGAACTGGGGCCGGGTCCGCAGCCGCTGGATCACCGGCGGGCGAGGCTGAACCGACTCAGACCGACAGGCGCTTGCGGCCCTTGGCGCGGCGGGCGTTGATGACCGCTCGGCCGCCGCGCGTCTTCATGCGCACGAGGAAGCCGTGGGTGCGGGCGCGGCGGATCTTGGAGGGTTGATAGGTGCGTTTCATGATGAGGGCTCTGAAATCGGGGAAACCCGCAATTATCGCCAGAAACCCCCCTTCGCGGCAAGCCAATGCGGATAGCCCTGTATCCGGCCGGCGCGGCGTCGGGCGCCCTGAGATCGCCCGGTGGCGCTTGTGGATAACTGCCGCGCGTGCCTACAATGCGCGCCCTGGGGCCACGCCCCTTGTCCACAACTACAAACCGTCTCCCGTCTTCCCGAATGTCCGAGGGCCCCCCCCCTTCTGCCGCGCTGCGCGACGACCGTTCGCTGTGGTCGGCGTGCATCGAACGCCTGGCCCAGGAAATCCCCGAGCAGCAGTTCAACACCTGGATCCGCCCCCTGAGCGCCACCGTCGCGCCGGACGATTCCAAGGTCGTCCTGGCCGTGGGCAACCGCTTCAAGCTCGACTGGATCCGCGCCCAGTACGCCCCCCGCATCAGCGCCTTGCTGGAAAGTGTTCGAGGCGCGCCCGTCACACTTGAGTTAGCGCTCGCTCCTCGCGAAGCCCCCGCGCGGACGATGCCCGCCAACCGCCCTGTGTTCGACGCACCAGCCGATTCCGTGCTCGCCGAGATGGCCGACGTGGCCCCCCTGGAGCCCGCCAGCGCGCCCAAGACGCGGCTCAACCCCTCGCTCACCTTCGGCTCGCTGGTGGAGGGTTCGGCCAACCGCATGGCACGCGCCGCGGCCATGCACGTGGCCGGCAGCCTCGGCCAGCTGTACAACCCCCTGTTCATCTACGGCGGGGTCGGCCTGGGCAAGACCCACCTGGTGCACGCCATCGGCAACCACCTGCTGGCCGAGCGGCCCCAGGCCAAAGTTCTCTACATCCACGCCGAGCAGTTCGTCTCGGATGTGGTTAAGGCCTATCAGCGCAAGACCTTCGATGAGTTCAAGGCCCGCTACCACTCGCTGGACCTGCTGCTGATCGACGATGTGCAGTTCTTCGCCAACAAGGACCGCACCCAGGAAGAGTTCTTCAATGCCTTCGAGGCGCTGCTGGCCCGCAAGAGCCACATCGTGCTCACCAGCGACACCTACCCCAAGGGCCTGGCCGACATCACCGAGCGCCTGATCTCGCGCTTCGATTCCGGCCTGACGGTGGCCATCGAGCCGCCCGAGCTGGAAATGCGCGTGGCCATCCTGATCAACAAAGCCGCCGCCGAGGCCGCCGTGATGCCCGAGGAAGTGGCCTTCTTCGTCGCCAAGAACGTGCGCTCCAACGTGCGCGAGCTCGAAGGCGCGCTGCGCAAGATCCTGGCCTATTCGCGCTTCAACCAGAAGGACATTTCCATCCAGCTGGCGCGCGACGCCCTGAAAGACCTGCTGTCCATCCAGAACCGGCAGATCAGCGTGGAAAACATCCAGAAGACGGTGGCCGACTTCTACAAGATCAAGGTCGCCGACATGTATTCCAAGAAGCGCCCGGCCAGCATCGCCCGGCCGCGCCAGATCGCCATGTTCCTGGCCAAGGAGCTCACCCAGAAGAGCCTGCCCGAGATCGGGGAACTGTTTGGCGGGCGAGACCACACCACCGTGCTGCACGCCGTGCGCAAGATCGCCGGCGAGCGCCAGCAGAACACCGAACTCAATCAGCAGCTGCATGTGCTGGAGCAGACCCTGAAAGGCTGAGCCCGCGCCAGGTGCAACCGCTGGTAAACAGCGTTCAAAAAGGGCGAGAATAGGGGGGTTTTGGCCCGCCGATCCCGCTCCGGGAGACACCTTCAAATAACGAAAGAGCCGCAGATGATCGTTTTCAAATCCTCGCAGGACAAGGTTCTGGCCGCGCTGCAGTCGGTCTCGGGCATCGTGGAGCGGCGCCACACCCTGCCCATCCTGGCCAACGTGCTGCTGCGAAAGACGGGCTCGCAGCTGCAGCTCACCACCAGCGACCTGGAAATCCAGATCCGCACCACGGCCGAGCTCGACGGCGACAGCGGCAGCTTCGCCACCACCCTGGGCGCGCGCAAGCTCATCGACATCCTGCGCACCATGCCGGGCGACCAGACCGTGAGCCTGGAGCAGACCGGGGGCAAGCTCATCCTCAAGGGCGGCAAGAGCCGCTTCACCCTGCAAAGCCTGCCGGCCGAAGACTTTCCGCTGGTGCAGGAATCGGCCAGCTTCGGCCCCGCGTTCAGCGTGCCGCAGAAGACGCTCAAGGGCCTGCTGGGCCAGGTGTCCTTCGCCATGGCGGTGCACGACATCCGCTACTACCTCAACGGCATCCTGTTCGTGGCCGAGGGCCAGCAGCTCAGCCTGGTGGCCACCGACGGCCACCGCCTGGCCTTCGCCTCCGCCACGCTGGACGTGGAAGTGCCCAAGCAGGAGGTCATCCTGCCGCGCAAGACCGTGCTGGAGCTGCAGCGCCTGCTGTCCGACAAGGACGGTGCCATCGAGATGCAGTTCGCGGCCAACCAGGCCAAGTTCAGCTTCGACGGCATGGAGTTCGTCACCAAGCTGGTCGAGGGCAAGTTCCCCGACTACAACCGCGTCATCCCCAAGAACCACAAGAACATCGTCACCCTGGGCCGCGCGCCGCTGCTGGCCAGCCTGCAGCGCACCGCCATCATGACGAGCGAGAAGTTCAAGGGCGTGCGCCTCAACGTCGAGCCCGGCACGCTGCGCGTGGCCTCGAGCAACGCCGAGCAGGAAGAGGCGGTCGACGAACTCGACATCGACTACGGTGGCGACACCATCGAGATCGGCTTCAACGTCACCTACCTGATCGACGCGCTGCAGAACATGGGCCAGGAGATGGTCCGTGTGGAGCTGGCCGACGGCAACAGCTCGGCCCTCGTCACCAACCCCGACGACAACGCCTTCAAATACGTTGTCATGCCCATGCGCATCTGAGCGCAGCGCTCCCGACCCGATATCGAGCCCGACCCGCTGAACAGCGGGTTTGGCGTTTCTAGCGATCGAGAAAGTTCCTATGTCCGACGAGTCCACGAGCCCCGAAAGCTCCAATTTCCAGCCCAAGATCGATCCGAACCAGGCCGGGGCGAGCGAGGGTTACGGCGAGGGCTCGATCCAGATCCTCGAAGGCCTGGAGGCGGTGCGCAAGCGCCCGGGCATGTACATCGGCGACACCTCCGACGGCACCGGCCTGCACCACCTGGTGTTCGAGGTGGTCGACAACTCCATCGACGAAGCGCTCGCCGGCCACTGCGACGACATCGTCGTCACCATCCACACCGACAACTCCATCAGCGTGGTCGACAACGGCCGCGGCATCCCCACCGGGGTGAAGATGGACGACAAGCATGAACCCAAGCGCAGCGCGGCCGAGATCGCGCTGACCGAACTGCACGCCGGCGGCAAGTTCAACCAGAACAGCTACAAGGTCTCGGGCGGCCTGCACGGCGTGGGCGTGAGCTGCGTGAACGCGCTCAGCAAGTGGCTGCGCCTGACGGTGCGCCGCGAAGGCAAGGTGCACCAGCTGGAGTTCGCGCGCGGCTTCGTGCAGAACCGCATCCTGGAAGACCAGAGCGGCATCGAGATCTCGCCCATGAAGGTGACCGGCGCCACCGAGAAGCGCGGCACCGAGGTGCACTTCCTGCCCGACACCGAGATCTTCAAAGAGAACAACGACTTCCACTACGAGATCCTGAGCAAGCGCCTGCGCGAGCTCAGCTTCCTCAACAACGGCGTGCGCATCCGCCTGCACGACGAGCGCAGCGGCAAGCAGGACGACTTCTCCGGTGCGGGCGGCGTGAAGGGCTTCGTCGAGTTCATCAACAAGGGCAAAACCGTCCTGCACCCGAACATCTTCCACGCCACGGGCGACCGCCAGAGCGACCAGGGCACCAACATCGGTGTCGAGGTGGCCATGCAGTGGAACAGCGGCTACAACGAGCAGGTGCTCTGCTTCACCAACAACATCCCGCAGCGCGACGGTGGCACCCACCTGACCGGCCTGCGCGCGGCCATGACGCGCGTCATCAACAAGTACATCGAAGAAAACGAGCTGGCCAAGAAGGCCAAGGTCGAGGTCAGCGGTGACGACATGCGCGAGGGCCTGTGCTGCGTGCTCAGCGTGAAGGTGCCCGAGCCCAAGTTCAGCAGCCAGACCAAGGACAAGCTGGTCTCCAGCGAGGTGCGCGGCCCGGTGGAAGACGTGGTGGCCCGCCTGCTGACCGACTACCTGCAGGAGCGGCCGAACGACGCCAAGATCATCTGCGGCAAGATCATCGAGGCCGCGCGAGCGCGCGAAGCCGCGCGCAAGGCGCGCGAGATGACGCGCCGCAAGGGCGTGCTCGACGGCATGGGCCTGCCCGGCAAGCTCGCCGACTGCCAGGAGAAAGACCCGGCGCTGTGCGAGATCTACATCGTGGAGGGCGACTCCGCCGGCGGCTCGGCCAAGCAAGGCCGCGACCGAAAGTTCCAGGCGATCCTGCCGCTGCGCGGCAAGATCCTCAACGTGGAGAAGGCGCGCTACGAGAAGCTGCTGAGTTCCAACGAGATCCTCACGCTGATCACCGCGCTGGGCACGGGCATCGGCAAGGCCGGCAGTGCCGGCGACGGCAAGAGCGGCGCCGACGATTTTGATGTGGCCAAGCTGCGCTACCACCGCATCATCATCATGACCGACGCCGACGTCGACGGCGCCCACATCCGCACCCTGCTGCTCACCTTCTTCTACCGCCAGATGCCCGAGCTGGTGGAGCGCGGCCACATCTACATCGCGCAGCCGCCGCTGTACAAGGTGAAGAGCGGCAAGGAAGAGCTGTACCTGAAGGACGCCGCCGCGCTCGACGGCTTCCTGCTGCGCATCGCGCTGAAAGATGCCAAGGTGATGACCGGCGGCGCGTCCAACGCCACCCTCGAAGGCGCCACCCTGGAAGAGCTCGCGCGCAAGCACCAGGTGGCCGAACACGTGATCGCACGCCTGTCGGCTTTCATGGACGCCGAGGCGCTGCGCGCCGTGGCCGACGGCGTGGCCCTCGGCCTGGACGACATGGAGGCCGCGTCCGCCAGCGCGCAGGACCTGCAGACCAAGCTGCGCGAGCTCAGCACCACCGGCGTGCCCGCCACGGTGACGGCCGAGTTCGACCAGCGCACCGACAAGCCCGTGCTGCGCATCAGCCGCCGCCACCACGGCAACATCAAGAGCAGCGTCATCACGCAAGACTTCGTGCACGGCGCCGACTACGCCGCCCTGGCCGAGGCCGCCAACACCTTCCGCGGCCTGCTGGGCGACGGCGCCAAGGTCATGCGCGGCGAGGGCGACAAGCAGAAGGAAGAGCGCGTGAGCGACTTCCGCACCGCCATGCAATGGCTCATCAGCGAAGCCGAACGCACCACCGCGCGCCAGCGCTACAAGGGCCTGGGCGAGATGAACCCCGAGCAGCTCTGGGAAACCACCATGGACCCCGAAGTGCGCCGCCTGCTGCGCGTGCAGATCGACGACGCGATCGAGGCTGACCGCGTGTTCACCATGCTGATGGGCGACGAGGTGGAGCCGCGGCGCGACTTCATCGAGACCAACGCGCTGAGGGCCGGCAACATCGACGTCTGACCGGCCTTGCGATCGCCGGCACCGCCCTGCCATGGATGTGACCGACTACCCCGAGTTGCCGCAGCGGGCGCGCATCGTGAAGATCGCGGCCCAGCTGTTCGCGCAGCGCGGGTACCACGCGGTCGGCATGAGCGACATCCAGGACGCGGTGAAGCTCGGCCGCGGGGCGCTCTACCACCACATCCGCAGCAAGGAAGACCTGCTGTACGACGTGACCCGTGAGTACATCACCGAGCTGGCCGACAGCGCGCTGCGCCTCAAGGCCGAGGAAAGCGACCCGGTCGCGCGGCTGACCCGGCTCGGCTCGGTCCTGGTGCACAAGGTGGCCTCGCACCAGGCCGAGCTGACGGTCTGCTTCCGGGACGTTCAGTCGCTCTCCACCGAACGCTGCAACGAGGTCATGGGCTGGCACGGCCGCTACGAACAGGTGTGGCGCGACACCATGATCGAAGGCGCGGAACAAGGCGTGTTCCGGCCCTTCGATGCGCTCGTGCTCAAGGGCGTGCTGGGCATGTACTACTACTGCTACCTCTGGATGAAGCCGCAACGGCCCGAGGGCGCACAGGCCATCGCCGAGCGCTTCAACGACCTGACGCTGCGCATGCTGCGCGCCACCTGACGCGGCGGGCCGCGGCCTGCACGGGTAAACCCCAGTGATCTTCCTTGGCGATTGCCGCCATAGTGACTTGTACCGATCGGTCGGTTGGTAGACATCCCACAACACCCCACTGGAGACAAGCCGTGAGCAAGGAAGACCCAGGCCAGCGCTTGGTGCGGCAGGCCCAATCGGAGCTGGCGACCACGCGGTCCATCACCCACCCGCGGCAACCCGCACGGCGACAGCTGTTCGCGCAGACGGCGGCGGCCGCCGCCGGCCTGGCGGGCCTGGCCGCGGTCGGCCCGGCCCGGGCCGCGCTGCCGGTGCCGCCATCCAACCTGCGCCCGGGCACGCCGATCCCCGAGAACGAATACGGCATGCCGTCCAAGTTCGAGGCGCACGTCAAACGCCGGCGCACCGACGTGCTGGTGAACAAGCAGAACTTTTCCGACTGGAGCTTCACGCCGGTCCACCAGCAGCACGGCATCGTCACGCCCAACGGGCTGATCTACGAGCGCCACCACAACGGGGTGCCGGAAATCGATCCGGAGCAGCACCGGTTCGCCATCCACGGCATGGTCCGCCAGCCGCTGGTGTTCACCATGAGCGACCTCATGCGCTACCCCTCGGTGTCGCGCTTCTACTTCATGGAATGCTCGGGCAACGGCCTGACCGACTGGCTCAAACCGGCCTCCAAGACCGTGCAGCAAACGCACGGCCTGCTCTCGTGCACGCAATGGACGGGCGTGCCGCTGTCCGTGCTGCTGGACGAGGCCGGCGTCGACCCCAAGGCCACCTGGGGCCTGGCCGAAGGCGCCGATGGCTCGGCCCACGCCCGCAGCCTGCCCATCAAAAAGCTGATGGACGACGCCCTGCTGGTGTACGCCACGGGCGGTGAAATGCTGCGCGCCGAGAACGGCTACCCGCTGCGGCTGTTCATCCCCGGCTGGGAGGGCAACGTCAGCATCAAGTGGCTGCGCCGCCTGAAGATGGGCGACCAGCCCTGGCACCTGCGCAGCGAAACCGCGCGCTACACCGACCCCATGCCCAACGGCAAATGGCGCCAGTTCAGCTTCGCCATGGAGGCCAAGTCGGTGATCACCTCGCCCTCGGGTTCGATGAAGGTGCAGCGCGGCCCGGTGGAAATCATCGGCTTCGCCTGGTCGGGCCTGGGCAAGATCCGGGCGGTGGACGTCACCGTGGACGGCGGGCGGACCTGGCGCCAGGCCGAGCTGGAAGAACCGGTGCTCGACAAATGCCTGACGCGCTTTCGCCTGCGCTGGAACTGGGACGGATCGCCCGCCAAGATCGCCAGCCGCGCGGTGGATTCGACGGGCTATGTGCAACCCACCGTGGAAGACATCCAGAAGGTGCGCGCCATCACCGGCTTCGTGCAGCACCACAACGGCATCTTCCCGTGGACCATCAACACCGCCGGGGAGGTGAGCAATGCGATCGCTTAACACCCTCGTTCCCCTGGGCTGCGCCATGGCCTGCGCCTGGCTGCTGGCGGGCAGCGCGCAGGCCGCACAGCCCACACAGCCCAAGGGTCCCGGTGCGCACGCCACCGCGGCGCCGGCGGTCAAGGCCGCGTTCGGCCAACCCATTACCGAGGCCGAACTGGCCAGCTGGAACATCGACATCCGCACCACCGACGGCGCGGGCCTGCCGGACGGCAGCGGCACCATCGCCCAGGGACAGGCGGTGTACGACGGCAAGTGCGCGTCCTGCCACGGCGCCAAGGCCGAGGGCGGCATCATGTTCGGCACCATGGTCGGCGGCATCGGCTCCTTTACCACCGAACGCCGCCTCCTGACCCCGGGCAGCATGTACCCGTTCGCACCCGTGCTCTTCGACTACGTGCGCCGGGCCATGCCGCTCACCCAGCCGCAGTCCCTGAGCAACGACGAGGTCTACGCCGTCACGGGCTACATCCTGCACCTCAACGGCCTGCTGCCGGCCGACGCTGTGGTGAACGCCACCACGCTCAAGGCGCTCAAGATGCCCAACCGCGACGGCTTCATCGTCGACGACCGGCCCGACACCAAGGCCGTGCGTTGCATGAAGGACTGCAAGGTTTTGAGATGAAGTACTGAGCGACTGGCCTCGTGGGTGCAAGGCCCACGGGGCCACGGTGAGTACCGCTCATCCCCGTCGCGTCAGCCCCGCCGCGCGAACCCCAGCCGCGACCCCAGGATCACGCTCGCCAGCCCCAGCGCGTGCCACCCCGTCAGCGCCTCGCCCATGAAGGCCACCGCGAAGGCCACGCCGAAGATCGGCACCCAGTAGAAGCCCATCGCCGTGCGCGCGATGCCCAGGCGCGCGATGGACAGGTTCCACACCAGGGCCGCCACGCCCGTGGCCAGCATGCCCGAGTACAGCACCAGCGACCAGGTCGTCAGCGAGGCCTGGGCCAGGTCCGACAGGCGCGCCTCGGGCGACAGGGCCGCGTGCAGCACCAGCAGCGTGGCGCCAATGACGTGCACCACCCAGCTGATCTGCAGCGCCGTGAAGGCCCGGGACAGGCGCTGCACCGCGATGCCGCCCGAGGCGAAGCACACCACCGAGGCGATGATGAGCGCGTCGCCCCAGGAGCCGCCGCCCAGCTGCGCGCCCGGCCGGTTCAGCACCACCAGGGCCACGCCGGCAAAGCCGATGGCCACGCCGGCCAGGCGGCGCGCGCCCAGGCGTTCGCGAAAGACCAGGGCCGCCAGCAGGGCCGACACCAGCGGCCCCAGCGACATGATCAGGGCGCCGTTGGTGGCGGTGCTGCGCGCCAGCCCGGCCGAGAACAGGATCTGGTTGCCATAGACCATGACCAGCGCGCAGCCCGTGAGCGCGAGCAAGGCGCGCGCGCTCAGCACGGGCAGGCGCTCGCGCCGCAGGAACAGCAGGGCCGTGAGCGCGAGCGCCGCGACGACCATGCGCACGGCCGCCACGGTCAGCACGTCGAGCGAGCCCGTGAGCGCCTTCACCACCGAGAGGTTGACGCCCCAGATGGCCATGGCGCCCAGCAGCAGGGCGTAGGCGCGCCGGCCTTCGCCGCCGCCGTTCAGGCCCGCGTGGGAGGACGCTCCGCTCGCCGCGCCGCCGGCCACGTCAGCCCACCACCACGTGGCGCTCGACCAGGAAGGTGGTGATCTCGGCGATGAACTCGCGCGCGTGCGACATCAGGGTCTGGCCTTTGGGCGAGGCAAAGGCCTGGTCCAGCGAATCGGTGTCGTCGAACCAGAGCTCGACGATGCCGTCGATGGGCCAGGCCTCGCGCGACACCGGGTGGCCCTTGGGCGCCTCGCGGCCCACGATGAGGTTCTGCCGGTAGCCGCGCACGCCGGCCACGCGCTTCACCAGGTGGGCGTGCTCCTGCCGCCATTCGCGTTGGAATTCCTCGGCCGAGACGTCCTCGCGCCGGCGCAGCAGCGACATGCGTTTGAGCAGCGGGCGGCCCGCGTCCGGTGATATCACCTCCATCTGGTCGATGGTGACGATGCGCAGGTCGCCGATGAAGCGCTGCTCGTCGGCGATGAGCGCTTGGCCGGCGTCGGTCCGCAGGGCCTCGCGCATGGCGGCTTCGCTGTCGAACCAGAGCATGGAAAAGCCGTCGAGCCGCTCCGGCCCGCGCGGGTAGCTGAAGCCGCGCTGCTGGCTGTCGACGACGGGGTTTTGTTCGTAGCGGCGCAGGCCGGGCAGCTGGGCCGCCAGGGCGCCGTGGTGCCCGCGCCAGTGGCGGCGGAAGTCCTCGTCGCTCCAGCCCGCCTGCTTCTGGATCAAACCCGATCGCACGATCATGGAACAGTCCTCCGGGTGGGGCGCGCTCAGTGCGCGCCGAGGTAGGCGGCTTTCACCTTGGGATCGTTCAACAGCTGCGCGCCCGAACCTTGCAGGGTGATGCGGCCGGTCTCGAGCACGTAGGCGCGGTCGGCCACGCCCAGCGCCTGCTTGGCCATCTGCTCGACCAGCAGGATGGTCAGGCCCGATTCGCGCAGCTGGCGGATGGCGTTGAAGATGTCCTTGATGATGAGCGGCGCCAGGCCCAGCGAGGGCTCGTCGAGCAGCAGCAGGCGCGGCTCGCTCATGAGCGCGCGCGAGATGGCGAGCATCTGCTGCTCGCCGCCCGAGAGCGTGCCCGCGAGCTGGTCCTGGCGTTCGCGCAGGCGCGGGAAGCGCCCGAACTCGCGCTCGATGGAGCGCATCACGCCGGCCTTGTCCTGGCGGCGCGCGTAGGCGCCGAGCATCAGGTTCTCGCGCACGGTCTGGTCGGGGAAAACGCCGCGGCCCTCGGGCGACAGGGCCACGCCCAGGCCCACGCGCCGGTGCGGCGCCAGGCGCGTGCAGTCGGTGTCGGCGATGCGGATGCTGCCGCCGGCGGCCGGCTCCAGGCCGGCGATGCAGCGCAGCAGGCTGCTCTTGCCCGCGCCGTTGGCGCCGATGATGGCGATCACTTCGCCGGCCTTCACTTCCAGGCTGACGCCTTTGACGGCCTGGATGGCGCCGTAGGCCACCTCGAGCTGATCGATCTTGAGCATGTGGTGTTCCCTCAGGCCGCCGACGGGGCGGCCTCGTCCTCGACGCCGAGGTAGGCCTCGATCACGCGCGGGTTGTTCTGGATCTCGGCCGGCTTGCCTTCGGCGATCTTGATGCCGTAGTCGAGCACGATGACGTGGTCGGAGATAGACATGACCAGGTCCATGTGGTGCTCCACCATCAGGATGGAGATGCCGCAGCGCGCGATCTTGAGCAGCAGTTGGCCCAGCTCGGCGGTCTCCTGCGGGTTGAGGCCGGCCGCGGGCTCGTCGAGCAGCAGCAGCTGCGGTTCGGTGGCCAGGGCGCGCGCCAGCTCCACGCGGCGCTGCAGGCCATAGGGCAGGCTGCCGGCGGGCGAATGGGCCAGGGGCAGCAGGTCCACCAGCGCCAGCAGCTGCAGCGCGCGCTCGGTGGTGCGCGCCTCTTCGCGCCGCGCCGATGGCAAGGCCAGCAGCGAGGCGAAGAAGCCGTTGCGCATGCGCGTGTGGTGGCCGAGCTTGACGTTGTCCAGCACCGAGAGCTCGGCGAACAGCCGCAGGTTCTGGAAGGTGCGGCCCATGCCCAGCTGGCAGATGGCGTGCGCGGGCCGGCCGCCGAGGTTCTGGCCCAGGAAGCAGATCGTGCCCGCGCTGGGGTCGAGCACACCCGTGACCATGTTGATCATGGTGGACTTGCCGGCGCCGTTGGGGCCGATCAGCGCGTGCACGTGGCCGCGCTGCAGGCGAAAGCTCACGTCCTGCGCGGGCTTGACGCCACCGAAGGACTTGGAGACGTTCTCGATCACCAGCAGGTCGCCCGTGGCGTCCTCCGAGGCCGGGCGGTAGGCGCGTGGCTGGCTGTCCAGCGGCGGCTCAGGCGTTTTGCGCCAGCGCGCGAACACGGCGTTCAACAGCCCCATCACGCCGCCCGGCATGGCGTACAGCGCGAACAGCAGCAGGAAACCGTAGAGGAAGTGCTGCGCGGCGGGCCAGCGCGCCAGGGCCGCGTCGATGGCGGTGAGGATCACCGTGCCCACCAGCGGCCCGTACTGGGAGCCCGCACCGCCGAACAGCACCAGCAGCAGGATGAAGATCGACAGGTGGAAGGTGATGAAGTCGGAGTTGATGTACTGGTTCTGCTGCGCCACCAGCGCGCCCGCGATGCCGCAGGTGACGGCGGCGACCACGAAGGCGATGACCTTGGCGCGGTAGACCCGCACGCCCACCGAGGACGAGGCGATCTCGTCGGCCTGCAGCGAGAGCAGGGCGCGGCCGAAGCGCCCGCCCACCAGGTTGCGCAGCAACAGGTGGGTGATGGCGCACAGCGCGACCGTGAGCCAGACCCACTGCTGCGTGCTCAGCGGGTTGTCGCCCCAGGTGAGCGGGCGGATGCCATAGACGCCCTGCGCGCCGCCGAACACCTCGGTCCACTCGCTCACGAGTTTTTCCACCACGATGCCGAAGGCCAGGGTCACCATCGCCAGGTAGGGGCCCTTCACGCGCAGCGAAGGCAGGGCGATGAGCACGCCGAACACGCCCGAGACCACGGCCGCCAGCGCCAGCGCGATCCAGGGGCTGATCTCGGTGCGCGTGGTCAGCAGGGCCACGGCGTAGGCGCCGGCCGCGAACAGGCCGGCCTGGCCCAGCGACTTCTGGCCCGCGTAGCCCACCAGCACGTTCATGCCGGCCGCGCACAGGTAGTACACGCCCATCATGAACAGGATGCGCAGGTAGTAGTCGTTGTTCAGCGCGAAGCTGAGGCCGACCACCAGGGCCACGGCCAGCAGCACGCCGGCGATGTGCGGGACACGGGTCATGGGACGACTCGGTGCGCTGTGCGCTGCGATGCGAGCCCCTTCGGGCGGCCGTGCGGGGCTCATACCTTCTCCACCGTGCGTGCGCCGAACAGGCCGGTCGGGCGGAAGGCCAGCACCAGGATGACGAGCGCGAAGATCGCCACCTCGCGCCACTGCGCCTGCCAGAGGTTCACCATCGACTCGATGACGCCCAGCGCAAAGCCGCCGATGACGCAGCCGCGCGGGTTGCTCAGGCCGCCGATCATGGCGCCCGAGAAGCCCTTGAGGCCCACGGTCAGGCCCATGAAGAGCGAGGCCTGGGCGATGGGCGCCAGCAGGAAGCCCGAGAGCCCCGCGAGCGCGGAGCTGACGACGAAGGCGATCACCATGATCGCCTTGGTGTTGATGCCCATGAGGCTGGCGACGGCGCCGTTGGCGGCCACCGCGCGCATGGCCTTGCCGAGCAGGGTGCGGTTCATGACGAAGTCGAAACCGACCATCACCACCACGGCCAGGCCCAGCATGAGCAGCTCTTGCGGCCGCACGCCCACGCCCATGAAGCGGATGATGTGGTCGCCCACGGGGCTGGGCACCACCACGGGCTTGGGGCCCCAGATGGCCAGGCCGATGCTCTGCAGGATGACGCCGAAGCCCAGGGTGCTCATGACCCAGGCCATGCCGGGGCGCCCGGCGAAGGGCCGCACGCCGATGGCGTAGAGCAGCCAGCCCAGCAGGCCCATGACGCCCAGGGCGCCGAGCAGGGCCATCAGCTGCGCCGCGGCGCCGGGCTCGGCGTCGCCGAAGCTGGTGGCCGTCAGCGGTTTGCCGATGGCGAGGAACAGCACGCTCATGCCGACGAAGGCGCCGGCCGACACGAACTCACCGTGCGAGAAGTTGAGGGTCTTGGTGGTCGTGAAGGTAACGCTGAACCCCAGCGCGACCAGGGCGTAGGCACCGCCCACGCACAGCCCGCTGAGAACCGCCTGCAAGAGCGCTTCTGTCATGTCTGTCTCCGGGAGAAGGGCGATCGGACCATCGCGGGCCCGATCGCCCGGCCGCTCACTGCTTGAAGTCCGCCGCGGTCAGGGATTTCAGGATGGGGTCGCTGTAGGGCAGCAGCTTGCCGTCCTTCCAGCGGATCCAGACGAAGTCCTCGGCGGTCAGCGCTTCGCGGTCGGTCTTGCTGAAGGGCTTGTTGTAGGTCTTGAGCACGCCCTGCACCGGGGCCTTGAGGTCTTCCAGCGCGGCGCGCACGGCGGCGCCGTCGGTGCTGTTGGCCTGCTTGGCGGCGGCGGCGTAGAGCAGCACCGAGTCGTAGCCGTGCAGCGCGAAGGAGAAGGCGCTCGGGGCCTTCAGTTTCGAGCCGATGCGGTCGTACAGCTTCTGCTGCGCGGGCGTCTTCTCCTCGCTCACGGTGCGCATGAAGATGGGCTTCTCGGCCAGGGTCTTGCCGGCGGCGTCATAGAAGGTGATGTTGTCCGCCGCCCACGAGGTCAGCGTGAGCGGGAAGTAGTTCACCTTCTCCATGCTGCGCACCAGCTGGGCGATGGGCGTGCCCTGGGCCCAGACGACCACGGTGTCCACACCGGCGGCCTTCATCTTGTTGAGCTGCGAGGTCATGTCGGTGTCGCCGACGCCGAAGTGCTCGGTGGCGACGATCTTGATGCCCTGCTTCTCGGCCAGCTCCTGCATGTCCTTCAGGCCGCCCTGGCCGTAGCCGGTGGTCTCGGCCATCAGGCCCACGCTTTTCGCGGCGCTGTTCTTCTTCACGTAGGCCATGAGCGCGGCCACCTGCTCGCGGTCGACCATGGAGACGCGGAACATGTAGTTGTCGCCCGAGCCCATGGGCGCGGTGATGGCGGTGCCCGAGCCCACGTTGCCGATCACCGGCACCTTCTTCTGGTTGGCGATGTGCTTCCAGGCCATGGCGTTGCCCGAGTTGGTGGGGCCGAACACGGCGACCACCTTCTCGTTGTCGATCAGGTCGGTCATGTTCTGGATGGACTTGGGCGGCGCCGAGGCGTCGTCGCGCACCACCAGCGCCAGCTTCTTGCCCAGCACACCGCCAGCGGCGTTGATGTCGGCGATGGCCGCCTCCATGCCGATGACGGCGGCCTGGCCGCTCTGCGCCGAGGGCGAGGCCGAGAGGTCGCCGTTGTAGCCGAGCTTGATGTCCTGGGCCTGGGCGCCGCCCGCGAAGGCCGCGAGGGCGATGGCCGACAGCGCGGCGCCCCAGTAACGCTTGATGTTCATCTTTCTTGTCTCCTGTGGTCGATTGAGGTGGCGGGAAGGGTGGCTGGGCGCGGGTGTCACACCGCGAGGAAACCGCCGTCCACCGGCAGCGTGATGCCGGTGACGTAGCGGGACATGTCGGAAGCCAGGAAGACGATCGGACCGACGAGGTCCTCCGTCTGGCCCACGCGGCCCATGGGGATGCGCGTCATGAAGCCCTGCAGGCGCGACGGGTCCTCGCGCGTGGCGGCGGTCATGGGCGTTTCGATGACGCCCGGCGCCAGCGCGTTGACGCGCACGCCGAAGGGCGCGAGCTCCTGCGCCAGCGACTGCGTCAGCAGCTTGATGGCGCCCTTGGAAGGCGCGTAGCCGAGCGAGGCGCCCTGGCCCGCGTAGGCGGCGATGGAGGCCATGTTGACGATGCAGCCGCGCGTGGCCTTGAGGGCGTCGAGAAAGGCGTGCGTGACGTTGAAGGTGCCGTGCACGTTCACGTCCAGGGTCTTCTTGAAGTTCTCGGCCGCGCGCGGGCTGGCGGTGGTCTCGCGGATGATGATGCCGGCGTTGTTCACCAGCAGGTCGACGGCGCCCACCTCGTGAGCGACCCGGGCCGCGAGCTCGCGGCAGGCCTCGGCCGAGGTCACGTCCAGCGCGAAGGACCAGGCCTCGCCGCCGGCCTCGCGCACCAGGCGCGCGGTTTCTTCCACGGCCACGGCGTTCATGTCGGTGGCGACGATGCGCGCGCCGGCCTGCGCCAGGCCCAGGCAGAAGGCCCGGCCGTTGCCCTGGCCGGCGCCGGTGACGAAGGCCAGGCGGCCCTGCAGCAGGCGCGGCGCGAGCGTGTCGGGGTAGGTGGGCATGGCGTCTCCTCAGGCGGTGGGGGCCAGTTGTTCGCGCGCGCTGGCCGCGGGCGCGGTGGCGGGCGGCGCCAGCGGCGCGGCCTTGGCCAGCTCCTGGCCCGCGATGTAGCCGAAGGTGATGGCCGGGCCCAGGGTGATGCCCGCGCCGGGGTAGTTGCCGCCCATCACGCTGGCGGCGTCGTTGCCCACCGCGTACAGGCCGGCGATGGGCTGGCCCGCCGCGTCCAGCACGCGCGTCTTCTCGTCGGTGACCAGGCCGGCGAAGGTGCCGATGTCGCCAATGACCAGCCGGATGGCGTAGTACGGGCCGTGTTCCAGCGGGGCCACGCAGGGGTTGGGCGTGACGGTGGCGTCGCCCTGGTAGCGGTTGTAGGCCTTGCTGCCCTTGCCGAAGGCCGGGTCCTCGCCCTTCGCCGCGTGGCGGTTGAACTCGGCCACGGTCTGCTCCAGCGTGGCCGGCGCGATGCCCAGCTGGGTGGCCAGCTCGGCCAGGCTGGCGCCGGACTTCAGGTAGCCGTTGCGCAGGTGGCGGCCGATGGGCAGGGGCGCGGGCGCCACGCAGCCCAGGCCGTAGCTGCGCAGGGCCTTGTGGTCGCACAGCAGCCAGGCGAAGACCTCGGGCCGGCCTTCGCAGGTCTTGACCATGGCCTGCACGAAGTCGTGGTACGAGTTGCCTTCGTTGGTGAAGCGCCGGCCCTCGGGGTTGACCGCGATCACGCCGGGCTTGGCGCGGTCGATGAAGTGCGGCATCACGCCCGCGCTGCCGTCCGGGCGGGTGGTGACGGAGGCCGGCACCCACGCGGCCGCGTGGGGAATGGTGCCGTCCACGCGCCCGCCCACGGCCTCGGCCAGGCGCAGGCCGTCGCCCGTGTTGGTGGAGGGCGAGGGCGAGAAGTGCTCGCGGCCCGTGGGCGCGTGCGGGAACAGCTGCTGGCGGCGCTCCACGTCGTAGGGGAAGCCGCCCGCGGCCAGCACCACGCCGCGGCGCGCCACCACGCGCACCGGCCGGCCCTCGCGCTCGACCAGCGCGCCGGTGACCGCGCCGCCCTCGACCAGCAGCTGTTTCACCGGCGAGGACAACCACACGGGGATGTCGCGGTCCATGGCGGCCTTGGCCAGGCGGCCCGCGAGCGCGTTGCCGTTGGTCAGCGTCATGCCGCGGCCGTGGATGAGCACGTCGAAGAAATGGCGCGTCAGCCGCTTGGTCACGTACCAGAAGGACGTGGGCGACTTGAAGACCCGCATGAAGTGGCGGATCTCGGGGCCCGAGCCCAGCATCATCCCGAACACCGTGAGCTCGGGCAGCGGCGGCGCCAGCAGCTTGATGCGCGGGCCGAGCTCGCGGCCGTCGTAGGGCCGGGTCACCATGGAGCGCCCGCCCGGCAGGCCGCCGGGGGCTTCGGCGTGGTAGTCGGGAAAGACCGGCGGCAGGTCGAAGCGCAGCGGGGTCTGGCTGGTGAAGAACTCGATGGCCTTGGGGCCGTTCTCCAGGAAAGCGTCGACGCGGCGCTCGTCGTAGTGCGTGGTGGCCTCGTGCTTCAGGTAGGCCTTGGCCGCGCCGGGCGGCTCCTCGATGCCCTGCTCCTTGGCCAGGTGGGTGCCGGGGATCCACAGCCAGCCGCCCGAGCGCGCCGTGGTACCGCCGAACTGTGGCTGCTTGTCCACCACCAGCACCTGCAGCCCCTGCGCGGCGGCGGTGACGGCCGTGGCCATGCCCGATGCGCCGGTACCGATCACCAGTACGTCGACGGCTTGTGTCTCCTGTGACATGCCTTGCTCCTTGTCAGTGGGGGCGATTCTAGAAGCCCTATCTGACTATGGTCAATGCGTTTGATAATATCTTTTCGTCTGATTGGGTCGTAGCCGTTTGAAATAATCAGGGAAAACCCTATGGATACACTTGCCCGCGCCCCCACCGCCCACGTCCCCATGGAAGAAAAGAGCCGTCGAGGTATCCAGTCGATCGAGATCGGCAGCGCCCTGCTGCTGGAGCTCGCGCGCAAGGTGCGCCCGGTGGCCCTGAAGGACCTGGCCAAGGCGGCCGGCATGACGGCGGGCAAGGCCCACCCGTACATGGTCAGCTTCCTCAAGGTGGGCTTCGTGTCGCAGAACGACGCCGGGCAGTACGAGCTGGGGCCGCTGGCCCTGCAGTTGGGCCTGATCAAGCTGCAGCGCATGGACCCGGTCAAGGAGGCGTCCGCCGTGCTGGAGCAGCTCGCGCACGCCACGGGGCAGAGCGTGGCCCTGGTGGTCTGGGGCAACCTGGGGCCGACCATCGTGCGCATGGAAGAACCCATCCAGCCGCTGCACGTGAACCTGCGCACCGGCACCGTGATGTCGCTGACCAACACGGCCACCGGCCGGCTGTTCGCGGCCTACCTGCCGCCCAAGGTGGTGGAGCGGCTGCTGGCGGAGGACCTGGCGCGCTCGAACTACGGCACCGCGCCCAAGCCGGTGCACACCATCCAGGACCTGGAGCCCACGCTGGCCGAGATCCGCCAGCACGGCCTCTCGCGCACGCTCGGTCAGCCGATCCCGGGCATCGACGCGCTGTGCGCGCCGGTGTTCGACGCCGAGGGCCACATCGTGCTCGGCGTGCTGGTGATGGGCCCGTCGGCCACCTTCGACACCGCGTGGAACGGGCGCATCGCCAAGCCCCTGCTGGCCTGCGCCGCCGAGATCACGCGGCGTGTGGGGGGAGCGAAGTAGGCCGGACCGGCAACAGGCTCGGCCGGCCGCGCCGCAGGTAGCGGCCCTGGCCCCGGCGCGGGTGGAAGGCCTGCCCGTCCCACACCACCTCGCCGCTGGCGATGGTCACGCCCGGCCAGGCGCGCAGGGCCATGCCTTCGTAGGGCGTGTAGTCCACGTCGTGGTGCAGGGCGGCGTTGCGCACCGTGCGCTCGCCCTCGTCCCAGATCACCAGGTCGGCGTCGCTGCCGATGGCGATGGTGCCCTTGCGCGGGTGCAGGCCGTAGGCCTTGGCCGGGTTGGTGGACGTGAGCTCGACGAAGCGCTGCAGCGTGATGCGCCCGCCCAGCACGCCCTCCGAGTACAGCAGCGGCAGGCGCGTCTCGATGCCGGGGATGCCGTTGGGGATGTGCTGGAAGGCCACCTCTTCGCCGTTCGGCTTCTTGCCCTCGGTGCCGTCGTAGCGGAACGGCGCGTGGTCGGACGAGAACACGGTGAACAGGCCGTCGCTCAGGCCGTCCCAGATCACCTGCTGGTTCTGCTTGTCGCGCGGCGGCGGGCTGCAGACGCAGCGCGCGCCCTTGTAGCTGTCGTCGATGCCGAGGTCCTCGGCGGTGAGGAAGAGGTACTGCGGGCAGGTCTCGGCGAACACCTTGAGCCCCTGCGCGCGCGCCCAGCGGATCTGCTCCACCGCCTCGCGGCCCGAGACGTGCACGATGAGGATGGGCACGTCGATCAGCTCGGCCAGCGAGATCGCGCGGTGCGTGGCCTCGCGCTCCACCAGCATGGGCCGCGCGTGCGCGTGAAAGCGCGGCGCGGTGCGGCCCGCCGCCTCCAGCCGGCGCGTGAGCCAGGCGATGCAGTCGGCGTTTTCGGCGTGGATCATGGCCATGGCGTCGTGGCGCCGCGCGACCTCGAGCACGTCCAGGATCTGGCCGTCGTCGAGCTTGAGGTCGTCGTAGGTCATGTAGATCTTGAACGAGGTGTAGCCCTCGCGGATCAGCTCGGGCAGCTCGCGGCCCAGCACCTCGGGCGTGGGGTCGCTCACGATCAGGTGGAAGGCGTGGTCGATGTGCGCGCGGCCCTCGGCGCGCGCGTGGTAGTCGTCCACCGCGGCGCGCAGCGACTGGCCCTTGACCTGCGCCGCGAAGGGAATGACGGTGGTGGTGCCGCCGCAGGCCGCGGCCCGCGTGCCGCTGTCGAAGTCGTCGGCCATGCGCACCGGCGGCGCCATGGGCTGGTCGAGGTGGCAGTGCGCGTCCACGCCGCCCGGCGTGACCACGCGGCCCGCCGCGTCGATCTCGCGCGCGCCGGCGGCGAGCCCGTGGCCCAGTTGCTGAATCACGCCATCGCGTATGCCGATGTCGCTGACGAAGCTGTCCGAGGCCGTCGCCACGCGGGCGTTGCGGACCACGAGGTCGAAACTCGGGCGATCGCTCATGGCAGGGTCCTCCGTGCTGCGCGCTGCGGGGCTGAGCGCCTGGGGAACGGTCCGGCGGCGCTCACGGCTGGCGCCCGATCAGGCTGGCCAGGCCGTCCTTCAGGCCCTGGTGGGCCTTGGCCGGCGGCGGCGACATCGCGCCGCTGCGCCGCGGCGTGTAGCCGGCGCGGCCCAGGGCCTCGGCCATGCGGATGGCGCTGCCCACGCCATCGATCAGGGGCACGGGCACGTCGGCGGCGATCTCGCGCGCCAGACCGGCCAGCGGCGCGCCGGCCAGGATGATGCTGTCGGCGCCGTCCTGCTCCACGCAGCTCAGGCACATCTCGCGCAGCACGTCGCGCGCTTCCTGCTGCACCGTGCCCACGCTGGCGAAGCCCTGCTTGAGCCCGCGGTAGCCGGTCATGCGCGAGGACAGGCCCAGCTGCTCCACGGTCTGCACGTACCAGGCGCCGATGCGCTGCGAGATGCCCACGATGGCGAAGCGCCCGCCAAGCAGGAAGGCCGCCGCCACCGCCGATTCGGTGAGCCCGACCACGGGAATGTCCAGCAGCTCCTTGGCCGCCGCCACGCCGGGGTCGCCGAAGGCGGCGATGACGGCCACGTCGTGATCCGCCTGCTGCTGCGCCAGCAGCTGCAGCGTGGCGTAGGCGCCCACGGCGGCCTCGCCCGGCGTCTCGATGTAGGCCACGCCGAAGGGCGCGGTGGCCATGGTGATGCGCGTGTCGGGCAGGGCCGCGCGGCGCGCCTCGTTGTGGATCAGCTCGGTGACGCTGAGGGAAATGTTGGGGTTGATGACGAGGATGTTCAAGCGTTTCTCCGGGGCTCGACTTGCGCACGGGCCCGCTCCCACAAGGCGGCCGCCGCCTGTTGGGCGTCGGCCAGGATGCTGTCTTGGTCGACGCGCAGGGCGCGACCGCCTTCCACCACGATCTCGCCGTGCACCAGCACCATGGCCACGTCGCGGCCCTGGCCGGTGTGCACGAGGTTGCCCAGCGGGTTGATGTTGGGCACCAGGTGCGGGCGGCGCATGTCCACGCAGACCATGTCGGCCAGCTTGCCGGCCTCCAGGCTGCCCAGGTGCTCGCCCAGGCCCATGGCGTGCGCGCCGTTGTAGGTGGCCATGCGCAGCATGTCCGCCGGCTGCCAGCCGTCGTCGATGCCGCCGGTCTGTATGCGGCCGAGGTTGAGCGCCCAGCGCATGACCTCGATCATGTCGGCGTGCATGTTGTCGGTGGCCAGCGCCAGGCGGATGCCGGCGTCCTGCATGGCCCGCGTGGGCGCGATGCGCCCGCCGGTGGCGTTGCCCTTGGGCACGTGCGCGAGGTTCATGCGCGCCTCACCGGCGCGGCGCATGTCCGACTCGCTCATGTACATGCCGTGCGCGGCGATCAGCGAGGGGCCGAGCAGGCCGGTGCGCTCCAGCAGCTCGCAGGGCGTGCAGCCATCGCGCTCCTGCACGCGCTGGTTCTCCATGCGGCTTTGCGACAGGTGCGTGGTGACCACGCCGCCGTGGCGCTCGCGGTGGTCGGCGACCCGCCGCAGCAGGCCCTGCGAGCAGGTGTCCGGCGCGTGCGGCGTGAGGTGCACGCCGGTGCGGCCCTCGGGCCCGCCGTGCCAGCGCCCGTGCAGGGCCAGGGCCTCGCCCAGGGTGCGCTCGCCGATGGCCTCGTCGTGCCGCCACTCGCCCAGGTGCACGCGGGAGAAGTCCACGTCGTGGATGCGCCCGCAGGCGTAGGCGCGCAGGCCCACGTCGGCCATCGCGGGCAGGGTCAGGTCGGCGTGCACGTAGCTGTCGTTGATGACGGTGGAGCCGAACATCAGGGCCTCCAGCGCGCCCAGGCGCGCCAGGGCCACGGCCTCGTCCGGCGTGACCTCATGGCCATGCGGCACGCCGGGCGTGTAGGCCGGCGCGAAGCCCATGTCCTCGGCCACGCCCCGCACCATGGTGAGGATGGTGTGGGTGTGCACGTTGACGAAGCCCGGCAGCACCAGGTGCCCGCGCAGGTCGATGGTCCGGCGCGCGTCCACGCGCGGCGCGTCGCCGGCCCGGGCCACGAAGGCGATGCGCGGGCCGGCGATGCCGATGACCGCGTTCTCGATGACCTCCAGCTGCGGGCGCGTGTGCACCACCGTGGCGCCGGTAATCAGCAGGTCCAGCCGGTCCATTGGGCCCGGCGCCGCCGGGCTGGATGCGTCCAGTGACATGGCCACCCCTTAGAAGCCCAGCGCGCGCGGCAGCGCCGTGACGATGGACGGAAAGGCCACGCACAGCAGCAGCATCGCGAACTGGAAGATCACGAAGGGCATGGACTCGCGGATGATCGCGCCCATGGGCACGCGGGTGATGCCGCTCATGACGAAGAACAGCACGCCCACCGGCGGCGTCATCATCCCGATCACCAGGTTGAACATGAACAGGAAGCCGAACCACAGCGGGTCCAGGCCGAAGGCGTCGGCGATCGGCACGAACAGCGGCACCAGCATGATGTAGGCCGCGTTCGACTCCATGAACATGCCCACCACCACCAGCAGCAGCATGGTCAGCAGCACGAACACCATGGGATCGGCGGTCATGCTTTTCACCCAGTCCGCCAACTGCTGCGGCACCATGTCCACGGTGAGCAGGAAGGTCACGGTGGCGGCCAGCGCGATCAGCGCGCCCACCATCGAGGCCGTGACGGCCGCACGGAACAGACAGCCCGGCAGGTCCGACAGGCTCAGCTTGCGCGTGACCAGCAGGCCCACCACGCCCGAGTAGATCACCGCGATGGCGGCGCCCTCGGTGGCCGTGAACACGCCGCCGATGATGCCGCCCACCACGATGATGGGCATGAACAGGATGATGTGCGCCTTGCGGAACTGCACCCAGGCGTTGCGCGCGTTGAAGGCCTCGCCCGTGGGCGGGTACTTGCGCCGCCAGGAGATGAAGCTGGCGATGCCGATGAAGCCCAGCGCCAGCAGCACGCCCGGCACGATGCCGGCCATGAACAGCCCGCCCACCGACACCGAGGAACCGGCCATCAGGGCGTAGACGATCATGGCGTTGGACGGCGGAATCACCGGCCC
Organism: Hydrogenophaga sp. PML113; assembly: GCF_001777155.1. Classification (NCBI taxonomy): domain Bacteria; kingdom Pseudomonadati; phylum Pseudomonadota; class Betaproteobacteria; order Burkholderiales; family Comamonadaceae; genus Hydrogenophaga; species Hydrogenophaga sp. PML113. The sequence continues at coordinate 131,691 of NZ_MIYM01000006.1, read as the reverse complement.
CAGGTTGGCCGCCGAGGCGATCACCGCGCAGTTGAAGCTGTCCGGGTAGTGCTTGCGCAGCGCGGGCACCAGGGCGCTGCCCAAGGCGCTGGCCGAGGCCACGGCCGCGCCGCTGACCGAGGCGAGGATGGTGCCGGCGATGATGGTCACGTGGGCCAGGCCCCCGTGCACGCGCCCGACCAGGCTGTTGGCGAAGGCCACCAGCCGCTCCATCATGCCGGCCTTGACCATCAGCTCGCCGGCCAGCATGAACAGCGGGATGGCCATCAGCGGAAAGTTGTCCACCGCGTGCAGCATGCGCTGCGCCAGCATCACCAGCTCGAAGTCGGCGGCGTACAGGGCGGCCAGGGACGCGAAGCCCAGCGCGAACGCCAGGGGCATGCCCGCGAAAGCGAGCACGCAGAAGACGATGATCACGAGCCAGGTCATGACAACCTTCCTTCCCAGATGCGCGAACCCAGCCAGGCGTGCAGCACGAGGTGGATGAACGAATGGGCCGCGCAGATCAGCACGGCGACGTAGTAGATGCCGGCGGTGATGGGCAGGGTCGGCATGAGCTCCTGCCACTTGTCCAGCGTGGCCACCCAGGCGGCCCAGAAGATCGCCGCCATCAGCACCGCGCTGGCCACGCACACCACGCGGAACAGCCGTTCCTTGTTGCGCGGCGACAGGGCCATGAGCAGCAGGTCGATGCCGACGTGCACCGCGTACTTGATGCCGTGCGGGATCGCCAGGAAGATGACCCAGACGAAGAACAGGCGCGAGACCTCGTCGGCCGAGTCGATGGACGAGCTCAGCACGTAGCGCCAGAACACCTGCAGGGACACCATCAGCGTCATGGCGGCCATGGCCAGCACGATCACCACCATGGACACGCGGTCGAGGGCCTCGACCCAGCGCCGGATGGCGGGCCAGATCGGGGGCAGTCCGTTGTCGCCGGGCGGCGGGGCCGCCTCGGCGGCGCTCGCGCCCTGCGTCACTTGTTCGCCTCGGTGACGACGGCTTCGATCAGCTTGGGATCGATGCGCTTCTTGAGCGACTCCACCACGCCCGCGGTGCTGCGGCGGAAGTCGGCGCGGCCCTGCGGGGTGATCGCCGTGAAGGTCATGCCGGCCTTCACCAGCTGCTGGCGCCAGCGCTCATCCTCGCGGGCGGCTTCCGCGCGCTGCCAGGTCATGGCCTCTTTCATGGAGGCCATGACCGCCTCCTGCTGCGGCTTGCTCAGGCGCTCGAACAGGCGCTTGTTGGCGGCCGCGTTGATGAAGTCGTAGAAGTGGCCGGTGTCGGACAGGTGCTTCTGCACCTCGTTGAAGCGGCGGCTGGCGATGATGTTGTAGGGGTTCTCGTGGCCGTCGAGCACGCCCTGCTGCATGGCCGAGTAGACCTCCTTCACGTCCATGGCGACCGGGTTGGCGCCCAGCGCGCGGAAAGTGTCCAGGTGCACTTCGTTGGGCTGCAGGCGGATCTTCAGGCCCTTGAAGTCGGCCGAGGAGGTGATGGGCCGCACGTTGTTCGTCACGTGGCGAAAGCCCAGCTCGCCGTAGCCCAGGCTGATGAAGCCCTTCTGCGCCATGCGCTCGTCGAACAGCTTGCCGACCGGGCCGTCCATGACGCGGAAGGCGGCCTCGCGCGAGCTGAACAGGAAGGGCAGGCTGACGGCCTCGTACTCCGGCACGATGCGGGTGAAGTAGGCGATGGAGGTGACGATGGCGAACACCGTGCCGGAGCGCACCTGGTCGACGTTCTCGGCCGCGCCGCCCAGCTGCATGTTGGGGAACAGGTCGACTTGGAGCTCGCCCTTGGTGCGCGCCTCCACCTCCTTCTTGAAGATCTCCATCACCTTGGTGGCCGTGTGGTCCGCGGGGAAGTTGCCCGCCACGCGCAGCCGCTGCTGGGCCATGGAGGGGGCGTGAAGGCCCACGAGGGTCAGGGCGGCGACGGCCGAGAGAACAAGGGATCGGCGAAACTTCATGGCAATTCCTTCGCTGGGGTCAGCGGATGGGTTACAGGGGATGACGACCTGGAAAATGCAAGAACCGTGCAAGTGCATTATCTTTTCGACTATTCCCCTGTCAACAGGGTATTTACGCACTCAATTGGTGCTCATGCGACTGAATTTGCCTTAACCTCGCACTAAGATAATTCACTTTTGGCCGATTCGGCCAGGTTTGCATTCAAATGGGGAAGGCCGTGGACAAGCCGCTGACTGGGTCCCTGCAAGAGACCGCCCCCGCGCCGGGCGCGGAAGAGCCGCCCGGCGCGGAGGAGCGGCGCCGGCGTGGCGTGCACGCCGACGTCTGCGGGCACATCCGCAACCTGATCGTGCACGGCGAGCTCGCCTCGGGCGAGCGCATCAACGAGGTGGGGCTCAGCGAGGCCCTGGGCGTGTCGCGCACGCCCATCCGCGAGGCCTTGAAGGTGCTGGCGGCCGAGGGCCTGGTCGAGTTGCTGCCCAATCGGGGCTCGCGCGTGACCACGCCGTCGACGGACGAGATCGTCAACCTGTTCGCGGTGATCGCGGCCCTGGAGCGCCTGGCGGTGGAGACGGTGACGCTGCAGGCCTCGGCGCCGGCCCTGGCCCGACTGCGCGCGCTGCACGACGAGATGCTGCGGCACCACGCCGAGGGCGACCGCGACCGCTACTTCGAGCTCAACCACCGCATCCATGAAACCATCATCGAGATGGCGGACAACCCGCAGCTCAGCCGCACGCACGCCGACCTGATGACACGCGCCCGGCGCCCGCGCTTCATCGCCATCACCACCGACGGGCGCTGGGACGAGTCGGTGAAGGAGCACGAGTTGGTGATGTCGGCCATGGAGCTGCGCGACGCGCGCTTCGCTGGCGAGATCCTGTTCCGCCACGTGCTCAAGACGGGCACCGCCTACACCCAGTCGCTGGCCGCCGCGCGCGCGGCCTGAGCCCGCGGCGGCGCACCGGTTCAGGCCGGCGCCGCCGCGTGCCTCACCGCGCGCCAGGCGAACACCAGCGCCGGCCCCAGGGTGACGCCCGGCCCGGGGTAGCGCCCGCGCATGATGGACCCCATGTCGGCGCCGCAGGCGTACAGGCCATCGATCGCCTGGCCATCGGGCCGCAGCACCCGGGCGTCGGCGTCGGTGCTCAGGCCCACGCTCATGCCGGCGTCGCCCGGCCACACGCTCACCGCGTAGAACGGCGCGGTGGCGATCGGGCCCAGGCAGGGGTTGGGGCCGTGGTCCGGGTCGCCGTTGAAGCGGTTGAGCCCGCTCGTGCCCTTGCCGAACTCCTCGTCGACTCCCGTGGCCGCGAAGCGGTTGTGGCGCGCCACCGTGGCCTGCAGACCCTCGGCGTCCACGCCGAGCTGCGCCGCCAGCGCGGCCAGGGTCGGCGCGCGGCGCAGGTAGCCGTCGCGCACGAATGGGCCCAGCCGCCAGGCACCGGGGCGCACCAGGCCCAGGCCGTAGCGGCGCAGGAAGCGGGCGTCGCAGATCAGGTGCGCGGGCACGGCCGACGCGTCCTGCATGGCTAGCACGAAGTCGTGGTACGAGTCGCCCTCGTTGACGAAGCGCCGGCCGCGCGCGTCGACGGCGATCAGGCCCGGCTTGGCGCGGTCCAGCGCGAAGTGCGGGAAGCGCTGCGGCGCGCCGTCCGCGCCCTGCCGCACCGACACCGGCGCCCAGAAGGCCGGCGCGCGGTGCCCGGTCTCATCGACCGCGGCGCCCACGGCCTGTGCCAGCCGCAGGCCGTCGCCCGTGTTGCCCTCGGCCATCAGCGAATGCGTGTGCGCGGGCTGGGGCAGGAGGCGCTGGCGCCAGTCGGGCGCGTGCCCGAAGCCGCCGCAGGCCAGCACCACGCCGCGGCGCGCGCGCACGCGGCGCTCGCGGCCGCCGTGCGTCAGCGTGGCGCCGGTCACGGCGCCGCCTTCCTGGTGCAGCGCGCGCACGTCCACGCCGGTGAGCGGGTCCACGCCGCGCTGGCGCAGGCTGTGCAGCAGGCGCGCGATGAGCGCATTGCCCATCACCAGCCGCGTGCCGCGCGGGTGGCTCAGGCGGTCGCGCGCGTGCCGGGCCAGCAGGGCCAGCACATGGCGCAGCGCGCGCCAGGAGGCGAACGGGCGCAGCAGCGGCGCGACGTCGTCCTTGCTGACCGACAGGCCACCCAGCACCATCATGTGGCGCAGGGGCGGGCGCAGCCGCGCGAAGTCGGCGCCCAGCAGGCGCCCGTCGAAGGGGCGCGCCACCAGGGCCCGCCCGCCGATGGCCGCGCCGGCATGCCGGTCGTGGTAGTCGGGGTGGCGCGCGGCGGGCGCGAACACCACGTCGGAATGCCGCTCCAGGTAGTCCAGCACGCGCGGGCCGGTGGCGAGGAAGGCCTCGCGCAGGTCGGCCCCGCTGTCGGTGTCGATCTCGGCCGCCAGGTAGCGGCGCGCGCCCTCCAGCGGGTCGGCCAGGCCGGCGCGCTGGCTCTGGCTGCTGCCCGGCACCCACACCGTGCCGGCCGAACTGGCCGCCGTGCCACCCAGCTGACCGGTCTTCTCGCACACCAGCACGCTCAGGCCTTCGATGGCCGCCACCAGCGCGGCCGTCAGCCCCGCCACGCCGCCGCCGATGACCAGCAGGTCGACCTCGTCAGTGTCCATGCGCCAGCCCGCTCACCGGCGGGCGCCGGTGGAACCAGGGGCGGGCCGCTTCGAGCTGCGCGCACAGGCGCAGCAGCAGGCCCTCTTCGCCGTAGCGCGCCGCGAACTGGCAGCCGATCGGCAGCCCCTGCGGCGTCCAGTGCAGCGGCACCGAGGCGGCCGGCTGGCCGGTGACGTTGAAGGGGTAGGTGAAGGGCAGGTAGGCGGCCAGCCGGTCCATCCAGGCGCGCACGTCGCTGGAGCGGATGTCGAACCAGCCCAGCGGGCGCGGCGTCTGCGCCAGCGTGGGTGTGAGCCAGATGTCGTGGCGCTCGAAGAAACCGGCGATGCGCCGTGCCTGGCGGTGCAGCGCGTGCAGGTTGAGGATGTAGTCGCTCGCGCTCACGCCGCGCCCGGCCTCGGCCAGCGCGTAGGTCAGCGGCTCCACCAGCTCGCGGTCGGGCAATGCGCCGCCAGTGGCGCGCGCGATGTTGGCCATGGTGTTGGTGGCGAACACCATTTCGAAGCCGCGCTCCAGCGCGGGGGCGTCGAAGTCGGGCGAGGCCTCTTCCACGTGGTGGCCCAGCTGCTCGCACAGGCGCGCGGCGTCTTCCACCGCCGCCACGCAGGCCGGGTCCACGGGCACGCCGGTGGGCGCGGTCCGGGCGAAGGCGATGCGCAGGCGCCCGGGCGCGCGGCCCACTTCGTCGAGGTAGGGCCGCTCGGGCGGCGGCGCCTGGTAGGGGTCGCCCGGCATCGGCCCGGCCAGGGCGTCGAGCAGGGCCGCGCTGTCGCGCACGCTGCGGCTCACCACGTGCTGGTGGGCCAGGCCGCTCAGGCCCTCGCCGCCTTCGGGCCCGGCGCTGATGCGCGCGCGCGTGGGCTTGAGGCCGAACAGGCCGCAGCACGAGGCCGGGATGCGGATGGAGCCGCCGCCGTCGGTGGCGTGGGCCGCCGGCACCATGCCCGAGGCCACGGCCGCCGCCGCGCCGCCGCTGGAGCCGCCGGGCGTGAGCGCGGTGTCCCAGGGGTTGCGGGTGACGCCGTAGAGCATCGACTCGGTGGCCGGCGACAGGCCGAACTCCGGCGAGTTGGTCTTGCCCACGATCACCAGCCCCGCGCGGCGCATGCGGGCCACGATCTCGCTGTCGGCCGCCGGCATCTGCCGCGCGAACAGGCGCGAGGACGCGGTGGTGGCGGCCCCGGCCACCGAGGCCACCAGCTCCTTTACCAGGAAGGGCACGCCCTGGAAGGGACCGGGCGGCAGGCCGCGCGCGACCTCGGCGCGCGCCGCGTCGTGCAGCGGCGTGACCACGGCGTTGAGCCGCGGGTTGTGGCGCTGAATGCGCGCGAGCGCGGCGTCCAGCAGTTCCTGCGGCGCCACCTCGCCCCGGCGCACCAGCGCGGCCAGGCCCAGGCCGTCGTGTTCTTCGTAGCGGTCGATGCTCACGGGGCACACCTCCATGCGGCGCAGGGCGGGGCCGAGCCCCGGGGGAACGGTGCGGCGGGGCTCATGCGTGCTCCGGCGCGGCGGGGGGCCAGTCGGCGCGCGCCATGGGCGCGGTGCCGTCCAGCACGGGGTCCACGGCGGAGCCGAAGCCCGCGGCCGCCAGCGAGCCCAGGGCCAGTTGCCCGCGCCGAATGCGCAGGCGCACGTGGCCGTTCTGCTCGTGGTACAGGTCCGGGTGCGCGGCACCATAGGCCTGGGCCTCGGCCGGCGGGCGGCCGTTGAAGCCGTCGATGAAGTGGTGCGCGTTGCGCTCCACGTGCGCGATGCCCAGCAGGCTGACCAGCGCCAGGTCCTGCTGCACGGAGATGCCGGGCTGCGTGGTCAGGTCCTCGGCCGACATGAAGTACACCGGCCGGCCCTCGGCCCGGTTCCACACCTGGCAGCGCGCCAGGTTCAGCACCGACTTGTAGAAGCCCTTGCAGGCCTTGGACGAGACGCCGGTGTAGCCCAGGGCGCGCGCGCGTGCAAAGGCGTCGAGGTCGCCGTCGGACTCGTCGATGATGACCGGCTTGTGGCGCGCCAGCGCCGCCACCGGCTGGGCCAGCGCCACCTGGCGCCGGATGGGCTGCTCGATCAGCAGCGTGGCCTCGCACAGGCGGCGCAGCGCGGGATCGGCCGCCATGCGCCGCCACAGATCGGCGATGGCCTCGGCGTCGCCGTACTGCTCGTTGCCGTCCAGGGTCGCGAAATAGGGTTCATCCAGGCGATCGAGCACCGAGGCGATGCGGCGCAGGCGCTCCAGGTCGGCCTCGGCCTGGCCCGAAACCTTGAGCTTGAAGTAGCGGTTGCCGTAGGTGGCCACCACCTCTTCCAGGGTTTCGGGCAGGCCGTCGTTGACGCGCGCGCCGATCGCCTGGTCGGCCGCCACGATGGGGTCGAGCAGGCCGACGGTGTGCCGCACCGCCAGCGTGTGCAGCGGTTCCAGGCCGCGCAGGAAGGTCGCGAACTCGAAGCCCTTGAGGTCGGGCGCGATGGCGTGCGCGCGCAGGCCGGGCCGGTTGTGCCGCATGGCCTGCCAGAAGCTCAGGCCCTCGATGCGGCAGAGCGCGTCGAGCACGGCGCGGTCCAGCAGGGCCGGGCCGTAGCTGGTAACCAACGGGTTCAGGCCGATGGCGGCGCCGGCGTCCAGCAGCGGGCGGTAGTGCTCGGCGTACAGGTCGAAGGCGCTGAGCGCGGGCGCCGCGAGGTAGGCGTCTTCGCACAGCTCCAAGGCCTTGCGCAGCTGGTCGAGGTTCTGCGCGTCGCTCAGCGCGGGGTTCTTGTCGAACCACTTGGCGCCCAGGGCCTCGGCGGCGTAGCCCGTGCCCTCGCGCCCGTCCTCGTGGCGCACGCGCACGCGCACGATGGCCTGGCGGCCCTCGGTCACGGTGATGACGCCGAAGCGAAACGGCAGGCGCAGCCGGTAGGGCGACTCGAAGCGCTCGACGGACAGCACGTTCAGGCGGGGGGCGGGCGTGTCGTTCATTCAGTCCAGGGCCTCCAGCAGGCCGCGCAGGTAGCCGATGGCGCGCGCGGCGGCGGCCGGGCCATCGGGGTGGTGGTCGAAGGGCTCCACGGCCAGCCAGCCGGCGTAGCCGTGCCGGCGCAGTGCGCGAAGGATGTCGGCGAAGCCCAGCGCGCCCTGGCCGGGGCCGCGCCCGTTCGGGTCGTTCACCTGCACGTGGGCCAGCAGGCCGCTGGGCAGCCAGCGCGCCAGCAGCCCGTGCACCGGCTCGGCCTCGGCGCGCGCGGCGGCGCAGCAGTCGAGCATGGTGCGCAGCGCGGGCCGGTCGATGGCGCGCACGAGGGCGGCGGCTTCGGCCAAGGTGTGGACGAAGTCGGCCTCCGGCGGCGCCAGGGGCTCGATGCAGTAGGTGACGCCCGCCGCCTGCGCGTGTTCCGCGACCGCGGCGAAGACCTCGGCGGCGCGCTCGCGCGCGCCGGCCGCGTCGCGCGGCGTCAGGCGCCGCTGCGCGGGCGAGCCGTGCACCAGCACCTCGCCGCCGAGTTCGGCGCAGAGATCGACCAGGCCGCGCAGCACTTGCAGCGTGCGCGCGCGCACGGCGGCGTCGGGCGAGGTGATGGACAGGCCCTCGGGCTGGCGCAGCAGCCAGTGCAGGCCCGAGACCCGGATGCCCGCGTCGCTGGCGGCGCGGCGCAGGGCGGTGCGTTCGCTGGCCGGCAGGCGCCACGCGGTCTCGCCCAGCGTGAACGGCGCCAGCTCCAGCCCCTGGTAACCCACGGCCGCGGCCCACTCGCACTGGCGCGCGAAGGGCCAGGGCGCGAGGACCTCGTTGCACAGGGCAAGGCGCACGGGGCCGGTCCTTCAGCGCCGCGCGCGGCTCACCACTGCGGGCCGGCCCGGGTCTCGCGCCGGCCGGTGGCGCCCGAGAGTTCGGTGTAGAGCTCGAAGGACAGGCGGCCGAGCGCCGGGTCGGCCCGCGTCTCGGCGGTGCGCGGGCGCGCAATGTCCACCGCGCGGATGTTGGCCACGCGGCCGGGGCGCGGCGACATGACGACCACGCGGTCGGCGAGGAACACCGCCTCGGGGATGGAGTGGGTGACGAAGACGATGGTCTTGCGCGCGCCGCCGCCGGCGCTTTCGCCCCAGATGCGCAGCAGCTCGATGTTCATCTCGTCGCGCGTCATGGCGTCCAGGGCGCCGAAGGGCTCGTCCATCAGCAGGATGGGCGGGTCCATGATGAGGGCGCGGCACAGCGAGGCGCGCTGCTGCATGCCGCCGGAGAGCTCGCCCGGGCGCTTGTCGGCGAAGTCGCCCAGGCCAACCATCTTGAGCAGCGCGTGGGCGCGCTCGCGGTACTGCGCGGGGTTGCCGCCGGACAGCTCCACCGGCAGCAGCACGTTGTCCAGCACCGTGCGCCACTTGAGCAGCAGCGCGGCCTGGAACACCATGCCCACCTGCGGGATGGGCTTGTCCACCGGCACGCCGTCCACCACGATGCGCCCGCTGGTCACCGGGCGCAGGCCGGCGATGGCGCGCATCAGCGTGGACTTGCCGCAGCCGCTGGGGCCCACGAGGGCGACGAACTCGCCCTCGTGGATGCGCAGGGAGATGTCGCGCAGGGCTTCCACCGGGCCGCTGTCGGCCTGGTAGACCATGCCCGCCTGGTCGACTTCGATGAGGACCCGTGCGTTCACTGCGCTCACTTGACCGCCAGCGGCATCGCCACCTTGGTGAAGAAGGCGGGGTTGAACACGTCCTTGCAGTCCACCTTCTTCGGCAGGCCCATGTAGGTGTTCACGATGTCGGTGGACGCGCACATCTTCTTCTCGTCGATCCAGCCGATGCCGTTGTCGGCGTAGTTCTTGGTGCGCATCAGGTCGAAGCCCATCTGCATGTTGGCCTCGATGATGGCCACGTCGATCTCGGGCACGCGCTTCTTGAAGATGGCCAGGGCCTCCTTGGGGTTGGCCATCACGTCGCGCCAGCCCATGTAGGAGGCCTCGAGGAAGGCCTTGAGCTGCTGCGGCTTCTCGGCCATGGTCTTCTCACCCGCGATGATGGACATGGCGTAGAGGTCGAAGCCGTAGTCGGCCCATTGCAGGCGCACGGCCTTGCCCGGGCCCATGGCCTTGTCGTAGAAGGGCTGGCCGGTGGTGTAGTCGGCCACGCCGTCCACCCGCTTCTCGGCGATGGAAGCCACCTTGGCGGTGGGCTCGATGTTGACCCAGGTCACCTTGGCCGGGTCGATCTGGTTCAGGCGCGCGAAGGCGGGAAAGGCCAGGCGCTGGCTGTCGCCGGCGGGCGCGGCCACGGTCTTGCCTTCCAGGTCCTTGGGCTTGAGCAGCGGCTTGTCGGCGTGGCTGAAGAAGGTCATGGGCGTCTTGTCGAACACCATGCCGACCATCTTCACGCGCGCGCCGCGCGAGTTGGCCGAGATCACCGGCACCGCGTCGGCCAGGCCGGCGTCGGCGCGGCCGGTGTCGACCTTGGCGATGGAGTCGCCCGAGCCCTTGGAGTTTTCCAGCGTCACGTCCAGGCCGCGCTGGGCGTAGTAGCCCTTGTCGAGCGCCACCCAGTAGGCGGCGTGGTCGCCCACGGCGAACCAGTTGAGGGCGAAGGTGAACTTTTCCTTCGCCTGCGCGCTGGCCGCGGTGGGCAGCAGCGCGAGCAGCGCCGCGCAGACGGCGGCGAGGGGGGCGGCGATCCGGGTGGTCATGGTGTGTTCCTTTCGGAGGACGGGGTGGGGGGCGGACGGGGATCTGAACAGTGGGATGCGCTCAGCGCGGCGCCTCTTCGGCCCAGGGCGCGAGCAGGCGCGACAGCAGGGCCACCAGGCCATACAGCAGCAGGCCCAGCACGGAGATCCACACCAGCGCGGCGAAGGCGGCCGGCGTGTTCATGCTGCTTTGCGTGGTGATGATCACGTAGCCCAGGCCCTTCTGCGAGGCCACGAACTCGCCCACCACGGCGCCCACCACCGCCGAGGTGGCGGTGACCTTGAGCGCGCTCAGGATGTAGGGGTAGGCGTTGGGGATGCGGATCTTCAGGAACACCTTCCACTTGGGCGCGCTGAACACGCGGCCCAGGTCCACCAGGTCCTGGTCGATCTGGGTCAGGCCCACGGCGGTGTTGATGACCACCGGGAAGAAGCCGATGAGCGCGCCGATCAGCATGTTGGGCAGGATGCCGTAGCCCAGCCACATGAGGAACAGCGGCGCGATCGCCACCTTGGGCAGGGTGTTCACGAACACCAGGAAAGGCGTGAGCGCGCGCGAGATGCCCTGCGACCACGCGATGGCCATGCCCAGCGCCACGCCGGCCACGCCGGCCAGCAGGAAGGCGCCGAGGATCTCCACGCCCGTGATCCAGGCGTGGCTGAGCCAGGGGATCTCGTCGCTGAGCATGGACTGCCACACGGCGTACGGACCGGGCAGCAGGTACTCGCGGATGCCGAACACCGACACCGCCAGTTGCCACAGCAGGATGAAGCCCGCGAACAGGCCGATGGCGGGCAGGTAGTGAAGGGTCCAGCGCAGGGCCTTGTTCTGGTTCATGGGTGCTCCTGTGGGCGCGGCCGTCACGCGAGCCAGCGGCTCAGCCCCTGGGCCACGAAGGCGTCGTCGGCCAGGTCGGCGTGCTGGGCGCAGACGCGGTCGATGGCTTCCTTCTGCCCGGGGCTTAGGCCTTCGTTGGGGTCCAGGCACCAGATGCCTTCGAGCAGGCCCTGGCGGCGCAGCACCTCGTGGCAGCCGGCGATGCAGCCGTGGAAGTTGTTGGCAACGTCGAAGAAAGCGCTGTTGCAGTCGGTGACGCGGCTGTCGAGCGCCAGCATCTCGGCCGAGACCGCCGGCTCGCGCGCCGCCGCCTGGCATTGCTCGAGCAAACGCACCGCGCCCGAGGTCCAGACCGACCAGTGGCCGAGCAGGCCGCCGCGAAAGCGCACGGTCACCGGCTGACCGTCGCGCATGACGGTGAAGGGCGTGAGCAGGTCCAGCACGATGTGGTCGTCGTTGCCGGTGTAGAGCGTCACGCGGTCTTCGGCGCGCGCCTCGACCAGGCCACGCACCACGTCGAGCGTGCGGTAGCGGTGGAAGGGCGCGACCTTGATCGCCACCACGTTGGGGATGGCGGCGAAGCGCGCCCAGAAGGCGGCGCTCAGGCCCATGCCGCCCACGGCGGGCTGAAGGTAGAAGCCCACCAGCGGGATCTCCTGCGCCACGGCCTCGCAGTGGGCGATCAGGGCGTCCTCGCTCTGGCCCTTCATGGCGGCCAGGCTCAGCAGGCCGGCGTTGTAGCCCAGGCCCAGGGCCAGGCGGGCTTCGGCCACGGCCTGTTCGGTGCGGCCGCAGACGCCGGCCACCATGGCCAGCGGGCGGCTGGCCGGCACCCAGGCGCGCGCGTTGTCTATCGCCAGGCGCAGCACCTCCTCGAACAGGCCGACCTCGCGGATCGCGAACTGCGTGGTGTGCACGCCCACGGCCAGGCCGCCCGCGCCGGCGTCGAGGTAGTAGCGGCTGAGCGCGCGCTGGCGGCGCACGTCGAGCTGGCGTTGCGCGTTCAGCGCCAGCGGGTGGGCCGGGATGGCCAGGCCGCGCTGCAGCAGCGCCCGGGTGTGTTGGACTTGGGTGGCGCTCAGGCTCACTGGGTAACCTCCGTGCGGTGCACTGCGGGGCGAGCCCCTTCGGGCGCTCGGGTGGGGCTCATGGGACTCAACCAAATTCGGGGCCGGCGACGACGAACAGCCGCGGGTGGACGGCGGCGATGGGGGCGGCGCCGAGCGCCATGCGCGCAAAGCCGCGCTGGCGGACGAAGCCGTTGTGCTGCAGCCAGGCCGTCAGCGCGGTCCAGCGCTCGGGCACGTCGAGGAACACGGGGCCGCGCAGATCGGCCAGCGCGCGCCGCAGCAGCGACAGGGCCGAGGCCTCGTCGGGCGCCACCAGCGGCCCCAGCTGCGTGGCGCACAGGCCCTGGCGGGCCAGCACGAAGCCATGGCCGTCCGGCTCGACCCAGGCGCGCGTGCCGGGGCGGCGCAGAAAGTCGATCAGCAGCGCGCCGCGGTCGCAGCCATTGGCCAGCGCATCGAGCCGCGCGATGGTGATCGCGTCGGCCAGGCCGGTGCCGGGCGCCGGCGGCGCGGCCGCCAGCACGCCTTCCCAGCGCGCCAGCGCGAAGCCGGCCTCGAAGCCCAGGCGCGCGTAGGCCGGTTGACCGGCCGGCGTGGCGTCCAGCACCGGCGTCGCGTCCAGCGCGCGCAGGTGGGCGATGCCGTGCTGCACGAGCTGGGTGGCCAGGCCCTGGTGGCGCCACTCGGGCGCGACCAGCACCATGGAGATCCAGCCCAGGCCGCCGGCGTAGGGCAGCGCGGCCGCGGTGGCGACCAGGCGGTTCGCCTCGTTTTCGCGCAGGCCAAAAACCCGGCCCTGGCGCACGAACAGGCGCCAGTCCTCGGCGGTCTGGTTCCAGCCCGCCGCCTCCGACAAGGCCAGGCCATCCGGCGCGTCGGCCGGGCCCAGCACGACCAGGGTCAGGGCCTCAGAAGGCGCCATCCCTGACCTCGAACTTGGTCGGCTTGTTGAAGGCGGGCTGTTCGCGCTTCACCCAGTCGGCCACCCAGTCGAGCATGGCGCCCAGCGGCACCAGCGGGTAGCCGAACAGGCGGCAGGCCAGCGTGGTGTCCGACAGCAGGGCGGTGCTCGCCTCCTGGCCGACCACGCGGGCCGGCACGCCCAGGCGCGCCGCGAACTCGTCCACCAGCCAGCGCACCGACAGGGTCTCGGGCCCGGTGCAGTTGATCGGCGTGGCCGGCACCGTGCAGTGGCGCAGGGACCGCAGCACCTGCGCGTTGGCGTCGCCCTGCCAGATCACGTTCACGTGGCCCATGGTCACGTCCACGGCCTCGCCGCGGTGCACCTTGGAGGCGATGTCGTACAGCACGCCGTAGCGCATGTCGATGGCGTAGTTCAGGCGGAACAGGCGCCCGGGCGAGCCGTGCTGGGCCGAAAAGTACTCGAACATGCGCTCGCGCCCGATGCAGGACTGCGCGTACTCGCCCAGGGGCGCGGGCGGCGTCTTCTCGCTGGCGCCCTGGCGCCCCACGGTGGTGAGCGGGTAGATGTTGCCGGTGGAAAACCCCACGATGCGCGCGCCGCGGAAGGTGTCGGCCACCAGGGCCGGCACGTGCGTGTTCATGGCCCAGGTCAGGGCCTGGTTGTCCTTGGCCCCGAACTTGTGGCCGGCCGCGAAGACGATGTTGGGCACGCGCGGCAGGGCCTCGATGGCGGCGCGGTCCAGCAGGTTGGCGGTGATGGTCTCGATGCCCCAGGCCTCCAGGCGCTGGCGCACCTCGGGGTCGCTGAAGCGCGCCACGCCGATCACGCGCTTGTGCGGCGCGGCGTTCTTGGCCAGGCGCGCGAGCGTGGGGCCCATCTTGCCGGCCACGCCCAGGATCATGAGGTCGCCGTCCACCTGCGCGAGGTCGTCGATCAGGGCCTGGCTGGGCCGCGACAGGAACTCCTCCAGCGCCTCGACCGACTCGAAGCGCTCGGGCAGCTGCGCCGGGTCCAGCAGCGCGACACGGTGCTGGGGCGTTCCCCCGGATGGCTGGCTGTGCATGGAATCGCCCTTTCTCAAACTCGATGGAATGAGCATATGGGCGCGTTCCGGCGGCGTCAACCGTTTGGTTGAAATCGGGGATTGGGGTATGCGAGCATGGACGCCCGCCCCCGGCGGTGGCCTGACGGATCAGACGCGCAGGCCGGCCATGGCGAAGGCCACGACGTGCGCGCGGTAGGCGCTGACCGCGGCCGCCGACTGCAGCTCGCGATCGAAGATCGAGGCCAGGGTAAGGCGGTTGGAGAAGAAGAAGTACGACATGCCCGCGACCGAGATGTACAGCTCCACCGGATCGATGCCGCGGCGGAACACCTTGGCCCGGATGCCGCGCGCCAGGGTCTTGGCGATCAGCTCGATCAGCGGCGAGTTGGTGTCGCGGATGGCACTGGAGTCGCGCACGTGCGGCGCGCCCTGCGCGTTCTCGTGGTTGAGCAGGCCGATGAAGTCGGGGTGCTGCGCGAGGTAGTCGAAGGAGAAGCCGATGAGCGCGGCCATGGCCTCCTCGGGCTTCATGTCGCCCAGGTTCAGGCTGCGCTCCTGCGTCCGGATCTCGGTGTAGACCACCTCCAGCGCCGTGCGGTACAGGTCTTCCTTGCTGCCGAAGTAGTAGTAGATGAGCTGCTTGTTGACGCCGGCGCGCGCCGCGATCTCGTTGACGCGCGCGCCCGTCAGGCCCTTGGCGGAAAACTCCGCGCGGGCCGCCGCGAGGATGGCCGCGCGGGCCGCGCTGCTGTCGGCGTCGGGGTGGCTGGGGGCGGCGGCGCGGCGTGGGGCGGGCATCGTGGTCGGCGGCGGTGCGGGTGCGGTGCGCCGGATTATCGGCCGGGCCTTTTGCGCAGGGGGCGCGGCGTGTGCGGGCCCGCCGCGCCCGCTCAGCGCTGCGGGCCGAGCCGGTGCGTGAACGCCACCACCAGCGCGCTCACCAGGAAGAAGGCCTGCAGCTCCAGGCGCCAGCCGCCGCTGCTGGCCAGGCCCAGGAAGTGGCCCGAATGCACCAGCACCAGCGCCACCACCATGTTGATGGCCACCACCAGCGCGGCCGGCACCACCCAGAAACCCACCAGCAGCATCAGCGGCGCCACCACCTCGCCCAGGTACACCGCGTAGCCCAGGAAGCCCGGCAGCCCATGCGCGCTGACCATGCCCACGATGCCCGAGACACCGCCCGTGATCTTGGCCCAGCCATGGAACAGCATGAGGATGGCCAGGGTCCAGCGCAGCAGCAGCACACCGAAGCGCGGTTGATCGAAGAGGGCGTTGAGAGCGTTCATGAAACCTGAGAGCGGAAAAGGGAGAGACCGTCGGAAGTGACGAGGGGGCAGAGCATGCCACGGCCGAACGGTTCCCCGACCGCCGCGCTCGGCGACACCACCCTTTGCGTGACAGGCCCGCCGGCGCCGCCTCAGCTGGCGGCTGGCACCACCGCGCCCTGGCGGTCCACGGCCAGGCTCTTGTAGGCCTGCGCGTAGTGCTGGCGCATGTGCACCAGGTCCTTGAGGTAGCTGCGGCCCAGGGTCAGCTTGTCCGCCTCGCTGATGAGCTTGCCCGCGAGCTGGAAGAACTTGCGCTCCTCCTCGCGCAGGTGGTGGTGCACCTTGTCGCTCAGCCGCTTGGCCGTCGCCAGCCAGGCCGCGGTGCCTTTGTCGGGCACGCTCAGGTCCTCGCACAGCTCTTCGATGGTGTGGTGCTCGGCCAGGGCGTGGCGCGAGGCGCTGAGGCCGGGGTTGGTCATCAGCATCGGCACGTACAGGAAACGTTCCTCGGCCGCGGCGTGGGCCTCCAGCTCGACCTTCAATGTGAGGAAGACCGTGTCGCGGTCCTGGGGTTTGATGCGCACGAGCCGGCGGCACAGGCGGCGCTGCAGGTCGTGGCTCTGGCCCAGGGCGTCGAAGAGGGTCATGGAGGCCATGGAGCGGTGTTTGTGACAAAAGGGTTCCGTGTGACTTGATCGTCTCCACGCGACAGTCGCCCGTGCGTCGGACAGGTCCGACCCCGCCGTCGGCCCGCGCGCCGTGACGGCGTGCGCCGATTCCGACATCATTCGCGCCATGGACGACGCTTCCCAGATTCACATACCCGAGAGCTTCATTCGCCTGCAGACGCGCCCGGGCCAGCGGCCCGCCCCGCTGGCCCAGCACATCGCCCGCCGCTTCGAGGTCTGCGACGACATGGCCAACGCCCTCGTCACGCGCGCCCAGGAGGTTCAGTTCAAGCTCGGCATCACCGAGCCCGACGTGATCGACAAGGTGCTGGAGGGCCTGCTCGAACTGGCGGGCGAAGAGCCCGACAGCGTGCTTTCGCCCCCCGAGGCCCGCTGGGTGGTGTGCCACATGGCCGAGCAGCTGGGCTGGACCGAGCACCTGAGCCCCGAACTGCGGGCCATGGCCGGCGGGCTGCTGCAGTAAGCCGCCTCAGCCGATCAGCGCACAGCTTCGCCCGCATTCCGGCAGCGTGAGCAGGTGGTCGGTCCAGCCGTCCGCCCGCCGCGTGCGCAGGTAGGGCGTGTGCCCCGGCTCGCGCACCACCGCGAGGCGCAGGCGCTCGCCCGTCTTTCGGTCGAGCAGGTAGTACCCCTCGGTCCCCGACTCGATGCGCCGGACCATGGATTCGAGCGACAGCCGCCAGTGGTTGGCGATGTGGCCCAGGTGGCCGCGTCCGCAAGGCCGACGTGACCGTGGCCAAGAACTACCTCACAGCGGACGAGCTCGACCAGCTCAACCGGATCGTCGGCATGACCCTGGATTTTGCGGAGCTAAGGGCCAAGCAGCGCCAGAACCTGCGCATGGCCGACTGGCGGTCATACGTCGACAAGTTTTTGACATTCAACGAACAGCCCATCCTGCAAGGCAAGCCCCTACGCTCCGGGTGCAACAGTTGCTTGAGCAAATCCGGGAGCAAGGTGAACGTCCAGACGCTCGAGTTCGCCTCCCGACTTCGTGGAGCGAGTTTTTGGATTGGAGTAGCGAGACCCTTGAGGGCCGCGTGGTGCTATCTGCGCGGGCGCGTCGAGAAGTGAAAACTGCCGAGTATGAAGACCCGTCCTCTGCCGCAAACTGTCTGTTGTGGCTTGCGAACGAATACCGCGATTCGAGAATGAATGGAGCGGATGGAGATCTGCGCAAGCCACTAGGAGACGGCATACACAATGATCGATGCGGTTCAGATAGCTTTGAAATCGATTGGAACGATGGTCGAGTCTTGGTCGAATGGCATATCAAGAACGGGGGCAACACACGCGATCCTCGCCGCTGCCTGCGCATCTACTACTTCTGGGATGAGGCCGCTCAAACGGTAGTAGTAGCGTCAATGCCGGCGCATCTTCGCACTGGCGCAACCTAAGCATTCGATGAGTAAGTCGACATTCGTTGCAGACATTCTCTCGAATACCCGCAATCGTGCTGTCCTAGCCGCTTGGTCCCAGCTCGCCCTGCCCGATGGCTGGCTCGTTGCCGGCTGCCTGTTCCAGACCGTGTGGAACCTCAGTAGCGGGCGACCTGCGGAGGAAGGCATCAAGGACTACGACATTTTCTATTTCGATGGCGATGACTTGTCCGAAGCCGCCGAGGCTGCGGTGCAGGCCCGCGTGGATCGGGCGCTGGGCCACCTGGGCGTGAACATCGAAGTGAAGAACCAGGCCCGCGTACACCTCTGGTACCCGGAGCACTTTGGCCACCCGTACCCGCGCCTGCGACGCACCCAGGACGGGATCGACCGCTTCCTGGTCCCCGCCACCTGCGTGGCCGTCCGCCCCGCCAACGGGAGCGTCGAGGTCTATGCACCCCACGGCTTGGACGGTCTGTACGCGGGCGTGCTCACGCCCAACCCGCTGACGGACCACCGCGATCTCTTCCGCGCCAAGGCCGCTTCCTACCAGACGCGCTGGCCCTGGCTGCGGATCGAGGAAGCGGCGGCCGGTGCCCGTTGACCGCGCGGCGCGGCCTCACATCGCGATCTCGCCCCCCGGCGCCAAGTCCTCGTGCAGGCACAGGAAATTCCCCTCCGGGTCCTTGAACCACGCCGCCTTCTCTGCCCCCAGCACGCACACGTGGTCGACCGTCTTGAAGTCGGGGAAGTCGTAGTCCTCGAACACCACGCCGGTGCGCTTCAGGGCGTCGATGGTGGCGGCGATGTCCGCCACCTGGAAGCTGATGGCGGTGTGTTCGGCCTTCGTGCCCTCGGGTTTCGGGAACAGCGCCAGCGTGCTGCCGCCCACGCGGTAGACGAACTTGCCGTCCGGTCGCAAGCCGCCGGGCACCAGGCCCAGGCGCTTCTCGTAGAACTCACGCGCCCGCGCCATGTCGATGACCGGGAGCATGGTGGTAACCGTCGCATTGGCCAACATACCCACTCCTTTCGCCGGGTTCAGGGGCGCTGCGCCGCAGGAGCCGCCGGGCTCGTGGAGCCAGCACGCCAGCATAGGCCTGTCGGAGCGGACAATCCAGCCCATGCAGCTGCGCCCCGAACACCCCACCGACGCCCCCGCCATCGCCTCGCTGCTCGCCCAGGCCTTCGCCAACCACCCCCACAGCGCCGGCACCGAACCGGCCATCGTGCGCGAGCTGCGCGCGGCCGGCGCGCTCACGCTCTCGCTGGTGGCCGTGGACGGGGCCGATGGCCTCGTCGGTCACGTCGCCTTCTCGCCGGTCACCATCGCCGGCCGCGCCGGGCGCTGGTACGGCCTGGGGCCGATCTCGGTGCGGCCGTCGCGGCAGCGCTCGGGCATCGGCGCCCGCCTGATGGACGAAGGGCTGGCGCGCCTGCGGGCCCTGGGCGCCGAGGGCTGCGTGGTGCTGGGCGAACCGGCCTACTACGGCCGCTGGGGTTTCGTGGTGCACGAGGGCCTGGTCTGTCCCGGCGTGCCGCCCGAGTACTTCATGGCCCTGGCCTTCGGCGGCGCCGCGCCGCGCGGCGAGGTGGCGTACCACGCGGCGTTCTCGGCCACCGCCTGATCGGTCGGCGGCGCTCAGCCGGTCTCGATCCCCAGGCCCTCGATGAAGCCCTCGCGGCGCGCCAGCGCCTGCAGGGCCTTGTCGCCCAGTTCGCGCGCCACCAGGTTGATCAGGCCTTCGCAGAACACCACGTAGGCGCCCATGCTGTTGCTGATGAAGCTGCTCTCGTGCGGGATGAAGAAGGCGTGGCGCGCGGGCGGCGCCAGCGGCGAGGCGCGCGTGTCGGTGATGGCGATGACGTGCACGCCGGCGGCGGCGGCGGCGCGCGCCACGTCGGCCACCATGCGGGTATAGGGCGCCACGCTGCAGACGATGAGGGCGTCGCCCGGCGACATCTGGGCCAGGCTTTCGGCCACGCCCAGGCCCGGGCCGTCGGCCAGCGCGACCTCGGCGCGCAGCATGCCCAGGCCGTAGGTGAGGAAGCTGGCGATGGAGTGGATCTGCCGCAGGCCCAGGATGCGCACGTGCGGCGCGCGCGCCAGCAGGCGCGCGGCCTTGCCGAGTTCGGCCTCGTCGAGCTGGCCCAGGAAGGCGTCGACATTGCGGATGGATTCCTGCGCCAGCTTGGCCACCACGCCGCGCGCGGTGCGCGGGCTGTCGGCCGAGGCGTCTTCCAGCAGGCGGTGCGCCTGCTGCGTGTAGAAGTGCGGCCCGCCCTGCAAGGCGTGCTCGCGGAACACGGCCTGGAAGTCGGTGAAGCCGCCGAAGCCCAGGCGGGTGGCCAGGCGCGTGAGGGTGGAGGGGTTCACGCCCATGCGCTCGCCCAGCTCGGTGATGGTGCTGAGCGCCACGTCCTTGGGCTGCTCGACCAGCCGCGCCAGCACCGCCAGCGCCTTGCCGCCGAGCGAGACGCTGGCGTCGCCGCGGCCGATGGCGACGACGAGCGCGCGCAGCCCGTCCACGGTGGTCGCCACGGGCGGAGCGGGTTTCGGCATGGGTGGGGGCGGCGCGGTGAGGGCTACAGGCGAAGGGCGTCGCGCATCCTAAACGAGGTTTCGCGGCGGCCGCCCGTGCGCACCACCCAGTCCACCTGCGTGGGCCCGAGCGTGAAGCTCGCGGTGGCCAGGGTGTTCTCGTGGTCGCTGTCGTCGGCCCGGTCGCGGTAGATCGGGTAGCGCGGGTCCTCGGCGTCGAACAGGATGTCGAGCGGGTCGACGGGCCCGGCCCCGCGCTGGCGCAGCAGCTCGTCGCCGCGCAGCTGGCGGTGGCCGGACGAGCCGGTGACGATCTGCGACCGGTGCGCCATGGCCGCATGCACCATGTGGTTGGCGTGCACCGCCGGCCGCTCCACGGCCTGCACCGAGACCAGGGCGTCGTTGAATTCCACGCTGACGATGCCGGGCCGCCCGGCCTGCGCCAGCGTGAGGTGGAAGCCGCCCGCGCGCGGCGCGGCGCGCAGGCCCTCCAGCGCCGCGTCCACGCCGGGCGCGTCCAGCAGCGCGCGGGTCAGCACCATGCGCGGCAGGCCCGTGCCCGCTTCCAGCGCGCGCAGGTTGTTCACCGTCACCACCAGGCCGCCGGCCGTGGCCGCGAAGGTGTGGCCCGGCAGCGAGCCAGGGTAGACGAACGAGGCGAAGCGCGCGCCGCCGCGGACCACGACCTGCGCGATGGCGCAGTGGCCCTGGAAGGCCGGGTCGCCGTCTTCGTTGTGGGCCACCACGGGCGCGGCGCCGGGCGCTGCGGGGGGCAGCTGCACCGTGGTGCAGCCGTCGGGCGCCATGGCCCAGAGGTCGCCGCGGCAGTTCCACAGGAACACCTCGTCGGCGGGCAGGCCCAGGCCATCGGCCAGGCCCTGCAGCTCCTGCCAGATGGCGGGGTGGTGGGCGCGCACCAGCGCGGCCATGGCGGTCACGCGCGGGTGGCCGCGCCAGCGCATGACCGTGGCCCAGGCGGGCGAGGCCTGCGCGTAGCGTTGCAGGGCGGCCGCGCCGAAGCGGCCCAGGGCCTGGCCCACCTCGAACGGGGAGCCTTCGAGTTGCAGATGAGCGAGCATGCGGTCCGCTATTCGACGTGCTGCAGGAATTCGCGCAGCCGGGGGTTGCTGGGTTGGTCGAGCAGTTCGGCCGGCGGGCCGTCGACGGCGATGTGGCCGTGCTCCATGAAGATGAGGCGCGTGCCGACCTTGCGCGCGAAGGCGATCTCGTGCGTGACCACGATCATGGTCATGCCCTCTTCGGCCAGGGACTGCATCACGCGCAGCACCTCCTGGCGCAGCTCGGGGTCGAGCGCGGAGGTGGGTTCGTCGAACAGCATGAGCTTGGGCTTGACCGCGAGCGCGCGCGATGGCCACGCGCTGCTGCTGGCCGCCCGAGAGTTCGCTCGGGTAGTGGTGCTGGCGCTCGGCCAGGCCCACCTTCTTCAGCAGGGCCTGGGCCTCCTGCTCGGCCTGCGCGCGCGGCGTGCCGCGCACCTGGCGCGGGCCGAAGGCCACGTTCTGCAGCGCGGTCATCTGCGGGAACAGGTTGAACTGCTGGAACACCATGCCGGCTTCCTGGCGGATCTCGCGCACCGTGGACGGGCCGCCGCGCACGCTGCGGCCGTCGACGATCAGGTCGCCGCCGTCGATGGTCTCCAGCGCGTTGATGCAGCGCAGCAGCGTGGACTTGCCCGAACCCGAGGGGCCGATGAGCACCACCACCTCGCCCTGGCCGATGCTGAGGTCGACGCCGTCGAGCACCACAGTGGCGCCGAAGCGCTTGCTGACCTTCTGGAACTCGACCATCTTCATAGGATGCGCATCCGTTTCTCGACCGTGCGCAGCGCGAAGGTGAGCGCGCCGATCAGGCACAGGTAGATGAGGGCCACGGCGCTCCAGATCTCCACCGCGCGGAAGTTCGCGGCCATGATCTCCTGGCCCTGGCGCGTGAGCTCGCCCACGCCGATGACGATGAACAGCGAGGTGTCCTTCAGGCTGACGATGAACTGGTTGCCCAGCGGCGGCGTCATGCGGCGAAAGGCCACCGGGCCGATGACGAAGGCCAGCACGCGCCACGAGGGCAGGCCCAGCGCCAGCCCGGCCTCGCGCAGGCCCTTGGGCACCGACAGGAAGGCGCCGCGCACGATCTCGGCGATGTACGCGCCCGAGTTGACGACGATGGAGGTGACCGCCGCCGTCATCGGGTCGACACGGATGTCGGCCAGCACCGGCAGCGCGAAGTAGATGAACATGACCTGCACCACGATGGGCGTGCCGCGGACCAGTTCGATGTAGAGGAAGCCCAGGGTGTTGAGCAGGCGGTTGCCGTAGGCCCGCATGAGGCCGAAGACCAGCCCCACCACGGTGCCGCCCAGCAGACCCGCCACGGTGATGAGCACCGTGAGCTTGGCGCCCTGCAGCAGCGCCGGCAGGGCGTTGACGATCACCGAGACGTCGAAATCCATGGTGAAGCTCTGGCGTGAGGTGCGCGCGCTCGGGCGATCAGGGCTTGGGCGGCTCGGTGCCGAACCACTTCTTGTAGATGGCGGTGTAGCGGCCATCGGCCTTGATCTTGGCCAGCGCGCCGTTCACCTTGGGCACCAGCGGGCTGCCTTTGGGGAAGCCGATGCCGTACTGGTGGGCCATCATCTGCGTGCCCACCACCTTGACCTTGCCCTTGCCCGCCGTGTTGGCGAAGTACAGGACGTTGGGCGTGTCATGCATGGCGGCGTCCACGCGGCCGGTCATGAGCTCGAGGTAGGCGTTGTCGATGTTGGGAAACTGGCGCAGCTCGGTGCCCTGGAAGTTGGCCTTGGCGTAGTCGGCGGCCGAGGTGCCGGTCTTGATGGCCAGGCTCTTGCCCTTGAGGTCCTGCGCGCCGTTCACCTGGCTGTTGGCCGGCACCAGGATCATGAAGCCGCTGTCGTAGTAGCCGTCGGAGAAGTCGATGACCTTCTTGCGCTCGTCCTTGATGGTGATGCCGGCGAGCGCCACGTCCACGTTCTTGGTCTGCAGCGCGGGCAGGATGCCGTTGAAGTCCATGGGCTGCAGGCGGTAGCTCAGGCCCAGCTCTTTGGCCACGGCGTCCCACAGGTCGATGTCGAAGCCCACGTACTTGTCGCCCTGCTTGAACTCGAAGGGCACGAAGGCGGTGTCGGTGGCGACCACGAGGGTCTGGGCCTGGGCGAGGGCGGTGGTGCCGCCCAGGGCGGCACACAGGGCGGCCGCGAGCAGAACTCGGCGATGGGTCTTCATGCGGGAATCCTCGGGAAGGGTGGAACGCGCATCAAAACGGGGAGTTCTTGATGCACCAAGACGATGCACTTGAAATTTGCAAGACCATCGACTACGCAAATTTACTTGCATTGCCAGCCAAATGCAAGCGCCGCGTGCAGGACACGCGGCGCCCGAGGCGAGCAGGGGTTTCGGCGCGGGGCTTACAGCGCCCGGGCCTGCACCGTGCCCCCGGAGCGCACGAACAGGCCCGCGCCCAGGTGGTGGATGGTCTGCAGTTCGGCGTTGCGCTCGTCGAACCGCCAGCGCCCCTCGGCGAAGATGCGCGGGTCGGCCGCGGCGGCCACCACCTCGGCGAAGCAGGTGTCGTAGGCGTCCTCGGTGTGCCGCTCGGGGATCAGGCGGCATTCGAGCCAGGCCGCGCAGCCCTGCTCGATGAGGGGCAGGCCGAGCACCGGGCCGGTGACGGTGCCGATGCCGTAGCGCGCGAACTTGTCGCCCTCGCGCCCGCTGTGCTGGCCGACGCTGTAGGTGAGGTCCGCGAGCGCGAGGCCCGGCAGGCACAGGCCGAAGCCGCCGCTGGCCTGCGCGAGTTCGCGCGTGAAGGTGCTTTTGTCGATCACCACCGCGATGCGCGGCGGTGTGAATTCCACGGGCATCGACCAGGCCGCCGCCATCACATTGCGCCGCCCGCCGTGCGCGCTGGTCACCAGTACGGTGGGACCATGGTTGATGAGGCGGCTGGCGTGCTCGGGCCGCACAGGCTCGAAGCGGCTGGCGTTCACTTGGCGAACAGCTTGTTGATGTCGCCGAAGGCCTTCACCTCGATGGCGTTGCCCGAGGGGTCGAGGAAGAACATGGTGGCCTGCTCACCGGGCTGGCCCTTGAAGCGGATGTAGGGCTCGATCACGAAGGTCGTGCCCAGGCTCTTGAGGCGCTCGGCCATGGCCTCCCAGTCGGCCAGGGGCAGCACGATACCGAAGTGGCGCACCGGCACGCCGTGGCCGTCGACCGCGTTCACCGCCGCGCCGCCGCAGGCCTCGGGCGCGAGGTGGGCCACGATCTGGTGGCCGTAGAAGTTGAAGTCGATCCACTCGGGCGAGCTGCGGCCCTCGGGGCAGCCCAGCATGTCGCCGTAGAAGCGGCGCGCGGCGGCCAGGTCGTGCACCGGGAAGGCGAGGTGAAAGGGCGACATCGGCGCGGGGTTGGTGCTGGGCGCGCGCATGGTGGGGGCGGGGGCGGCGGTGGCGGTGTTCATCGGCGGTCTCGTGGGTGGGATGGAAAGCCGCGATGCTAGGCCCTGCCGAGCCAAAAGAAAATCAATCGTTTTTTGAACCGAGCACAAGTATTCTTTGTGCATGATCCGCGAACTCAAGACCTTCGTTGCCGTGGCCCGCGAGGGCACCTTCGCCGCCGCTGGCCAGCAGATCGGCCTGACGCAGGCGGCCGTGAGCGCGCAGATGAAGCGGCTGGAAGACGAACTGGGCTTCACCCTGTTCGACCGCACCGGCCGCGCGGCGCGGCTGAACCGGCGCGGGCGGCAGACGCTGGCGCAGGCGCAGGCCCTGATCCAGCTCTACGGCCAGCTCGGCTCGCGCCAGCGCACCCAGGCGCCGGCGGTGTTCGTGGCGCTGGGCGCCATCGCCTCGGTGCAGCAGGCCGTGCTGCCGCAGGCCCTGGTGAAGTTCCACCGCCAGCTGCCGGGCAGCCGCACGCGCGTGGTGCCCGGCGTGTCGACCACGCTGCTCAACGCGGTGGACGCCGGCGATCTCGACGCGGCGCTCATCATCCGCCCGCCCTTCGCGCTGCACAGCGACCTGCGCTGGACGCCGCTGGCGCGCGAGCCCTTTCGCCTGCTGGTGCCACGCGCCGCGCCACCGGGCGACTGGCGCGCGCTGATCGCGGGCCTGCCCTTCATCCGCTACGACCGCAGCTCCTTCGGCGGCCGGCAGGTGGACCGTTTCCTGCGCGCCCAGGGTCTGGCGGTGCGGGAGGTGTGCGAACTCGACGAACAGGAGGCCATCGTGCGGCTGGTGGCGGCGGGCCTGGGCGCGACCCTGGTGCCGCAGACCACCGACCGGCGCCGCTGGCCCGCCGGCGTGCGCGCGCTGGACCTGGGCGCGCACACCTTCCACCGCGACATCGGCATCGTGCACCGCGCGGACCTGCCCGAGGCCACGCGCCTGCTGGCGGACCTGATCGCCGAGGCCTACCGGGAGCCGCCGGGCCGCGCGGGCTGAGACCACGCCACCGGGCCACGCCGCGGCGCCGCGTGTGGGGTTCGCTCAGGCCGTGGCCGCCGCCGTCAGCCCCAGCTTCTTGGCCATCTGCTCGCGCAGCACGAACTTCTGGATCTTGCCGGTGATGGTCATGGGCAGGGCGTCGACGAACTCGACGTACGCCGGCACCTTGTAGTGCGCGATCTGCCCCTGCGCGAACGCGCGCAGCTCGTCGGCGCTGGCCTGCTGGCCGGGCTTGAGCACGATGCAGGCGCACAGCACCTCGCCGTACCTGGGGTCGGGCACGCCGACCACCTGCACGTCCTGCACCTTGGGGTGGCGGTAGTAGAACTCTTCCACCTCGCGCGGGTACACGTTCTCGCCGCCACGGATCACCATGTCCTTGAGGCGACCCACGATGTTGACGAAGCCCGCCTCGTCCATGGTGGCCAGGTCGCCGGTGTGCATCCAGCCCTCGCTGTCGATGGCCTCGGCGGTCTTCTCCGCGTCGCCCCAGTAGCCCTGCATCACCGAGTAGCCGCGCGTACAGAACTCGCCCACGGCCCCGCGCGGCACGGTGCGGCCCTCGGTGTCGACGATCTTGATCTCCAGGTGCGGCTGCACGCGGCCCACGGTGGACACGCGCCGCTCCAGCGGGTCGTCCACCGCGCTTTGCGTGGACACCGGCGAGGTCTCGGTCATGCCGTAGGCGATGGTCACCTCGCCCATGTGCATCTGGCTCTGCACGCGCTTCATCACCTCGATGGGGCAGGGCGAGCCGGCCATGATGCCGGTGCGCAGCGTGCCCAGGTCGGTGCCGGCGAAGTCCGGGTGCTCGAGCACGGCAATGAACATGGTGGGCACGCCATAGAGCACGGTGCAGCGCTCGGCCTGCACGGTGCGCAGCACGGCCTGCGGGTCGAAGGACTCGCTTGGGTAGACCATGGTGCTGCCGTGCGTGACGCAGGCCAGGTTGCCCATGACCATGCCGAAGCAGTGGTACAGCGGCACGGGAATGCACAGCCGGTCGGCCGCCTGCAAGCGGATGGCCTCGCCCACGAAGTAGCCGTTGTTGAGGATGTTGCGGTGCGTGAGCGTGGCGCCCTTGGGGTGGCCCGTGGTGCCGGAGGTGAACTGGATGTTGATCGGGTCGCGCGCCTTCAGGCGCGGGCCGATGGCGGCCAGGCGCTCGCGCAGCGCGGGCGTGGCGCGCGCGCCCACGTCGGCGAAGTTGAGCATGCCGGGCGTGCGCTCCTCGCCCAGGCGGATCACCCAGCGCAGCTCGGGCAGCGCGGCGGCCTGCAGCTGCCCGGGCGCGCAGCGGTCGAGTTCGGGCGCGACGCCGCGCAGGATGGCCAGGCAGTCGCTGCTCTTGATCGCGGGCGCCAGCACCAGGGCGCGGCAGCCCACCTTGTGCAGCGCGTAGGCGAGTTCGCTGGCGCGGTAGGCGGGGTTGATGTTGACCAGGATGAGCCCGGCGCGCGCGGTGGCGAACTGCGTGAGCGCCCAGGCGCTGCAGTTGGGCGCCCAGATGCCCACGCGGTCGCCCGGCTGCAGGCCCAGGGACAGCAGGCCGGCGGCCCATTCGTCGGCGCGCTCGCGCAGTTCGGCCCAGGTCCAGCGCACGTCTTCCTGGGGAATCACCAGCGCCTCGCGGTTCGCGTGCTCGCGCGCGGTGGCGTCCAGCGCGGCGCCAATGGTGTCTTCGCGCAGCGGCGGCTGGCTGGCGCCGCGGGCAAGGGATTCGGTCTCGGTGCTCATGGTATTCACCTCCGTTCGGTGCAGGGCGGGGCTGGCCGCCTGGAGAGCGGTCTGGCGGCGCCCATGGGCTTCTCTGGGGCGAATGGGCATGTTCGCGCCGGCGCCGCGCGGGCGCACCCTCGGGCAATCCCCAGGCCCGGGTGTTCCGTGCTGGAACACCCCGTGGCGTCCCGTGTCGCGAGGTGGAACTCAGCGGCCGGGGCGACGGAAGGCGCGGCGCGCCCGGTCCACCGGAGCCCGCACCACGCAGCCTTCGGCGTGGTCGTTGATCAGGCCCATGGCCTGCAGGAAGGCGTAGACGGTGGTCGGGCCGACGAACTTCCATCCGCGCTTCTTCAGGTCCTTGGACAGCGCGATGGACGTGGCCGAGGTGGAGGCCGTCTGAGGCAGCGCCAGTTCGCCGGGCCCGGGTTCGTGGCGCCAGAAATAGGCGGCGAGCGAGCCCTCGGCCTTCACCATCTCCTGCGCGCAGCGCGCGTTGTGGATCACGGCCTCGATCTTGCCCCGGTGCCGCACGATGCCCTGGTCGGCCAGCAGGCGTTCGACGTCGCGCTCGCCGAAGCGCGCCACGCGGTGGAAGTCGAAGCCCTCGAAAGCGGCGCGGAAGTTCTCGCGCTTGGCGAGGATGGTTCGCCAGCTCAGGCCCGACTGGAACGCCTCCAGGCTGAGCTTCTCGAACAGGCGCTGGTCGTCGCCGACCGGAAAGCCCCATTCGGTGTCGTGGTAGGGCAGGAACTCGGGCACGCCCGCGCACCAGCGGCAGCGCGGGCGGCCATCGGGGCCGTTGATGGTCTGGCTCATGGGGGCGGCGTTGAAGAACGGGGACGGCGCGATTGTGGCGCGCCGCGCGCGATCAACGCAGGGCCGCGGGCAACCAGGTGGCGATCAGCGGGAAGGCCACCAGCAGGCCCAGTCGCAGGAAATCGGCCAGCAGGAAGGGCAGCACGCCCACGTACATGCGGCGCAGGGGCACGTTGCGCACCAGGCCGTGCATCACCATCACGTTCAGGCCAATGGGTGGGCAGAACAGGCCGATCATGATGACGGTGACGTTGACGATGCCCCACCACAGCGGGTCGTAGCCCCAGGACACAATCAGCGGCAGCACGAAGGGCAGCGTGATCAGCATGGTGGCCACCTCGTCGAAGAAGGCGCCGAGAACGATGTAGACCACGAGGATCATGGCGATCACGCCCCAGGGTGGCAGGCTGGTGGCATTGACCGCCGCCATGAACAGATCGGCCACGCCGCTGACGGTGACGAAGTAGTTGAACGCCGAGGCGCCGATCACCATCACGTAGATCATGCCGGTGACGCTGGCCGTCTCGCCGATGAGCTTGAACACCTCGGCGCGCTGCCAGCCGCGACGCAACAGGTAGGCGGAGAAAGACAGCACCGCGCCCACCGAGGCCGCCTCCAGCGCGGTGAAGACGCCGGCATAGATGCCGCCGATGACCAGGCCGGCGAGCGCGATGACAAAGAGCGACTGGCGCACGGCGACCAGGCGCTCGGCCCAGCTCAGGCGCGGGCCGGCGGGCATGGCGTCGCGGCGGAGCAGGCCGTAGAGGATCACCGCCACACCGTAGAACACCACGGCCATGAGCGCGGGCAACAGGGCGGCGATGTAGAGGTCGATGACGAAGGTCTCGGCCAGCACCGAGTACACCACCAGGATGATGGAGGGCGGCACCAGGATGCCCAGCGTGCCGCCCACCGCGATGGTGCCGGCCGCGAAGTGCGGCGGGTAGCCGCGCGCCAGCATTTCGGGATAGGCCACGCGGTGCATGGTGCCGACGGTGGCCAGCGACGAGCCGCACAGCGCGCCGAAGCCCGCGCAGCCACCCAGGGTGGCCAGGGCCAGGCCGCCGCGCCGGTGGCCCACGAAGGCGTCGGCCAGGCGGTAGAGGTCGGTGGACAGGCCGGCCGCGCTGGCGAAGTTGCCCATCAGCAGGAAGATGGGGATCAGCGCGAGATCGGCGCTGGCAAAGGACGACGCGACTTCGCCGCCGAACATCGAGAGCGCGGGCTGCACGCCCACGATCGCGGCGAAGCCCGCGGCGCCCGAGACCATCATGGCCACGCCGATGGGCACCTGCAGGAGGATGAGCGCGAACAGGCCGACAAAGCCGAACAGGATGATGGTGGTGGAGGACATGGTGTGCGGCCTGGGCTCAGAGCATGTTGGCGGATTCGGCGGGCGTGGCGGTATCGGGTGGCACCGCACCGAGCGCGACCCTGGCGGAGCGCAGCAGGTTGAGCGCTTCGAGCAGGGCGTTGAAGCTCATGGCCAGCGCCACGAAGGTCCAGAACGGCGCGACCCGCACGCCGCGCAGTTGCGACAGGGTCTGGTGCGTGGCGTCCATCTCGGCCGCGTGGGCCCAGAGCTGCCAGGCCAGCACGCACCACACCGCCAGCTTGAGCAGTGCGGCCAGGCCCTCCAGCGCGGCGTAGGGGCGGGGCGCGAGCCGCTCCTCGAACGGTTTGATCGTGATGTGCCGCATCTGCGCGGTGGCCGCGGGCACGCAGCAGGCGGCGGCCAGGATGTAGATCAGGCCGGAGACGTCGCTGAGCCGGTCGATTGGCGTGGCGAACAGGGTGCGGCCCAGCACGTCGAGCACGGTGGCGATGGCGTTGAGGAAGAGCAGGCACAGGCCGGCGGCCGCCAGCCAGTAGGCGAAGCGGCGCAGCGCGGCGTCGATGGCGTTCATGGGGTGTCTCCTGTTCTGTGGTTGGGCGATGGCAGGGTCATGCCCTATGCCCTTCGATGGGGGTCCCGGTCCAGAATCGCCGCTCCCTCACGACGGTCCACACGACAGCGCCCGCATGAGCAAGCCCCCCCGCATCGACCTGCGCGCCCTCGACATCGGCATGCTGCGCACCTTCGACGCGCTGATGCGCGAGCGCAGCGTGTCGCGCGCGGCGGCGCGCCTGTTCCTGAGCCAGCCGGCGGTGAGCGGCTCGCTGGCCAAGCTGCGCCGCACCTTTGGCGACCCGCTGTTCAAGCGCACGCCCCACGGCGTGTCGCCCACGCCGCTGGCGCTGTCCATGGCCGACGCGGTGGCCGACCTGCTGCTGCGCATGGGCCGCCTGCTGGAGAACGGCCACAGTTTCGACCCGACGGGTTCCGACCGCATCTTCCGCATCGCCGGCAGCGACTACAGCAGCCGCCTGATCCTGGCGCCGCTGATGGCGCGGCTGCACGCCACGAACGCGAGCGTGCGCATCGCCTGGGAGCCGCCGCAGTTCCACACGCTGTTCGAGCGCATCCGCCGCGGCGACGTGGACCTGGGTTGCGCGCCCGAGCCGAGCATGCGCTCGGGCCTGAACTCGGCCGTGCTGTTCGAGGAGCATTTCGTGCTCGTCACGCGCAAGGGGCACCCCGGGTTCACGGGCAGCGAAGACCCGCTGGAAGCGTTCTGCCAATGGCCACATGTGTTCTTCGGCTTCCGTTACCCCAACATCGAGAGCGTGCTCGAGGACAGCGTGGCGCGGCATGGGCGCCACTGCCTGGTGCGCCTGTCCATGCCCAGCTTCGATCAGGCGGCGGACGTGATCTCGCGCAGCGACATGATTTCGGTGTTCCCCGCGCGGCTGGCCCGCCTGTTCGGCGATCGGCTGCAGACCCTGCCGCTGCCGGTGCACCTGGAGGGTTACCGCTCCTGCCTGTACTGGGACCGGGGCACCGAGGAGGACCCGGGCCTGCGCTGGCTGCGCGAGGAGATCCGGCAGGTGGCGCACGCCGCCGCCGCCGAAGCCGCCGCCCCCATGGCGGCCTGAGCCGGCGCCGGGCGCGCGCCCGGCGGCCATCACTTCATGCCCAGTTCGCCGCGCACCTGCGCGCGGGTCTTGGTGAAGGCCTGCCAGAGGCGCTCGTTGGTGGCGTCGCGCTGGCGCCAGTCCTGCACCACGGTGCCCATGGCCTGGTCCCAGCGCGCGCGCTCCTCGGGCGGCAGGGTGATCACCTGGCGCTTCTTGTCGTCCACCGTCTCCTTGTGCTTGGCGTCGGTGTACTCGTCGAACAGCTTGCCGGCCATGCGCACGAAGGGCTCGCCGCTGAAGCGGTCGATGGCGGCGCGGGCCTTGGGCGAGAGGCTGTCGTACTTGGCGCGGTTGAGCGCGAACATGATGGTGGACGCGCCCATGGGGATGTTCACGTGGTGCGCGGTGGCGTCGGCGATGCGGAAGGAGTGCAGGGCCAGCCAGTCCTTGGGCGTGCCGTCGACCACGCCGCGGCTGATGGCCTCGGCCGCCTCGCGCACGGACACCGTGCCCACCGGCGTCGCACCCAGGGCGCGGATCAGCTCCTGCTGCTCGGCGCCACTGGCCTGCAGGCGCAGGCCGCGCAGGTCCTCCACCTTCTTCACCGGGCCTTTGGTGTGCAGCACGTTGGGCGGGTTCACCAGCAGGCCGATGATGTAGAAGGACTTGTCGTCGTAGCCGCGCATCAGGCCCTGCTCGTGCAGTTTCCAGAAGGTGAGCGAGCCCTCGGCCGCGCTCTCGCTCACGGGCAGGCCGAAGAGGTTGTCGTCGGGAAAACGCCCCGGCGTGGTGGACGGAATGACGAAGGCGATGTCGGCGATGCCGTCGGTGACGAGCTTGAGCTGCGCGCCGGGGTTGCGGCCCGCCGCACCCAGGGTGCCGCCCGGCAGGATCTGGATCTTCACCTCGCCGCCCGAGGCCTCCTCGACCGACTTGGCCCAGCGGCCCATGACGCCATCGTCCTTGGTGAACAGGCCGCCTGGGGGCAGGAAGGTGGCGTAGCGCAAGGTGACCGGCCCCTGCGCGTGGGCGGCGCTCGCGCCGATGAGGCCGGCGCAGGCGGTGGCCGCCGCGAGCACGGCCCCCATGAGTTGGCGTCGTTGCATGGCTTGTCTCCTGTCGTGTCGTGTCTTGTGGTGGGACGGGAACGCGGGGATCACCTGGCCGGCTCGGTCGGTTCGGCGGGTTCGACATACTGGCCCGCTTCGAGCCGGACGTAGGCCGAGGCCTCGTCGAAGTGCACGCCGACGGGGTCGTCGCCGCGCTCGACCGCTTCGACCTGGCGCGCGAGCAACCGGCGCAGCATGACGATGCCGCGGTCGGTGGTGGCCAGGTGCTCCTCGCCGTGCAGCGTGATGGGGCCCTGGCCGACCTGGGCCTCCCAGTCGTTGGGGAAGTCGCGGCGCTGCTCGGGCGTCATCTGGTCCCAGCGCGGGCGGGTCGCGGCGTCGGGCGCGCGCGGCAGGATCTCGCCCTTCTTCGTCACGCGCGCGGCGGTGTAGATGCGGTAGTGCGTGTCGTCGATGGGCACGGTCCAGCCGATGGACTCGACCTTGCCGTATTTGCCCACGTAAGGGTTGGGCACCACGCGCAGCGTGGGCAGCACCACCTCGGTGGTGCGCTTCATCACCTGGCCGCCGTCGAGCTGGCGCGTGCTGAACACCTTGACGCCGCGCTCGGTGAGGTCGAACTTCACCTGCGGCATGAGGTTCATGGTGGGCGTGAACTGCGTGCCGCTGAAGTTGCCGTGCAGGATGGGCACATGGAACGGATCGATCACGTTCTCGTAGTGCTGCAACCAGTTGCAGGGCGCGATCGCGCCACCGCCGCTACCGATGCTGGTGTCGTCCACGTCGATGAACTCTCCGGGGTCGAGCTCCTCCAGCGCGTCGTAGCGCGGCAGCACGGGCTTGCGCTCGGGCGGCCCCATGTAGGCAAAGATGAGGCCGTAGCGCTCCTGCACGGGGTACCAGGGCTGGCGCACCTTGCCGCGGTGTGCGGCGCCGCCCTCGGGTTCGCAGGGCTGCTCCAGGCAGCGGCCCTCGGCGTCGAACAGCCAGCCGTGGTAGCAGCAGCGGATGCCTTCTTCCTCCACGCGGCCGTAGTAGAGCGTGGTGCCCCGGTGGCAGCAGCGGTTGTGCAGCAGGCCGGGGCGGCCTTTCTTGTCGCGGTAGAGCACCAGGTCCTCGCCGAGGATGCGCACCTCGCGCGGCGTGTCGGTGGCGTGCGAGGACAGCCCCACGGGGTGCCAGTAGCGGCGCAGCAGCTCGCCCATCGGCGTGCCGCGGCCCACCTCGGTGAGCCGGCCATCGTGCGACACGCGCTTGCGCTGGTAGCCGGTGCCCTCGTCCAGCGGCACGGCCCGGATGGGGATGCTCATGTCTTGTCTCCGCCTTGTGTATCGGTTGGCGACGGAGACTAGAAGCCCCCCCGGCCGGGGACAAGTCGGAAATTCGGATACGTGATATGGCCGCGACCAATAACGCAATGGCGGCGCGGCGGCGCAAAGACTGTGCGCGGCGCTCGCCTTTGGGGATGCGGCGGCGCGCTCGCCGCGCGAACATGCCGGCAGGAGGACCTGCGGTGGCAACGAAGGATTGGCGAGATGGAACGGCCCCGGCGGACGCGGCGCCCGCCTGGCACGCCAGCACGCCCGAGGCGGCGCTGGCGCGGCTGTCGGCCCGGCGCGAGGGCCTGTCCGCGCGCGAGGCGGCCGAACGCCTGGCGCGCCACGGCTCCAACCGGCTGGAGGGCGCGCGCCGGCGCGGCCCCTGGGCACGCCTGCTGGCGCAGTTCCACAACGTGCTGCTGTACGTCATGCTGGGCGCGGCCGCGATCACCGCCTTCCTGGGCCATTGGGTGGACACGGGCGTGCTGCTGGCCGCCGTGCTGATCAACGCCTTCATCGGCTTTGTCCAGGAAGGCAAGGCCGAGACTGCCCTGGAGGCGATACGCGCCATGCTCTCGCCGCGGGCGGTGGTGCTGCGCGACGGCCTGCGGCAAGAGATCGACGCGGCCGAGCTGGTGCCCGGCGACGTGGTGCTCCTGGCCTCGGGCGACCGCGTGCCGGCCGACCTGCGCTTGATCCAGGTCAAGGGACTGCGTTGCGACGAATCCACGCTCACGGGCGAATCGCTGCCGGCGGCGAAGGACACCGGCGCCGTGGCGGCTGATGCGGCGCTGGGCGACCGCCGGGGCATGGCCTATGCCGGCACCCTGGTGGGCTACGGCCAGGCCAGCGGCCTGGTGGTGGCCACCGGCCGCGACACCGAGATCGGCCGCATCGACCAGCTGCTCGCCGGCGTGGCCACGGGCGCCACGCCGCTGCTGCGCCAGATCGACCGCTTCGGGCGCGCGCTCGCCCTGGCCATCCTGGCGCTGGCGCTGCTCACCTTCGCCGTCGGCGTGTGGCTGCGCGGCCACCCGGCGGCCGACATGTTCATGATGATCGTGGCCCTGGTGGCCTCGGCGATCCCCGAAGGCCTGCCCGCCATCATGACCATCACGCTCGCGCTCGGCGTGCAGCGCATGGCGCGCCGCCAGGCCATCGTGCGCCACCTGCCGGCGGTGGAGGCGCTGGGCTCGGTCACCGTCATCTGCTCGGACAAGACCGGCACCCTCACGCGCAACGAAATGACGGTGCAGCGCGTGGTGTGCGCGGGACTGGACGTGCGCGTGAGCGGCGCCGGCTACGCGCCCGAGGGCGAGTTCCGCGTGGGCGAACGCACGATCGACGCCGATCACCACCCCGCGCTGGCGCTGGCGCTGCGCGCGGGCGTGCTGTGCAACGACGCGCGCATGGCCGGCGAGGCCGGGCAGTGGACGGTGGTGGGCGATCCCACCGAAGGCGCCCTGCTGGTGCTGGGCCACAAGGCGGGCCTGCTGCATGGGCACACCCAGGCCGCCTGGCCGCGCGCCGACGCCATTCCCTTCGAGTCGCAGCACCGCTTCATGGCCACCGCACACCACGACGACGAAGGCCAGCCCTGGATCTTCGTGAAGGGCGCGCCCGAGAAGATGCTCGAGATCAGCGCGCGCGAGTGGGGCCCCGAGGGCGAACGGGCGATCGACGTCGACACCTGGCGGCGCATGGCCACCGACATGGCCGCGCGCGGCCTGCGCCTGCTCGGGCTGGCCTGCAAGCGCGCGGCCCCGGCGGGCACGGGCCTGGCCTTCGAGGACGTGGCCGCGGGCTACACCCTGCTCGCGCTGGTGGGCATCGCCGACCCGCCGCGCGAGGAGGCGGTGCGCGCCGTGGCCGACTGCCACGCGGCGGGCATCCGCGTGAAGATGATCACCGGCGACCACGGCGAGACCGCGCGCGCGATCGGCGCACAGCTCGCCATCGGCGCGGGCAAGCCGGCCATCACGGGCGCGGAGATCGAGCTGATGGACGACGAGGCCCTGCAGCGCGTGGCGCTGGACGTGGACGTGTTCGCGCGCGCCAGCCCCGAGCACAAGCTGCGGCTGGTGAACGCCTTGCAGCGCCACGGCCAGGTGGTGGCCATGACCGGCGACGGCGTGAACGACGCGCCCGCGCTCAAGCGCGCCGACGTCGGCGTGGCCATGGGCCGCAAGGGAACGGAAGCCGCCAAGGAAGCCGCCGACGTGGTGCTGGCCGACGACAACTTCGCCACCATCGCCGCCGCGGTGCGCGAGGGCCGCGCGGTGTACGACAACATCCGCAAGTTCATCCTGTTCATGCTGCCCACCAACGGCGGCGAGGCGCTGGTGGTGATCGCCGCCATCCTGTTCGGCCTCACGCTGCCCATGACGCCCGCGCAGGTGCTGTGGATCAACATGGTCACGTCCAGCACGCTCGGTCTGGCCCTGGCCTTCGAGCCGGGCGAGGGCGACCTCATGCGCCGCCCGCCGCGCGCGCCGGGCGAGCCGCTGCTCTCGCGCTTCTTCGCCTGGCGCGTGCTCATGGTGTCCGTGCTCATGATGGCGGCGGCGCTCGGCCTGTTCCTGTGGGAGCTGGAGCGCGGCACGGCGCTGGAGACCGCGCGCACGATGGCGGTCAGCACCATCGTGGTGGCCGAGATGTTCTACCTGCTCAACAGCCGCTTCGTGCTGGCGCCCGCGCTGGGCCGCGCCGGCCTGGGGGGCAACCCCGCGGTGGCCTGGGCGCTGGGCGCCTGCCTGCTGCTGCAGCTGGCCTTCGTCTACCTGCCGCCGCTGCAGGCGGTGTTCGGCACCACGGCCCTGGGCGCGCGCGAGTGGGTCGCGGTGGGCTCGGCCGGGCTGGGGGTGTTCGTCGTCGCCGAACTGGAGAAGGCGGCGGCGCGCGCCCTTATTCGCCAGGGTGCGCCGGGCTGAGGGCCGGCGCACCGGCCGGCACCTGGAACACCTGGCGCAGGTAGGCCAGAAAGGTGGCGTCGTCGCACAGGGCCTTGCCCGGCGTGTCCGAGATCTTGGCCACCGGCTGGCCATTGGCCGAGCGCAGCTTCATCACGATGCTCAGCGGCTCCAGGCCCATGTCGTTGGTGAGGTGGGTGCCGATGCCGAAGCCCATCTGCGTGCGGTCGGCGAAGTGGCGGTAGATGGCCAGCGCGCGCCGCAGGTCCAGGCCGTCGGAGAACACCAGGCGCTTGGTGGCCGGGTCGACGCGCAGGCGCGCGTAGTGCGCCAGGGCCTTCTCGCCCCATTCGATGGGGTCGCCCGAGTCGTGGCGCAGGCCGTCGAAGAGCTTGGCGAAGTAGAGGTCGAAGTCGGCCAGAAAGGCGTCCATGGTGATGACGTCGGTGAGCGCGATGCCGAGGTCGCCGCGGAACTCCTGCACCCAGTCCTCCAGCGCGGCCTTCTGGAAGTCGCGCAGGCGCACGCCCAGGGTCTGGTAGGTCTGCAGGTACTCGTGCGCCATGGTGCCGATGGGCGCCAGGCCCAGCTCCTTGGCGAGCAGCACGTTGGAGGTGCCCTTGAAGAAGCGCGGCGCCCCGTCGCGCAGCGTGCTCACCACCTCGCGCTGCCAGGCGCCGCTGTAGCGGCGGCGCACGCCGAAGTCGGAGAGCTCGAAGGGGTGGCGGCGCTCGGGCTCGCGCCCGAAATCGCGCAACAGATCGAGCTTGCCGGCCAGGCGGCGGCGCCCTTCGGCCAGCGCGGCCGTGGCGTCGAAGCGGCGGAAGTACAGCTCGTTGACGATGGCCAGCACGAAGATCTCGAAGGCCATGACGTGCACCTGCGGGCCACGGGCCACGATGTCCAGCGAATCGCCCTGGGCGCGCACCTCGATGAACTCGCGCTGGAAACGGAAGATGCGCAGGAAGTCGACGAAGTCGGAGGTGAGGTAGCGCAGGCCCTTGAGGTAGGCGAGCTCGTCGGGCCGAAAGCTCAGCGAGCACAGGTGGTCCAGCTCGCGGTTCACCTCGGGCACCAGTTCGGCGAGCGGGTAGGCGCTGGTGTTGCGGCAGACGAAGCTGTAGCGGGCCTGGGTGGTGGGGTGGCGGTGCAGCAGGGCCTGCCACATCGAGAACTTGTAGAGGTCGGTGTCGAGCAGGCTGTGGATGATGGGGGTCATGGAGGGGTGCCCTCGGGCGGGGGAAACCCCGCGATCATGGACCAGCGGCGCCGCTCACGTCGGCAAGGGCCAGGCCGGGTTCCAGGCCACTTCCCACAAGTGGCCATCCGGGTCCATGAAGTAGCCCGCGTGGCCACCCCAGAAGGTGTCCTGGGCGGGCTTGACGATGCGCGCGCCGGCGGCCTCGGCCTCGCGCATCACGGCGCCCACCGCCTCGCGCGAGCCCACGTTGTGGGCCAGGCTCAGGCTCGAGGGGCTGGGCGGCCCGGGCGGGAGGCCGGCGTCGTGGCACAGGCTCTCGCGTGGGAACAGCGCAAGCTTGAGGCCGGGCTGCAGGTCGAAGAACGCGACGGCGCCGTGCGCGATGTCCTGGCCGACGATGCCCTCGGTGGGCAGGCCCAGGCCGTCGCGGTAGAAGCGCAGCGCACGCTCGAGGTCGGCGACGGCCAGGGTGATGAGGGAGAGGTAGGGTTTCATGGCGGGCTCCTGCGGGGGCGATGATCGGCCATCACCCCCCGAGCCGCCAAGGCCCCGAAGGCTCACTCGATGCGGATGCCGCGCTTCTTGATGAGCGCGCCCCAGCGCTCGGTCTCGCGGGCCAGGTAGCGTCGGAACTCCTCGGGCGTGCCGCCGCCCGCGCTGGCGCCGATGGCTTCCAGCTTGGGCGTCACGTCGGGCGAACGCACGGCCCAGGTCACGTCGCTCGCGATCTGCTGAACCACGGCGCCGGGCGTGCCGCCGGTGGTGAAGATGCCGTACCAGGCCTCCGTCTCGTAGCCCGCCAGGCCTTGCTCGGCCACGGTCGGCACCTCGGGCAGCCAGGGCAGGCGCTTGGCCGAGGTGACGCCCAGGGGCACCACCTTGCCCGACTTGATGTGCTGCAGCACGCCGTTGTCGAACATGATGGGCACGCGCCCGCCCAGCAGGTCCTGGTGCGCGGGCGCGCTGCCTTTGTAGGGCACGTGGGTGATGGCCACGTCGGCCATGCTGGCAAAGAGCTCGCCCGAGAGGTGGGTGGAGGTGGCCGTGCCGGTGGAGGCGAAGCTGATCGAGCCTGGCGCCGACTTGGCCTTCTGGATCAGCTCCGGCACGTTCTTCACGCCCAGCGAGGGGTGCGCCACCAGAACGTTGGTGATGGTCGCCAGCACCGTGACGGGCGCGAGGTCCTTGGCCGAGTCGTAGGGCAGCTTGTCGAGCAGGAAGGGGTTGAGCGCGAAGGGCATCGCGGTCAGCAGCAGGGTGTGACCGTCGGGCGCGGCCTTGGCGACGAGATCGGTGGCGATGACCGTGTTGCCACCGGGCCGGTTCTCGACGATGACGGGCTGGCCCCAGCGCTCCGAGAGCTTCTGGCCGACCAGGCGCGCCTGCGTGTCGGTGGCGCCGCCGGGCGGGTAGGCCACGATCAGGCGCACCGGTTTGTTGGGCCATTTCGCGGCCTGCGCGAACGCCGGAGCGGCCAGGTGGCTGGCCAGCAGCAGGCCGGCGGCCAGCGAGGCGAGGAGGGTCTTGCGTTTCATGGGGTGTCTCCTGTGTGTGTGGGATGAGAGAGGTCGCGGCCGTCGATCCAGGCGGCGATCGGCCCGACCCAGGGGCCGGGGTCGAGCAGCAGGGCCTGGTGGCCGTAGGGGGTGGACACGGTGCCCGCCTGCGCGGGGCGGTCGGCCGTCGGGGGAAACAGCGCGTCTGACGCGGCCTGCAGCAGCGCGGCGTCGCTGGGCCAGGCCGGCAGCGAGAACGTGGCGGCCGCGGCGCGCAGCCGCCAGAGCGCGGCGGGCGTGAATTCCTGCGCCCATTGCCGAACCCGGCCGAGTTCCCGCGCCAGCGCCTGCGGACCCTGGTCGTGCGCCCATGGCGCCAGGCCGTTTCGCATCAGCGTGTCGACGCGAAAGGCATAGCGCTTGTCCGGGTCGTCCAGGCGGCGCAAGGCGTCGAGCCCGTCCAGCGAGCCCCGGCCCTGGCGCGCGCTGCACAAGGCCAGCGCGCGCCGCACGCGCGAGGGCCGCGCGGCGCGCAGCTGCAGGGCGACGTAGCCGCCGAAGGAATAGCCGATCGCGCCGTCGAGGCGCGCGATGCCCAGCGCGTCGAGCAGGCCACAGGCCGCGTCGGCCATGGCCGCCACGCTGGCGTGGGCGCTGTCGGCGCTGTCGGCGCCGTCCCAGCCGGAGCCATAGGCCGAGCCGGGCAGGTTCATGGTGAGCACCCGGTGGCGCCGCGTGTCCAGTGCCTTGCCGGGACCGGCCCAGGCCGCGGCCCAGCCAGCGTCGGCGGCAGGGCCGTTCGGATCGAGCGCGAAGTGGCTGCCGGTGTAGCCGTGCAGCAGCAGGTAGGCCGGCGCATCCTCTGGTCCCTGGCTCGTGTAGGCCAGGCGGGCACGCACCACGTGGCCGTCGGCGAGCCGCAGGTCGAGTTCGCGGGTACCAGCGTCGCTGGGCGCGTCCACCATCAAACCGGCCTTTCGCCCCGCACGGTGGTCCGGTACAGCGTGCGGTACTGGCCGGCGGGCAGGTCCCGCGTCGTGGCGCTGTGCATGGTGGAGCGGTTGTCCCACATGACCACGTCGCCGGGGCTCCAGCGGAAGTCGTAGCGGAACTGGGGCTGCACCGTGTGGGCGAACAGGAACTCCAGGATCTCGCGGCTTTCTTGCGGCGTCTTGCCGATCACCTCGGCCGTCATGCCCGGGTGGGCGAAGATGGCCTTGCGGCCCGAGTCGGGGTTGGTGCGGACCAGGGGATGGTCCACGTCGGGCGTCTGCTGCTTCTGCGCCTCGGTCATCTCGACCCGCGTCGATTGCGCCGCGTCCGCCTTGCGGCGGTAGCGGTGCACCGCGCGCAGACCCTCCAGCCGCGCCTTCCATTCATCGGACAAGGCCTCATAGGCGGCCTCCATGTCGGCGAACAGGGTGTCGCCGCCCTCCGGCGGGATCTCCAGCGCGTTCAGGATGGTCGCCTTCGCGGGGCGCTCCTGGAAGGCGAGATCGGAATGCCAGTACGAGCCACCGTCGGCGATGCCCATGGGTTGGCCGTCCACCACCCGGTTGGACAGCCGGAAGATCTCCGGATGCTCGGGGTGGTTGTACTGGGACAGGACGTGCACTTCCAAGGGGCCGAAGCGCTGGCTGAACGCCAGCTGCGCCGCGGCGGACAGGTTCTGGTTCTTGAAGCAGAGCAGTTTGCTCTCCACGAACAGGCGGTGGATGGCGCCGAACGCCTCGTCGTCGAAATCGCGCGACAGGTCGAGATCGCGCACTTCGGCGCCGAAGCGCGCGGACAGCGGCTGGACTTGCATAGGACTGAACCCCTCAATTATCGAACAAATGTTCGCCAGTTAATCTACCGGACCGGCCGCGGCCTGTCAACGCGCTACATTCGGCGCGCCGGATTCATTGCGTGGAGCGCAGATGCGAGACAAAGAGGTGCAGGACGACAACAGCGAGGGCAAGCGGGAGTTTCTCGATGCCCTGGCCAACGGGCTTCGCCTGTTGAACGCGTACGACGAGAACACGCGCGCCTTCAGCATCCAGTCGGCGGCGGAACTGCTGGGGGTGACGCGGGCCGCCTCGCGGCGCATCCTGCTGACGCTCAGCGAGCTGGGTTACCTGCGCCAGGACAAGCGCGACTTCGAGCTATCGCCCAAGGCCATCGAACTGGGCTACCGCTATTTCCGTTCGCTGGGCCTGTCGGCGGCGGTGCGGCCGCAGCTGCTGGAGCTGTCGCGCCAGTTGAACGTGGGGGCGGCGATCGGCGTGCTGGCGGGCACCGACGTGCTGTTCGTCGAGCGCGTGGAGGCCGACCGGCTGATCAAGCTCGACCTGCGGGCCGGCGACCGCCTGCCGGCCTACGCCCACTCGCTGGGCCGCGCGCTGCTGGCCCAGCTGCCGCCCCAGCGGCTGGCCGAGCACCTGCCCGCGGGCACCATGGCCCGCCATTCCCAGCACACGGTCACCGAGCGCAAGGCGCTGAACGCCGAGCTCGCGCTGGCGCGCCAGCGGGGCTGGAGCTTCGCCAACAGCGAACTGGTGGCGGGCCTGTTCGGCGTCGCCATCGAGATCCCCTCGTGCACGGGCGAGGCCCGGTTCGGCCTGAACGTCAGCTCGATCGGGCAGCCCTGGAGCGTCTCGCACATCGAGCGCCACATCGTCCCGGCGCTGCGCGCCTGCGCCCAGCGCCTGCAGATGCTGACGGACACGCTGGGTTGAACGCGCTGGTGCGACAGGGCCGGCAGGCGCTGCAGCGCCTGCTGCCCGAACTCCTGCTCTCGCTGCGCGCGCTCTGGCCCGCCGCGCCTGGCATCGACGCGCGCGAGAAATGGCGCGCCTGCATCGGCGCCGCGCTGGGCATCCTCGTCGCCGGCCTGGGCGCCACCTGGCTGGCGCCCGGCAACGGCCACCCCGCGCTGGCCACCGCGCTGGTGGCGCCGCTGGGCGCCAGCGCGGTGCTGGTCTTCGTGGTGCCGTCGAGCCAGCTGGCCCAGCCCTGGTCGGTGATCGGGGGCAACACCTTGTCGGCCCTGGTGGGCGTGGCCTGCGCCCTCTGGGTGCCGCACCCGGCCGTGGGCGCGGCGCTGGCGGTGGGCCTGTCCATCGCGCTCATGCTGGCGCTGCGCTGCCTGCACCCGCCGGGCGGCGCCTCGGCCCTGCTGATGGTGCTGATGGGCAGCCACGACTTCGGCGTCGCGCTGCAGCCCGTGCTGTTGGACTCGGCGTTGATGGTGGCGGCCGGCCTGCTCTACAACAACCTCACGCGGCGGCGCTGGCCGCACGTGCACCACCCGGTGCCCACCGAGCCCGGCGGCGCGCGCCTGACCAGCCGCGACCTCGACGCCGCGCTGGCCCACTACAACCAGGTGCTCGACATCAGCCGCGAAGACCTGCAGGACCTGATGCAGTACGCCGAGGCCGCGGCCTATCAGCGCACCATGGGCGAGCTGCGCTGCACCGACGTGATGACGCCCGACCCCGTGACCGCGCGCCCCGAGATGCCGCTGCGCCAGGCCTGGGCGCTGATCCGCCAGCACCGCGTGAAGGCGCTGCCCGTGGTGGACCGGCAGCACCACCTGGTGGGCATCGTCACGGTGTCCGATTTCATGCGCCAGGTGGACATGGACGTGCACGAGGGCGTGAACTTCCGCCTGCGCGCCCTGCTGCGCCAGATGCACCGGCCGGCGCCCCGGCACACGGTGGGCGAGATCATGACGCGCCAGGTGCGCGTGGCCAGCAGCGACCGACCGCTCACCGAGCTGGTGCCGGTGTTCTCCGACGGCGGGCACCGCCACCTGCCCATCATCGACGCCGAGCGCCGGCTGGTGGGCATCGTCACGCAGTCGGACCTGATCCGTGCGATGGACGCGGCGGTGCGGGGCTAGGAATTGAGTGGTGGCGCCACCCGGGCACCGGTGATGCCGTGGCGCTCCAACGCTTGCGCCACGAAGCCGCTGGCCTTCATGTCCTCGACGAAATCCCGCACCACCGCCAGCGCCCCATCGCTGCGGTCCACCGGCACCGCCATCGCCTGCTGGATCACCATGAAGTTGCCCGGCAACAGGCGCAGGCGCGCCGTCGACAGGCGCTGCTGGTCCGCCAGCAGCTGCTGGCGCACGCCCGCCGCCACCTCCGCGCCCTGGCGCAGGAATTCGTCCACCACCGTGGGCGACGTGGCGGCGCGCACGAGGCTGGCGTGTTGGAGCTCGCGCGTAAGGAAGAGATCGTAGGCGCTGCCCTGGCCCACCACCACGCGGATGCCTTCGCGGTCCACCTCATCCCGGTGGGTGAGCGGCGAATCCTCCAGCACCAGGTAGGCGCCTTCAATCAGCACATAAGGCGCGGCGAAGCGCAGTTGCGCGGCGCGCTGCGGGTCCAGTGCGAAGAAGCCGATGTCGGCCTGCGCGCGCGCGATGGCGGCCACGGACTCGCCCGCGCTCTCGAACAGCACGGTCTGCAGCGCCAGGCCCAGCCGCTGCGCGAGCGACTGCGCCAGATCCAGCGAGACGCCGCGCGCCTGGCCGCTGTCCGGGTCGCGCGACGCCAGCACGGGATTGCCGAAGTTGATGGCGGCGCGCAACGCGCCGGTGGGGGCGATCTGGCGGACGAGCGAGGCGTCGATGGTGGGCATGGGCGTCATTCCGGCCGGATGTTGGCCTTCTGCACGATGTCCTTGAAGCGCGTGGCGTCGCTGCGGATGCGCTGAGCGAAGTCGGCGGAGGACATGCCCCCCAGTTCGGCGCCCGCGTCGGCAAAGCGCTTCTTCACGTCGGGCTGCTCCAAGGTCTTCACCACCTCGGCGTGCAGACGGGCCACGGTGTCGGCCGGCACCCCTTTGGGTGCGAACAGGCCCACCCAGTTGGACGCATCCACGTTCTTCACGCCCGCCTCGTTGGCGGTGACCCAGTCCTTGTTGAAGCTGGAACGGCGCGCGGTCGTCAGGCCCAACACCTTCACGCGGCCCGACTGCATGTGCGGGATGACGGCCGGAATGGCCACCACGCCCAGCACCACCTCGCCCGAGGCCACGGCCGCCGCGGCGGGCGCGCCGCCGCGGTAGGGCACATGCAGCAACCTGGCCCCCGCCTCCATGGCGAACCATTCGCCCGCCAGGTGGTTGATGCTGCCGTTGCCCGGCGACGAGAAGGTGATGCTGCCGGGCGCCTTCTTCGCGGCGGCCACCAACTCCTGCACGGTGTTGAAGGGCTGCTGCGCGTTGGCCACCAGCAGCATGGGGGTGTCGCTGATCATGGTGATGGGCGCGAAGTCGCGGTCAAGCTCGTAGGGAACCTGGGGGAACAGCGCGGGGTTCACCGCGAATTCGCCGGTGTGGGCCGCCAGCAGGGTGTACCCGTCGGCCGGGGCCTTGGCGGCGGCGGTGACGGCGATGAAGCCGTTGCCGCCCGGCTTGTTCTCCACCACGAAGTTCCAGCCCAGGCGCTCGCTCAGTTTCTGCGTGAGCAGGCGCGCAGTGGTGTCGACCACGCCGCCGGGAGCGAAGGGCACGATGACGCGGATGGGGCGGGTGGGGTAGTCCTGCGCGAACGCGGACGCGGGCAGCAGGGCGGGCGCGGCCATCAGCGCGGCACAAGCCAGCAGTGCTGAGCGGCGGCTCTGGGTCGAACGGGTCATGCGATGTCTCCTCTGTGGGTGTGTGGGTGAATCCGGGCCGCGATGCTTTTGGAGACGGCGCGAGCGCGCAAACGATTTCCATTGCTTGCCGCCATGAAGCGTTTTCATGGCGTGTGGCCAGCCCCGGCACCCACCAGGGCGCCGATGGTGAGGCATGAAAGACTTTCATTCGCTCCACCGAAATTTCTCGTTTGAAAGGGCGCGGGGCGACGGCCAGAATCCGCGCCCTATGACGAACGAAGGACCCGGCGCGACC
The DNA here is from genome assembly GCF_001777155.1 of Hydrogenophaga sp. PML113. NCBI lineage: Bacteria > Pseudomonadati > Pseudomonadota > Betaproteobacteria > Burkholderiales > Comamonadaceae > Hydrogenophaga > Hydrogenophaga sp. PML113. Next base: position 86,808 of record NZ_MIYM01000006.1, on the reverse strand, counting down.
CACCGCGCCAGCGATGGCCCGACCATCGCTTACAGCGCTCACCTGGTGGCGAAGGACCGGCCGGTGATGGCCCTTGTGCACTCGCTGGGCATGGACCACAGCTTCTGGCAGGCGGTCAGCGACGGGGTGGGTGAGCGGGCTTCGGTGGTGGCCATCGACGCGCGCGGCCATGGCCGCTCGGGCGTGGGCACGCCGCCTCTCACGGCCGGGCGCATGGCGCTGGACCTGCGCGAGGTGCTGGACCACCTGGGCATCGAGCGCGTGGTGGTGGGCGGCGCGTCCATGGGTGGCTGCGTGGCCTTGCAGTTCGCGCTCGACCACCCCGAGCGCAGCGCGGCGCTTGCGCTGATCGACACCACGGCCTGGTACGGCCCCACGGCGCCAGCCGACTGGGAGGGGCGCGCCCAGAAAGCCATGGCCCATGGCCTGGCCTCGCTGACCGACTTCCAGGTGACGCGCTGGTTCAGCGACGCTTACCGCGAGCGCGAACCCGAGGCCGTGAAGCATTGGGTGAATGTGTTCCTGCGCAACGACATGCAAGGCTATGTGGAAGCTTGCCGCATGCTGGGTTCTTTCGACGCGCGCGCGCGCCTGGGCACGCTGCGCTTGCCCACGCTGGTGCAGGTCGGCGAAGAAGACTTCGCCGCGCCGGTGGCGATGTCGCAAGCCTTGCACGAGGCCATCGCTGGCTCGACGCTGGACGTGATTCCCGGCGCGCGCCACCTCACGCCGCTGGAGGTGCCCCAGCGGGTCGCCGACGGCCTTCTGGAACTTTGCGCACAGGTGCGGTCATGACACCGTTTGAATTCCTGCTCCCGTACTCGCTGGACGAGGCCTTGTCGCTGCTCGACCCCGAAGACCCGAACGTGCGCCCCGTGGGCGGCGGCACCGCGGTGATGCTGATGATGAAGGCCGGCGTGCTGCGGCCCACGCGCCTGGTGAGCCTGCAGCGCATCGGCGAGCGGCACTCGCGCGTCGAGCGGCGCGCCGATGGTTCGCTGCTGATCGGCGGCTTGGCTCGATTGGCCGACATCGAAGCGAATGCCACGGTGCGCGAGGGCTGGCCCCTGCTGGCGCAGGCGCTGCGCGGTGTGGCCAATCCGCGCGTGCGCGCGGTGGCCACCCTCGGCGGCAACCTGAGCCACGCCGACCCGCACATGGACATGCCACCGGTGATGGCGGCGCTGGGCGCGACGGTGGTGATCACCGGCCCGAGCGGATCGCGCGAAGTACCCGCCGACGCACTGTGCACCGGGTACTACGAGACCGTGGTCAGGCGCGACGAGCTCATCACCGAACTGCGCGTGCCGCCGCAGGCCGGACCGGGCGCGTACCTCAAGCTCACCACGCGGGCCGCGCACGACTGGCCCGCGCTGGGCCTGGCCGTGGTGCTGGGCCTGCAGGGTGAGCGCGTCACCAGCGCGAGCATCCTCACCGGTGCCGCCACCGACAGCCCGACCCGGTTGCGCAACGCGCAGTCCATCCTGGTGCAGCGCGGCCTGAGCGCGCCGGTGCTGCGCGAAGCGGCCGAGGCCGCCGTGGCCGAGGCGCCGCTGGTGGCCGATGCGCATGGCAGCGCCGCCTACAAGCGCCAGCTGCTGCGCGTGGCCTTGCCGCGCGCCGTGCAGGCCGCCCTGAACCGCACGCGGAGCCACGCATGACCGCCAACCCCAACGCCACCCTGTCACCCGAGCCGCAAATCGGCCGGCGCCTGGACCGCCTCGAGTCGGTGGCCAAGGTCACCGGCGCCGCCGACTACACGCACAACCTGGAGTTGCCGCGCATGCTGCACGCCAAGGTCGTGCGCAGCCCGCACGCGCACGCGCGCATCCTGGGCATCGATACGCGCGAGGCCGCGGCCATGCCGGGCGTGGTGCACGTGGTGACGGCGCGCGAGGTGATGCGGCTCATTCCCGACCCGCACTACGGCCCGGCCTTTCACGACCAGCCCATCCTCGCCATCGAGAAGGTGCGCCATGTGGGCGAGCCGGTGGCCGTGGTGCTGGCCAATGACCCGCACGTCGCGGAGGCCGCAGCCGGCCTGGTGATCGTGGACTACGAGGTGCTGCCCGCCGTGTTCGACGAGGTCGAGGCCGCGGCATCGAAGGTCCTGGTGCACGACGCGCTCAAGCCCGCCGGCACTTTCCCCGACCTGAAGCACCTGGCGGGCCGCAAGGGCACCAACGTGGCCCTGGACTACCACCTGCGCCACGGCGACGTGGACAAGGCCTTCGCCGAGGCCGCGCACGTGTTCGACCACACCTTCAAGACCCAGCAGGTGATGCACGTGCCCATGGAACCCATGGTGACCGTGGCCGAGCCGCAGGACGGCGGCCTGCTGATCCACACCGCCTCGCAGAGCCCCTCGTTCGTGCGCATCGAGATCGCGCGCCTGCTGGGCTGGCCCGAGAACCGCGTGCAGGTGAAGACACGGCTGCTGGGCGGCGGGTTCGGCGCCAAGCTCTACATCAAGCTCGAGGCCCTGGCCGTGGCGCTGGCCCTCATCGCGCGCCGCCCGGTGCGCGTGGCGCTGACGATGGAAGAGCAGTTCTACACCATCACCAAACACGCCACCACCTTCCGCATCCGCAGCGCGGTCAATGCCGAAGGCCGCATCACCGGCCGCCGCTGCGAGGTGTGGTGGAACGGCGGCGCATACGCCGACATCGGCCCGCGCGTGACGCAGAAATCCGGCTTCACGGCCGGCGGCCCTTACGACATCGCCAACCTCGACATCGATTCGTACCAGGTCTACACGCACCTGCCGCCGGCCGGCGCGTTCCGCGGCTTCGGCATCACGCAGGTGGTGTGGGGCTACGAATGCCAGGCGGACCTGATCGCGCGCGAACTGGGCATGGACCCGCTGGACTTTCGCCGCCTGAACCTGCTGGAGAACGGTCGCCCGCACGCGACCGGCACGGTGATGAAGGACGCCGCGCTGCGCCTGGTGCTGGACACGGTGGCCAAGCGCATGCAATGGGACCGCCCGATCGAACGCGGCACCGGCACCCTGCGACGCGGGCGCGGCATCGGCCTGGGGTTCAAGGCCCTGGTGGCACCCACAACGTCGGTGGCCACCATCAACCTGGGCGGCGATGGCAGTTGTGTGCTGCTCATCAGCACGGTGGACATGGGCCAGGCCTCGGACACGGCGATGGCCATGGTCGCGGCCGACGCGCTGGGCCTCAAGGCCGAGCAGATCCGCGTGGTGCACCCCGACACCGACGTGACGCCCTACGACATGGCCACGCTGGGCTCGCGCTCCACCTTCCACATGGGCAACGCGGTCAAGCTCGCCGCGCAAGACCTTCTGGCCCAGCTCGCGGCCCTGGCCGACGAACTGGGCCAGCCATTCAACGGCATCGCCGACGCCGGCGCGCTGCTGCGCAAGAAGTACGGCATGCCCGCGGGCACGCTCGTCGGCACAGGCACCTTCATGCCACCGTACCAGTCACCCGACGCGGATGGCCGCTCGCCCGACATCACGCCCAACTGGATGATTGGCGGCACCGGCGTGGAGGTGGAGGTGGACACCGAGACCGGTCACTTCCGCCTGCTGCGCATCGAGAACGTGGTGGACTGCGGCACGCCCCTCAACCCCAAGGTGGTCGAGACCCAGATCTCGGGCGCGGCCATCATGCAGCTGGGCATGGTGCACCTGGAGAAGATGGCGTTCGACGCCGAGGGCCGGCTGCGCAACGCGTCCTTCTCCGAATACAAGATCCCGGGCATCCACGACATCCCCGAACACTTCGGCTGCGAGGCCGTGGACGCGCAACAGGGCACCGGCCCCTACGGCGCCAAGGGCCTGGGCGAAAGCGGCTGCTTCGGCGTGGCATCGGCCGTGGCCGATGCCATCCACGACGCCGTGGGCGTGCGCCTGTTCTCGCTGCCCATCACGCCCGAGGCGGTGATGCGCGCACTGCTCGCGCAGCGCGGCGAATCGCTCGGCGACTGACCTTCCCCAACACCATGAGCACCACCAGCACCCTCATCCAGTTCCGGCTGAACGGCGAGCCCATGGCCCGCCAGGTCGAGTCCTTCCACACACTGGTCGAAGTCGTGCGCGGCTGCGGCCTGCACGGCGCGCGCGAAAGTTGCGGCCAGGGCCTGTGCGGCTGCTGCACCGTCGTGGTCGATGGCCAGGCCGTCACGGGCTGCATCTACCCGGCGCTGCACGCCGACGGCGCCGACATCGCCACCATCGAAGGCGTGGCAAAAGACGGCCGACTCGACCCGGTGCAACAAGCCTTCATCGACGCCGGCGCCTTCCAGTGCGGTTTCTGCACGCCGGGCTTCATCCTGATGGCTCGCCAGCTGCTGGCAAACAACCCCGACCCAAGCGAACACGAGATCCGCCACTACCTGGCGGGCAATCTGTGCCGCTGCGGCGCGTACCCCGAAATCGTGAAGGCCGTGCGACTGGCCGCCGAGCGCCTGCGCGCGCCGGCCGCCGCGGGCCAGTGACCCACTCGAACAGAACACCATGGATATCCAAGGCGAAAAAATTCTCCAGGCCGATCGCGCGAGCGTCTGGCGCGCGCTCAACGACCCCCAGGTGCTGCAGCGGTGCCTGGCCGGCTGCGACACCTTCGAGCCCGATGGCGAGAACCGCTACCGCGTGGCGATGGCCGCCACTGTGGGCCCGGTGCGCGCGCGCTTCGCGGGCAAGCTGGCGCTGCGCGACGTGAACCCACCGACGTCCTACGCGCTGAGCTTCGAGGGCTCGGGCGGCGTGGCCGGCTTCGGCAAGGGCGAGGCATCGGTGGTGCTGGACGACATGGCCGAGGGCACGCGGCTGCGCTACACGGCGCAGGCCCAGGTGGGCGGGCGCCTGGCACAGGTGGGCGCGCGGCTCATCGATGGCGTGACCCGGCGCATGGCGGACGACTTCTTCACGCGCTTCGTGCGGGAGCTGGGGCGGGGTGACGAGGCCCCGGTGGCCGACACGGGTGCTGCGGTCGCCGCCACCAGTCCGACGGCTGGGGCAATGGCTTCGACGCCCCGCGCCGCGCCGGCGGCGGGCGTCGAGGCGCCAGCGGCTACGCGGACCCCAGCCACGGCGATCGCCGTCGTCGCGGCCGCGGTGTCGGCCACAGCGGCTTCGGTGGCGGTGCTGGCGGCGGTGTTGGCGATGCGGGCGGGCTGACGCCCTCCCGGCGTTTGTCATCCAAGCCCCGGTAGGCGTGAGCCACCGGGGCTTGTCGCATGGGCCATTTCCCATGCGCCGGTTCGACGGGATCTCAAGGCCCAGCCGCTCCTGGGCCTGGACTTGCGTCAGCTTCGCGCGTCCGCCTCGATCATGTCCGCGGCCTTCTCCCCGATCATGATGGCCGTGGCATTGGTGTTGCCCGAGATGATCTTCGGCATGATGGACGCGTCCACCACGCGCAAGCCCTGGAGACCGTGCACGCGCAGGCGCGCGTCGACCACGGCGCGCTCGCCGGTGCCCATGGCGCAGGTGCCCACGGGGTGGAAGATGGTGCCGGCCATCTTGCGGATGCCGTCGAGCAGCTCGGCCTCGTCCTGGATCTCTCGGCCCGGCAGAAACTCCTCGGGCGCATAGCGCTGCATGGCGGGCGCGTTGCACACCTCGCGCAACATGCGCAGGCCCTTCACCACGGTGCGGCAATCAGCCTCGGTGTCGAGGAAGTTCAGGTGGATCGCCGGCGCGGCCAGCGGGTCGGGGCTCTTGAGCGTGACGCTGCCCCGGCTTTCGGGGTGCAGCATGCACACGCCCGCCGTGAAACCCGGGAAGGCGTGTGGCGGATCGCCGAGCTTGTCGTAGGTGATGGGGTAGCAGACGAACTGCAGGTCCGGCGTGGGCTGCGAGGGATCGCTGCGCACGAAGGCGTTCACCAGCGCGGGCGGAATGGTCAGGGGGCCGCGGCGGCGCAGCGCGTAGTCGATGCCCATCCACATCTTTCCCCACAGGCTGTTGGCCTGCTGGTTGAGCGTGACGGTGTCCTTCACGCGCAGCATGGTGCGCGCGGCGATGTGGTCCTGCAGGTTGGCGCCCACGCCGGGCAGGTGGCGCACGCTGGCAATGCCCAGGCGCTGCAAAGCGGCGCCGTCGCCCACGCCCGAGAGCTGCAGCACCTGGGCCGAGCCGATGGTGCCGCCCGACAGGATCACCTCACGCGCCGCCTCGATGCGCCACTCGCGGCCGCCGCGCCGCACCACCAGGCCGCTGGCGCGTGTGCCGTCGAAGCTCACGCGGGTCACCTGCGTTTTCGTCAAGACCTCGAGGTTGGGACGGCTTCGCGCCGGCTTGAGGAAAGCGCGCGCGGTGCTCATGCGCACCCCGTTCTTCTGCGTGACCTCGAAGTAGCCCACGCCTTCGTTGTCGCCCGAGTTGAAGTCCTCGCTGCGCGGAATGCCGCACTGCACGGCCGCGTCGCAAAACGCGTCGAGAACGTCCCAGTGGGCGCGCAGGCCCTCGACGCGCAACTCGCCACCCGCGCCGTGCGTGTCGCTTGACCCGCGGTGGTAGTCCTCGGACTTCTTGAAGTACGGCAGCACCTCGGCCCAGGACCATCCCTGGTTGCCCATGGCGGACCAGCCGTCGAAATCCGCGGCCTGGCCCCGGATGTAGACCATGGCGTTGATGGACGAAGAGCCGCCGAGCACGCGGCCGCGCGGGTACTTGATGCCACGGCCGCCCAGATTCGCGTCGGGCTCGGCCACGTAACACCAGTCGGTGCGCGGGTTGTTGATGGTGTAGAAATAGCCGATCGGCACGTGAATCCACGGGTACCAGTCGGTCTCGCCGGCTTCCACCAGGCACACGCGCACCGAAGGGTCGGCGCTCAGGCGGTTGGCCAACACGCAGCCGGCCGAGCCGGCCCCGACGATCACGTAGTCGAAACGGCCAAGAGATTCCTGCGTCATCGTGCGCTTCAGCCCAGCTTGAACGGGTCGCGCAGCGCGCCGCTGAGCTCCACCCACACGGTCTTGGTCTCGAGGAATTCGTTCATGCCTTCGTGGCCGTTCTCGCGGCCGACGCCGCTGTGCTTGAAGCCGCCGAAGGGCGCGAAAGGCGCGGTGACGCGGTAGGCGTTGATCCACACGCTGCCCGCGCGCAGTTGTCCCGCCACACGGTGCGCGCGCTGAACGTTCTGCGTCCAGATGCCAGCGGCCAGGCCGTAGCGGGTGTCGTTGGCGATCTTCACGGCCTCTTCCTCGGTGTCGAAGGGAATGACCGCGAGCACGGGGCCGAACACCTCTTCGCGCGCGATGTCCATCCGGTTGTGCACCTGGGTGAGCACGGTGGGCTGCACGAAGAAGCCGCCCTGCGGCGCCTGTCGGCCACCATAGGCCAGCGTGGCGCCTTCGGCCTCGGCCGACCTCACCATCGACAGGATCTTCTGGAATTGCTGGCCGGTGGCGGCCGGGCCCATTTCGCTGGCCATGTCCAGCGGGTCGCCGAGCTTGATGGCGCTCACGCGCGCCACCAGGTGCTTGACCACTTCGTCGTGGATGGCGCGGTGCACGATGAGGCGCGAGCCGGCCATGCAGGTCTGGCCGGTGGCCGCGTACACACCCGAGATCACGCCGTTGACGGCCGCCTCGATGTCGCAGTCGTCGAACACCACCTGCGGCGACTTGCCCCCGAGTTCGAGGGAGACGCGCGTGAAGTTCTCGGCGCCCGCGCGTGCGATGGCCTTGCCCACGCCGTCGGAGCCGGTGAAGCTGATCTTGTCGATGTCGGGGCTGGAGACCAGCCAGCGGCCCGCGTCGGCCCCGCCGGTGACGACGTTGAACACGCCGGGCGGAAAGCCCGCCTCTTCCACCAGCTCGGCGAAGCGCAAGGTGGACACCGGCGTGTGCTCGGACGGCTTGACGACGAAGGTGCACCCCGCCGCCAGCCCGGGCGCGAGCTTGAACATCAGCAGCAGGCAGGGCGAGTTCCAGGGCGTGATGGCCGCGACCACGCCGATGGGCTCCTTGCGCGTGAAAGCGATGAAATTGGGGCGGTCGCTGGGCAGCACCTCGCCCTGGCTCTGCGTGGCCTGGCCGGCAAAGTAGTACATCCACTCGGGCAGGTACTTCCACTGACCCAGCATTTCGCGCAGCAGCTTGCCGTTGTCCATGGACTCGATGCGCGCCATGCGCTCGGCGTCGCGCGCGATCAGGTCACCCAGTTTGCGCATCAGCGCGGCGCGCTGCTGCGGCGTGGTCTGACGCCAGGGGCCGTTGTCGAAGGCCTCGCGCGCGGCAGCGACGGCCGCCTTCACGTCGGCCTCGCTGGCGTCGGGTACCGTGGCCCAGACTTTCTGCGTGTAGGGATTGAGGCTGTCCAGCGTCTGGCCGCTGGTGCCAGCGACCCACTGGCCGCCGATGTACATCTGCAGGCGTTCGGTGGCGTCGGCGGCGGGGCTGTTGGTTCGGGTGTCCATTGGTGTTCGAGGAAGTGGCTACGGGGAGAAGAGACCGACCCGCAGTCTAGGAGGCGCGGCGCCTGGGTGCGAGCGATGCTTTTTCATCGCCGCATGAGGGACTCTCATTGCGCGGGCGCGGGCGCGCCGTCGCGCGCGACGGCGATGAGCTGGATCTCCACCAGGCAACCGTGGTGCAGCTCGGGCACCGGCACCACGGCACGCGCGGGGCGGTGATCGCCCAGCACCCTGGCGTACACGGCATTGAACGCGGGCCAGTGCGCCACCCCCACCACATAGGCGGTGCACTGGACCACGTCGGTCCAGCCACAACCGGCGGCGCGCAGCACCCGCGCGCAACGGTCCAGCGCGTCGAGCGCCTGGGCCTCGAAACCTTCGGTGTCGGGCGAGGGCAGCACGCCCGAGACGAAGACGAAGCCATTGGCCACCACGGCCTGGGCGTAGTGGCCCGCGGGCGCAGGCAGATCAGGCGCCTGGAGGAAGCGCATTCACTTCCAGAGCGCGCACTTGGACTCGGCCTTGGTGTTGAAGGCGTCCTCGCCTTTCACCGTGGCCACCAGGTTGTAGTAATCCCATGGGTACTTGGACTCGGACGGCTTCTTCACCTGCATCAGGTAGTAGTCGTGCACCATGCGGCCATCGGGGCGGATGTAGCCGTCCTTGGCGAAGAAGTCGTTGATCTTCGCGCTCTTGAGCCGCGCCATCACCTTGTCGGCGTTGTCCGTGCCCACGGCCTTCACGGCGTTCAGGTAGGTCATGGTGGCCGAGTAGGCCCCGGCCTGCAGCACGGTGGGCATGCGCTTGGTCTTCTCGAAGTAGCGGCGCGACCACTTGCGGGAGTCTTCGTTGAGGTCCCAGTACCAGGCCTCGGACAGGTACATGCCCTGCGTGGCTTGCAGGCCCATGGTGTGGGTGTCGGAGAGAAACTGCATCATGGCCGTCATGCGCATCTTGCGGTTGACGCCGAATTCGGCGGCGGCTTTCACCGAGTTGTGCAGATCGCTGCCGGCATTGGCCAGCCCCAGCACCTGCGACTGGGACGCCTGGGCCTGCATGAGGAACGACGAAAAGTCCGACGCCGACACCGGGTGGCGCACCGAACCCTTGACCTGACCGCCAGCGGCCTTGATGACCTCGGTGGTGTCCTTCTCCAGCGAATGGCCGAAGGCGTAGTCGGCCACCAGGAAGTACCACGACTTGCCGCCCGCCTCGGTCACGGCCCGTCCGGCCACCCGGGCCTGGGCGATGGTGTCCAGCGCGTAGTTGATGGTGTAGGGCGTGCACTCCTCGTTGGTCAGGCGCGCGGTGCCGGCGCCCACCGAGATGTAGACCGTCTTCTTCTCGGCCGAGACCTTGGACATGGCCAGGCCCACGGCGGAGTTCACGCCGCCCAGCAGCAGGTCGACCTGGTTCACGTCGATCCACTCGCGCGCCTTGGTGGAGGCGATGTCGGGCTTGTTCTGGTGGTCTACGAACATCAGCTCGATCTTCTTGCCGCCGACCTGGCCACCGAAGTCTGCGATGGCCATGCGCACGGCCTCGACGCCGCCCGCGCCGTCGATGTCGGAGAAGAGGCCGGACATGTCGGTGGCGAAGCCGATCTTGACGGTGTCCTGGGTGTACTGGGCCTGGGCGGGCGCGGCGGCGGCCAGGCACAGGGCCGCGCCGAGGGACAAGGCGGACTTGGCGCCGGGAAAGGTTTGCATGGTCATCTCCTGCTGCTCGTTCGTGAATGGGTCCCGTGTCCGCCCCTGCGGGTGGGGGTGCTGCATCGGGTGCGGCGCAGAGTAGCGTCGGGGTATGGGCGGCGCGAGCGATAGTTTTTCATCCGGCCATGAGGGGCCCTCATTCGCGGCGCCGTCACCCGGTTTCATCTCATGGCCCCATGAATGGCTTTCAGTGGTGGCCATCGGCGGCCTTGCCTAAGCTCCCCCCATGCGCACGCCCAGCCCGATCACGCTCGACAACCCTTTCCTCGAGCACATCGGCGTGCGCCTGGCCGAATGGCACGAGGGCTACAGCGAGTTCCATCTGCCCGTGCGGGCTGAACTGCTCAACCGCCAGGGCGTTCTGCAGGGCGGCGTACTGTCCACGCTGCTGGACGTGGCCTGCGGCTACGCGGGCCTGTACAGCCCGCCCATGCACGAGCCCACGCACGGCCACACGGTCTCGCTCACGGTCAACTTCATCAACAAGGCGTCGAGCGGCCTGGTGGTCACCAAGGGCTTCCTGGTGCAGCGCACGCGCACGCTGTTCTTCGCGCGCGCCGAGGCCTGGCACGAAGGCACGCTGCTGCTGGCCAGCGCGCAGGGCAGCTTCAAGCTCACGGGCCGCTCGCGATGAACCCCCGCCGTCTCCCCGCCGCGCACGCGGCGCAGCCGGTAACATCGCGTCGCTGGCTTATTCAGGAATGCAGGGGTTGGACGAAAGCGCCGCTGGACGGCGCGCCGCAGAGTTCCCATACGGCGCACGACGCCGGGGCGCAGCAGCCGAGAACCCACGCATGAGACCCTTTATCCCTTCGCTGCAAAGCCTGCTGGCCTTCGAATCGGCCGCGCGCCACCTGAGCTTCACGCGCGCTGCGCAGGAGCTATCGGTCACCCAGACCGCCATCAGCCACCAGATCAAGGCCCTGGAAGAGCGCCTGGAGATCAAGCTGTTCACGCGCAAGCGCAACACGCTGGCGCTCACGCCCGCCGCCTCCGAGTACCTGCGCTCGGTGAGCGAGGCGATCAGCATGCTGGCCATCGCCAGCGACAACACGCGCAAGAAGGTCGTCAACACGGTGCTGGTGATCGCCTGTCTGCCGGCCTATGCGGTGCACTGCCTGATTCCGCGCCTGCCGGACTTCCAGCGCCAGCACCCGGACATCACGGTGCACCTGTCCACCAGCGCCAACTTCGACGAGTTCGACAACAACACGCACGACGTGGCCATCCGCTATGGCTCGGGCCGCTGGAGCGGCATGCGCACCGACCTGCTGCACGGCGAGGAGTTCTTCCCGGTGTGCTCGCCCCGGTTGCTGGACACGATCGGCACCGAGGGCAGCGAGGCCGAGCGTCTGGCGCGCTTCGTGCGCATCCGCACCTACTTCTATTCGCTCTACCAGGACGACTGGCCAGCCTGGCTGGACGCGGCCGGCCACAGCCACGTGCGCTTCGCGGGCGAGTCGGTGTTCCAGCTGCAGTTCACTTCGCAGGCGGCCGCCGTGGAAGGCATGGGCCTGGCCATCGGCCGCACGCCGCTGATCGACCGCGAACTCGCGCGCGGCACGCTGGTGGCGCCCTTCGGCACGCGCGTGGCCTCCAGCTCCAGCTACTTCCTCACCTCGACAACGGCCAAGGCCAAGCTGCGCCGCGTGGAACTCTTCCGTGAATGGGCCCTGGCCAACCTGAGCCTGCCGCCACCGCCGCCCGCGCAGGCCACGGCCGGCTGAGCCCGGCGCCCGCGCATGGAGCCACGCCACGCAGCGTCCGACTGGCTGTCGCCCGCGCAATGGCTCGAGCGCCACGCGGCGCGCGACCCGCTGCGCGCCGCGGTGGTCGACGTCGATCGCGACCAGCGCATCCGCTACGGTGAACTGGCGGCCGTGGTGGACAGCGTGGCCCTGCAACTGCGCGAACGCGGTGTGGGCCACGGCAGCCGGGTGGTGCTGATCATCGACGGCGGCATCGAAACCGTGGTGATGTGGCTCGCCCTGTGGCGCCTGGCCGCTGTGGTGTGCCCCTTCGACATTTCCCAGATCGGCGCCACCGCGACACAAGTCGCCTTCAACACCCTGAAGCCGGCGCTGCTGCTGCACGGCCAGCGCCTGGGCGAGGCCGACATCCCCGCCGGCATGGGCCCGCACCTGCGCTTCGGCCAATGGCCACCGGCGCCCGGCGAACTGGCGGCGATCCGCCTGGAAGCCGCGGCGCACGCACCGCATCAGCGGGCCGCGCTGCACTGGGCCGGGCCGCGCGCGCAGGATCTGGCCGCGGCCTGCTGCACCTCGGGCAGCACCGGGCGCATGAAGATCGTGTTGCACGACCACGCCTCGTACGCGCTCAACGGCCTGGCCAGCACCCACCTTCTCGATCTGCGCCAGAGCGACCACTTGCTCGACTACCGCTCCTTCAGCTGGTATTCGCCGCAGATCCTGAGCCTCATGCCCTTCCTGCAACTGGGGTTCACCTTGCACCTCGCGCGCCAGTTCTCGGCCTCGCGCTTCCCCGAGTGGATCGCCCGCCACGGCATCACCGTGGCGGCGGGCGTGCCCACGGTGCTCAACATCCTGCTGGGCCACCCGCTGGAGCGCCTGCGCGCCAGCTCGGCCAGCCTGCGCGTGATGTCTTCGAGCTCGGCGCCGCTGGCCGCGAGTACCTGGGCGCGCTTCGAACGCGAGACGGGCATTTCCATCATCAACCTCTATGGCTCGTCCGAAGGAGGCTGGATCTGCGGCAACCGGCTGGTGGACCGGCGCATCGGTTCGGTGGGCCGGCCGGTGCCGGGCATGGACGTGCACATCCTGGACACACAAGGCGCGCCCTGCGCGGATGGCGAGCCCGGCGAGGTGGTGATCGAGGGCGCCAAGCTCGCGCTGGGCACCTTGCAGCCCGATGGCACGCTGCGTCCCATCCGCGGCCAGGCGTTCCGCACGCGCGACCTCGCGGTGCGCGAGGCCGACGGCGTGGTGCGCCTGCTGGGCCGCATGGACGACCTGGTGATTCGCGGCGGCGTGAAGGTGTCACCCGGCGAGATCGAGGATGCGCTGCTGGCCCACCCCGGCGTGGCCGAGGCCGCCGCCGTGGGCGTGCCCGATGCGATCTACGGCCAGGAGGTGGTGGCCTTCGTGGTGGCGCGCGAGGACGCGGTGCTCGATTCGCCGGCCCTGCAGGCCCATGCGGCGGAACAGCTGCCGCGCGCGAAGCGGCCCCTGGCGGTGTGCATCATCGACGCGCTGCCGCGCAACGCGCGCGGCAAACTGCGGCCCGACGCGCTCCAGGCGCTCTGGCGGGAGATGGTGGGCTAGCCGGGGCGGCGGGCGCGGGCGCGCCCGCCGCCCACCGCGCCCGGTTATGCCGTTTGCGATAGGGTACGGGGCCCGGCCGACGCCGGCCGGCCCCCGTCGACGTACACCACCGCTGCCATGACCACCACCGCCTACCCCAGCACCCAACTCCTCATCGCCAACCAGTGGGTCGACGCCGCCAGCGGCAAGACCATCGACGTACGCAACCCGGCCACGGGCCAGATCATCGGCACGGTGGCGCACGCCGGCATCGAGGACCTGGAGCGCGCGCTGGCGGCCGCGCAGAAGGGCTTCGAGACCTGGCGCGACACGTCGGTCTACGAACGCGCGGCCCTGATGCGCCGCGCCACCGCGCTGCTGCGCGAACGCGCCAGCGACATCGCGCGCGTGCTCACGCAGGAGCAGGGCAAGCCGCTGGCCGAGGCCCGGGGCGAGGTCCTCGCCGGCGCGGACATCCTCGACTGGTTCGCCGACGAGGGCCGCCGCGTCTACGGGCGCCTGGTGCCGGGCCGCAACACGGCCGCGCAGCAGATGGTCATCAAGGAGCCCGTGGGCCCGGTGGCGGCCTTCACGCCCTGGAACTTCCCGGTCAACCAGATCGTGCGCAAGATGGGCGCGGCCCTGGCCACGGGCTGCTCCTTCCTGTGCAAGGCGCCCGAGGAAACCCCCGCGTCGCCAGCCGCGCTGCTGCGCTGTTTCGTCGACGCCGGCCTGCCGCCTGGGGTGGTGGGTCTGGTGTTCGGCGACCCGGCCGAGATCTCCGGTCACCTGATCCCGCACCCCGTGATCCGCAAGGTCACCTTCACCGGCTCCACCGCGGTGGGCAAGCAGCTCGCGGCCCTGGCCGGGCGGCACATGAAGCGCGTGACCATGGAACTGGGCGGCCACGCGCCGGTGATCGTGGCCGAGGACGCCGACGTGGCGCTGGCCGTAAAGGCCGCGGGCGCGGCCAAGTTCCGCAATGCGGGCCAGGTCTGCATCTCGCCCACGCGCTTCCTGGTGCACAGCAGCCTGGTGGAGGACTTCTCGCGCGCGCTCACGCAGCACGCGCAGGGCCTCAAGCTGGGCGATGGCCTGGCCGAGGGCACCACGCTGGGGCCGCTGGCCAATGCGCGCCGCGTGACGGCCATGGCCCAGGTGGTGAAGGACGCGGCCGAGCATGGCGCCGAGGTCCTCACGGGCGGCGAGCGCGTGGGCGAGGCCGGCAACTTCTTCGCGCCCACCATCATCCGCTCGGTGCCGCTGAAGGCCGACCTCTTCAACAACGAACCCTTCGGCCCGATCGCGGGCATCCGCGCCTTCGACCGGCTGGAGGAGGCGATCGCCGAAGCCAACCGCCTGCCGTATGGACTGGCGGCCTACGCCTTCACGCGCTCTTACAAGAACGTGCAGCTGCTGGCCAACCGAGTGGAAGCGGGCATGGTGTGGATCAACCAGCCGGCCACGCCCTCGGCCGAGCTGCCCTTCGGCGGCATCAAGGACTCGGGCTACGGCACCGAGGGCGGTCCCGAGGCGATGGAGGCCTACCTCAACACCAAGGCGGTGTCGGTGGTGGGGATCTGAACGGCGTCTGGCGGGGGCGGGCCTTCAGCTCACCACCGCCAGGATCACGTCCGAGGCCTTGATCAGCGCCGTGGCCTCGGCGCCCGGCGCCAGGCCCAACTCGGCCACGGCGGCCTGCGGCACCACGGCCACCACCTCCAGGCCGCCGTCGCAGCGCAGCAGCACCTCGGCGTTCACCGCCCCGGGCGTCACCGACAGCACGCGGCCGGGGAAGCGGTTGCGCGCCGACACGCGCGCGCCGGCCAGGTCCACCGCCAGCAGCACGGCCGAGGACTTCACCAGGGCGATCACCGCCATCTGCGGGCGCAGCGCCAGCGATTCGGTGCTGCCGCGCGTGACGATGGCCGACAGGCGCAGGCCGCCGGGCAGGCTCAGTTCGATGTCGTCGTTCACCGCGCCGGCCCGCACGGCCGCGACGGTGCCCAACCACTGGTTGCGCGCGCTGGTCTTCATATTCAGTACCTTCAGCAGCGAGAACTCCTGGTCCAGATCCATGGCGTCCTGTTCGATCAGGCGCAGGAAGCGCTGGTGCACCGTGTGCACCAGCTCGTAGCGGTCGATGAGGCGTTGGCCGAAGTCGGTGAGCCGCGTGGCGCCGCCGCCCTTGCCGCCGATCACGCGCTCCACCACCGGCGCGCTGGCGCGCTGATTCATGGTGTCGATGGCGTCCCACGCGGCCTTGTAGCTCATGCCGAAGGCCTTGGCCGCCCGCGTGATGGAGCCGTGCTCGGCCACGGCGCGCAGCAGTTCGATGCGGCCATGGCCGGCCAGGCTGGCGCCACCGGACGACAACCAGAGCGCGCCGTGCACCTCCAGCGGGTTTTTGCTTCTGCGCTTGATTTTCGTCGTCGCCATCGGGGCCGCTCCTGCTGCCATCTCGCTGGCGGCGAGGATATCAGCCGCCCTTCAGGGCGTCGGCACACGCCACCACGCGACCGGCGTCCAGGCAGACCACGTCTTCGGCGAGGTGGCGCACGTCCTGCTCGTCGTGGGTGATCAGCAGCAGCGGCAGCTTCAATTCCGTCTGCAGGTCCTTGAGCTCGTCGCGCAGGCGCTGCCGCAGGGCCTTGTCCAGGGCGGCGAAGGGCTCGTCCAGCAGCAGCGCCGCGGGCCGCGACACCAAGGCGCGCGCCAGTGCCGTGCGCTGGCGCTGGCCGCCCGAGATCTGGTGCGGGTGGTGGCCAGCGACGGCGTTCAGGCCGAAGCTGGCGAGCCAGCGGTCAACGTCGGCGTTCGCTTCGTCCTTGGCCGGGTTGCGCAGGCCCCGCCGCGCCGCGAAGGCCACGTTCTGCCGCACCGTGAGGTGCGGGAACAGGGCGTAGTCCTGGAACATGTAGGCCAGGCGGCGCTGCTGCGCGCTGCTGCGCACGCCGCGCTCGCTGTCGAACAGCACGCGGCCGGCGATGGCGATGCGGCCCGCCTCGGGCGCCAGGATGCCCGCGACCATCTTGAGCGTCAGCGTCTTGCCCGCGCCCGAGGGGCCAAACAGCACCACGCGCGGCGCGGGCGAGCGGAACGCCAGGTCCAGCTCGAAGCGCGCGTGGCCTTGCCGCAGGGTCTTGCGCAGGGTGATGTCCCAGGTCAAGGCCGGCCCCTCATCGCGACGCCACGCGGCCCGGCACCAACTGGCCGGCGAGCAGCAGCACCGCCACGCACACGGCCGAGGCGACGAGCACCAGGACATTGGCCGTGCCGTCCTGCCCCGCCTGCACCGCCTCGTAGACGGCGATGGAGAGCGTCTGCGTCTTGCCAACGATGCTGCCCGCCACCATGAGCGTGGCGCCGAACTCGCCCAGCGCGCGCGCAAAGGCCAGCAGCAGGCCGGCGAGGATGCCGCGCCAGGCCAGCGGCAGCGTCACGCGAAAGAAGATCGGCCATTCGCCGAGGCCCAGGGTGCGCGCGGCGTCCTCGAGCTGCGGGTCCACCGTTTCGAAGGCGGCGCGCGCGGCCTTGAACACCAGCGGGAAGGCCACGATGGTGGCGGCGATGATGGCCGCCTCCACCGTGAAGATGAGCCGGACGCCGAAGTGCTGCAGCAGCCAGGCGCCGATCACGCCCTGGCTGCCGATGACCACCAGCAGGTAGTAGCCCAGCACGGTGGGCGGCATCACCAGGGGCAGGGTGAGCGCGGCGTCCAGCACGTCGCGGCCGGGGAAACGAAGGCGCGCCAGCGCGTAGCCCACCGCCGTGCCCAGGAACAGGTTGAGCGCGGTGGCCCAACCCGCCACCTTCAAGGTGAGCAGCAGGGGGGTCCAGGCCTCGGCCACGGCAGGTACCGACGCGCGGGTTCAGGGTCTGCCGAAGCCGTACCTGGACAGCACCGCCTGGGCCGGCGGCGTGAACAGGAAGTCGACGAACTTCTCGCCCATGGCGGCGTTCGGCCCCGCGGGCAACGGGGCCACGGGGTAGAGGATGGCCTTGGGCGTGGGCACGGTCAGCGCCACCTTGACCTTGTCGGCCATCAGCGCGGCGTCGGTGGCGTACACAAAGCCCGCGTCGACCTCGCCGCGCTGCACGTAGTCCAGCGCCTGGCGCACGTTGGTGGCGCCCACCATCTTGGACTCGATGGCGCCCCACAGGCCGGCCCCTTCGAGCACGTCCCTGGTGTAGCGGCCCACGGGCACGCTGGCGGGCAGGCCGATGGCGATGCGGGCGTATTCCGGCCGAGTGAGATCGGCCACCGACCGGGGCCGCAGGGCGCTGGCCTGGGGCACGATGACCACCAGGCTGTTGGAGACGAAGTCGCGGCGCTGCGTGGGCTTGATGAGGTTCTGGGCCTGCGCCCGGTCCATGGTTTCCTGGTCGGCGCTGGCGAACACGTCGACCGGCGCGCCTTTGGCGATCTGCTGCAGCAGCACGCCGGAGGCCGCGAAGTTCAGTTGCACCTTGGTGCCGGCGTGGGCGGCCTCGAACAGCGGCGCGATGTCCTTGAAGGCGTTCGTCAGGCTGGCGGCGGCCGAGACGGTGAGGTCGGCGGCTTGCGCGGCGAGGGACAGGCCGGCGGTGAGGACGACGGCCAGGGTGTGGGTCAGGCGGTGGTGCATGCGGAAGCCTCGGTCACGATCGCTATATATGACTGAATATAGCGTATAGCCAGGCATGGCCACCGGCCCTCCGCTGAGGTTTCTGAAGCCGCGGGGAATCCGGCGCTTGCCTGGCGCTGTCGCGCAGCCCGCGCTCAGGCGCTCGCCGTCACCCGCTCCAGCAGGCGCATGACCATCGCGGCCACCGCGTCGGGCCGCTCGATCTGCACCAGATGCCGCGCAGCGGGGATCACCGTCAGGCGCGCCTCCCGGATGCCGCGCTGCAGCGCCTGCGACATGGCCACCGGCGTGGCGAAGTCCTCTTCGCCCACGATGATGGACGTGGGCACCCGGATGCGCGGCAACAGGTGGCGACCGTCGAAGCGTCCCAGCATTTCCGACAGCGCGGCGAACGCGGTCACGTCGTTGCCCAGGAAGGTGCGCACGCAGCGCTCGACCACGTCGGGCCGGCTGACCCGAAATGCGTCGCTGAACCAGCGGGTTTCCTGGAAGGGGATCATGGCCGCCAGGCCTTCCTCGCGGGCGCGGCGCGCGCGGGCGTTCCAGTTCAGGCCCGCGTCGGGGCCGTACCAGGCGGTGCTGTCCACCAGGCCCAAGGCTTGCACGCGCTCGGCGTGGTGGGCCACGAAGTCCAGCGATACGCAGCCGCCGAGCGAGGCGCCGACGAGCACGGTGCGCGCCCAGCCCACGTGGTCGAGCACGTCGCGCAAGTCGCGCGCCAGGCGCTCGGTGCCGTAAGGCGGCGGGGGTTTGTCGGAGCGGCCGTGGCCGCGCATGTCCAGGCAGAGCAGGCTGGCCAGACCGGCCAGGCGCTCGCTCACCGGGCCCCACAGCGCGTGGTCCATGCCCAGGGAATGCAGGAAGGCGATGCGCGGCAGGCCGGGGGCGGCCTCGCGCAGGCTGAAGGCGATGCGCGTGCCGTCGTCGGCGCGGGCGTGCTGCAGCGCCGGCATCCGCACGCGTTCCGGCGCCGAGCCGGCCCTGGCCGGGTGGGCCCCCTCGGGAGGCAGTGGGCCGCGGGGCGGTGGCGCCTGGGCGCTCATGACTTCCAGCCCATGATGCCCTTTCGGAACAACAGCACCGAGAAGATGAACAGCACGCCCATGGCGGTGGTGACCGACTCGCCCAGCGCGGTAAAGCCGCTCCAGCCGCTCAGGTGGGTGAGCGCCTGGCCCAGCTGACCGAGCTTGCCCTCGAGCAGCAGGATGGCGCTGGCGCCCACGAGCGGGCCGGTGAGCGTGCCCACCCCACCGATCATCGTCATGAGGATGACCTGGCCCGAGGCCAGCCAGTGCACGTCGGTCAGCGACGCGAAGCCGAGCACCAGGGTCTTGAGCGAACCGGCCAGGCCCGCGAGCGCCGCCGACAGCACGAAGGCCATGAGCTTCACGCGGTCGGCGTCGTAGCCCAGCGACGTGGCGCGCGGCTCGTTCTCGCGCACGCCCTTGAGCACCTGGCCGAAAGGCGAGGCGATGGCGCGCGCGATGAGCAGGAAGGCGCCGGTCGCGATGGCCACCGTCAGGTAGTACATGTTCAGATCGTCTCGCAAGTCGATGAAGCCGAACAGCACGCCGCGCGGCACGCCCTGCAGGCCGTCCTCGCCGCCCGTGGCCGGGATCTGCACCGCCACGAAGTACACCAGCTGCGCGAGCGCGAGCGTGATCATCGAGAAGTAGATGCCCTGGCGGCGGATGGCCAGCACGCCGAACACCCAGCCCAGCAGCGCGCCGGCCGCGGTGCCCGCGAGCAGACCCAGCTCGGGCGGCAGGCCCCAGGCCTTCATGGCGAGGCCAGCCACGTAGGCCGAGCCGCCGAAGAACGCTGCGTGGCCGAAGGACAGCAGGCCCGCGTAGCCCAGCAGCAGGTTAAAGGCCGAGGCGAACAGCGCGAAGCACAGCAGCTTCATGAGGAAGATGGGATACGCCCCGAGGAATGGGGCCGCAAACAGGCCCGCGAGCAGCAGGCCATAGCCGATGGTGGGCAGGCGCTTCATGTCAACGCTCCTTTCCGAACAGGCCGGCGGGACGCAGCAACAGCACGATCGCCATCACCACGAAGACCACGGTGGCCGATGCCTCGGGGTACACGACCTTGGTGAGGCCCTCGAGCACGCCCAGGCCGAGCCCGGTGAGGATGGCACCCATGATCGACCCCATGCCGCCGATCACCACCACCGCGAAAACCACGATGATCAGGTTCTGCCCCATGAGGGGCGAGACCTGCATCACTGGCGCCGCGAGCACGCCCGCGAAGGCCGCCAGGCCCACGCCGAACGCGTAGGTGAGCATCACCATCAGGGGCACGTTGATGCCGAAGGCCTCGACGAGCTTGGGGTTCTCGGTGCCGGCGCGCAGGTAGGCGCCCAGGCGCGTGCGCTCGATGAGGTACCAGGTGGCGAAGCACACCGTGAGCGAGGCCACCACCACCCAGATGCGGTAGTTGGGCAAAAACATGAAACCCAGCTGCGTGGCGCCTTGCAGGGCTTCGGGCGCGTTGTAGGGCAGGCCCGAGGCACCGAAGATGGCACGCAGCACGCCCTCCAGTACCAGGGTGATGCCCAGCGTGAGCAACATGCCGTACAGGTGGTCGAGCCGGTAGATCCAGCGCAGCAAGGTGCGCTCGATGGCGATGCCGAAGGCCCCCACCAGCAGCGGCGCCAGCAGCAGCATGGCCCAGTAGTTGATGCCGAAGTGGTTGAGGCCGATCCAGGTGAGCACCGCGCCCAGCATGAACAGCGCGCCGTGCGCGAAGTTGATGACGTGCAGCAGACCGAAGATGACCGCCAGGCCCAGGCTGAGGATGGCGTAGAAGGAGCCGTTGACCAGGCCCAGCAGCAACTGGCTGAGCAGGACGGGCAGGGGGATGTCGAGTAGTGGCATGGGGTTCACACGCCGAGCAGCTCGTTGAGCAGCGGCATCTTGGCCTGGAGGTCGGTGGCGCCGAAGGCCTCCACCACGCGGCCGTGCTCCATCACGTAGAAGCGGTCGGCCAGGGGCGCGGCGAACCGGAAGTTCTGCTCCACCATGAGCACGGTGTATCCCTTGGCCCTCAGGGTGCGGATCATCTGGGCGAGCGCCTGCACGATCACCGGCGCCAGGCCTTCCGATATCTCGTCGAGCAGCAGCAGCCGCGCGCCCGTGCGCAGGATGCGGCCCACGGCCAGCATCTGCTGCTCGCCGCCGGACAGGCGCGTGCCCGGGCTCTGGCGGCGCTCCGCGAGGTTGGGGAACATGGCGTAGATCTCGTCCTCGCTCATGGCGGCCCCCGCACCGATCCGCCCCCCTTTGAGCCGGGGCGGCAGCAGCAGGTTTTCCTCCACCGACAGGCTGGCAAAGATGCCGCGCTCCTCGGGGCAGTAGCCGATGCCCAGCGGCGCGATGCGGAAAGTGGGCAGGGCGATGGTTTCCTGGCCGAAGACCTGGATGCTGCCCTGGCGCGCACCCGTCAGGCCCATGATGGCGCGCAGCGTCGAGGTGCGGCCCGCGCCATTGCGCCCCAACAGCGTGACGACCTCGCCCTCGCGGACTTCCATCTCCACACCGTGCAGCACGTGCGATTCGCCGTACCAGGCGTGCAGGTCCCGGATGCGCAGCGCGGCGGCCATCAGTGCGCTCCCTCGAGCGCCGTCGCCTCGGCGCCCATGTAGGCCTCCAGCACGCGCGGGTCGGTGGATACCTCGGCGTAGCGGCCCTCGGCCAGCACGGCGCCGCGCTGAAGCACGGTGATGGTGTCGGCGATGGTGGAGACCACGGCCATGTTGTGCTCCACCATGAGCACGGTGCGCCCCACCGCCACGCGGCGGATGAGTTCGGTGACGCGGTGCACGTCTTCGTGGCCCATGCCCTGCGTGGGCTCGTCCAGGAGCATGAGCTTGGGGTCCATGGCCAGTGTGGTGGCGATCTCCAGCGCCCGCTTGCGGCCGTAGGACAGGTTCACGCAGGTCTCGTGCGCGAAGGATTCGAGGCCCACCTCGGCGAGCAGCTCCATGGCGCGGCCGTGCAGGTGGTGCAGCGAGCGCTCGGGCTTCCAGAAGTGGTAGGTGCTGCCCAGCGCGCGCTGCAGGCCCAGGCGCACGTTCTCCAGCACCGTGAGGTGGGGGAACACGGCGGAGATCTGGAACGAGCGGATGACGCCACGGCGAGCGATGTCGGCGGGCTTCTCGCGGGTGATGTCACGGCCCTGGAAAAAGATGCTGCCGCTGCTGGGCTCCAGGAACTTGGTGAGCAGGTTGAAGCAGGTCGTCTTGCCCGCGCCATTGGGGCCGATGAGCGCGTGGATGCTGCCCTCGCGCACGCTGAGGTTCACGTCGCTCACGGCGGCGAAGCCCTTGAACGCTTTGGTGAGGTGGTGGGTTTGCAGAATGATCGGGGGCATCGGCGCTGGCGGCGTGGGGACGGCGTCTCGTTCTCGAATGGGCGCGGATGCTAGCCATGGGGGCGATGGGGCGCCAACGAGAGTTTTTCATGCGGGCATGAGCCCCGCACGGCCGCCCGAACTCCGACTCATGGCCCCATGAAGAACTCTCGTTTGCGGCACCTTCGTCGCTCGGCTAGCCTTTCGCAGCCCCGGAATTCCCTTCAGGGAACCACCGACCGCACCGCTGACGAGAAGAGACAAGGACACCACGCCATGACCCAAGCCGCCCCCACCCTCACCGAGAAGCCGCTGGTTCGCGCCGCCGCGGCACCTGCCACCAGCCGCTTCATCCGCAACACCTGGTACGTGGCCATGTGGTCCGCCGATCTGGAGCCGGGAAAGCTGGTCTCGCGCACCCTCCTCAACGAGCCCATCGTGTTCTTTCGCAAGGAGGACGGCGGCATCGCCGCCATGACCGATCGTTGCTCGCACCGCTTCGCGCCGCTGTCCATGGGCAAGCTCATGTCCGGCGACCGCGTGCAGTGCATCTACCACGGCCTGGAGTTCGGCGCCGACGGCCAATGCGTGAAGAACCCGCACGGCAACTGCACCATCCCGGCCGCGGCCCACCTGAAGTCCTACACCGTGATCGAGCGCCACACCCTGCTGTGGATCTGGATGGGCGACAAGGCGCCCGATCCGGCGAAGATCCCCGACTACAGCTGTCTGGACGACCGGCCCGCGATGCACATCACCAAGCCGGGTTACCTGACGGTGGACGCCGGCTACGAACTGGTGGTGGACAACCTGCTGGACCTGAGCCACACCTCCTACGTGCACGCAGGCATCCTGGGCAACGCCGACACGGTGGAGGCCGACATCAAGGTCGAACAGAAGGGCGACGTGGTGGCCGTGAGCCGGCCCTCCAAGAACGCCGACACCCCGGGCATCCTGAAGATGATGAGCCCGCCCGGCTTCGAGCGTGGCGACCAGTGGAGCACCATCAGCTGGTACGCGCCCTGCTACATGATCCTGGAGTTCGGCGTGAGCAAGCCGGGCGAGCCCAAGGAGAAGGGCACGGGCTACTTCGCGCTGCACCTGCTCACGCCCGAGACCGAGCGCACCACGCACTACCACTACTCGGCCGCGCGCTGGAACGTGCTGACCGAAGGCGACGAGAAGAACAGCGCCATCCGCGAAAAGATCTTCGAGATGCGCACCTTCGCCTTTGCCGAGCAGGACGTGCCCGTGATCGAGGCGCAGCAGCGGCTGATGGACCAGTCGCGCGAGCCCTTGTCGCCGGTGCTGCTGGCAATCGACGCCGGCCCGACGCGCTACCGCCGCGTGCTGGAGCGCCTGCTGAGCGAAGACGCCAAGCCGGAATGAGCCCGCCGGTGAATGCCCCGGTGAGCGACGCCGCCATCGACGCCGACGCGCGCCCCGGCGCCCCCCTGGACGTTCGCATTGCGCGCCGCGAAGACACCGCCACCGACACCGTGGCGCTGGAGCTGGTGGCGCTCGACGGCGGCGAGCTGCCGCCCTTCGAGGCCGGTGCGCACGTGGACGTGGTGGTGGCGCCTGGCCTGATGCGCCAGTACTCGCTGTGCAACGACCCGCGCGAGCGCCACCGCTACCGCCTGGGCGTGCTGCGGGACCCTACTTCGCGGGGAGGCTCCGAGAGCGTGCACCGGCACTTCGCCGAAGGGCAGGTCATCCGCATTGGCCGCCCCCGTTGCAACTTTCCCCTGGCCGCGGACGACCGCCCCGCCGTGCTGGTGGCCGGCGGCATCGGCATCACGCCGCTGCTGTCCATGGCGCACGCGCTGCACGCGCGCGGCACACCCTTCGTGCTGCACCACTGCGCGCGCAGCGCGGACCGCGCCGCCTTCGCGCACGAACTCGCGGCCAGCGCCTTCGCGCCGTCGGTGCGATCGCACCACGACGATGGCCCGCCCGCGCAGCGCTTCGCGCTCGACGAGGCCCTGGCCGACACCCGCGGGCATCTGTATGTGTGCGGCCCCGAGGGCTTCATCGAATTCGT
Source organism: Hydrogenophaga sp. PML113 (assembly GCF_001777155.1). Classification (NCBI taxonomy): domain Bacteria; kingdom Pseudomonadati; phylum Pseudomonadota; class Betaproteobacteria; order Burkholderiales; family Comamonadaceae; genus Hydrogenophaga; species Hydrogenophaga sp. PML113. The sequence continues at coordinate 62,394 of NZ_MIYM01000006.1, read as the reverse complement.
CACCCAGGGCGCGGCCGCGCGCGGCTGGCCCGCGGAGCGGGTGCACGTGGAGCACTTCAAGGCCGGGGTCTCGCAGACCGGCACCGCTTTCACCGTGGTGGCGGCGCGCAGCGGCGTGTCGGTGCAGGTGCCCGAAGGCAGGAGCGTGGCGCAGGCGCTGATCGAGGCGGGCGTGGACATTCCGCTGTCCTGCGAGCAGGGCATTTGCGGCACCTGCCTGGTGCCGGTGCTGGAGGGCACGCCCGAGCACCGCGACGAGTACCAGACCGACGAGGAAAAAGCCGCCAACACGCACATGACGCCGTGCTGCTCGCGGGCGCGCTCGGCGCGGCTGGTGCTGGACGTCTGACGGCGTTCATTTCGCGCGACGCGGCGCGGCGCCGACGTTCACTCGGCTGAACACGCGCGGGCGGCCCACCCACGCAAGTGCTTGATTCACAAGGCCCGCGCGGCGCGCGATGAGGCGGCACGGCGCTTGCGCCAGTGCAGGCAGGGACTTCACCCCGCCTGCCCATGCCGCTCACCCTGCTCGTCCTCACCGCCCTGTTGTCCGCGCCCCTGCTGTGGGCGCTGCTGCGCTGGCGCGCGCCCCTGGCCGCGCTGGCCTGGCTGCTGCCGGCCGCGCTGTGCGCCGGCTTCGCCGGCCTGCTGCCCGAGGTGCTGGCCCACGGCGCGCGCGTGGAGGTCACGCCGTGGATCCCCAGCCTGGGCGTCGCCCTGGCGCTGCGGGCCGACGGCCTGTCGCTGCTGTTCGCGCTGCTGATCACGGGCATCGGCAGCTTCATCTTCCTGTACGCCGCCCGCTACCTCGCGGGGCACGCGGACATCGCGCGCTTCTTCGCGCGGCTCACGCTGTTCATGGGCGCGATGCTGGGCGCGGTGCTGGCCGACGACCTGATCGCGCTGCTGGTGTTCTGGGAGCTCACCAGCCTGGCGTCCTTCCTGCTGATCGGCTTCACACCCGAGCAGGCGGCGTCGCGGCGCGCGGCCCAGCAGGGCCTGCTCATCACCGTGAGCGGCGGACTGGCGCTGCTGGCCGGCGCCCTCCTGCTGGGGCAGGCCGCGGGCACGTTCCGGATCTCGGAGATCCTGGCCATGGACGGGCTCGCTTCGCACGCGAACACGGCCTGGGTGATCGCGCTGGTGGCGCTGGGCGCCTTCGCCAAGTCGGCCCAGGTGCCGCTGCACGCCTGGCTGCCCAACGCCATGGTGGCGCCCACGCCGGTGTCGGCCTTCCTGCACTCGGCCACCATGGTCAAGCTGGGGGTGTACCTGCTGGCGCGCCTGAACCCCGTGTATGGCGAGCATCCGCTGTGGACCGGCCTGCTGCTCACGGCCGGCCTGGCCACCATGCTCACCGGCGCGCTGCTGTCGCTGCGCGAGACCGACCTCAAGCGCGTGCTGGCGTATTCGACGGTGGTGTCGCTGGGCACCCTGGTCACGCTGATCGCGCTGCCGCACCCGCTGGCGGCCACGGCCATGGTGGCCTTCCTCATCGTGCACGCGCTCTACAAGGCCTGCCTGTTCATGGTGGCGGGCATCGTGGACCACGAGGCCGGCACGCGCGACAGCACGCGCCTGGGCGGCCTGGCGCGGCGCATGCCGCTGACGGCGGCCACCGCGCTGCTGGCCGGCCTGTCCATGGCCGGGCTGCCGCCCTTCGTGGGCTTCGTGGCCAAGGAGCTGGTGTACGAGGCCCAGCTCAGCGGCAGCGCGTCCTGGCTGCCGGTGGCGGTGGCCATCGTGGCCAACGCGGTGATGGTGGCAGTGGCCGGCGTGGTCACGGTGCGCGCTTTCTGGGGACCGCTGCGTCCCACGCCCCACACGCCGCACGACCCGCCGCTGGCCATGTGGATCGGCCCCGCGCTGCTGGCCGCGCTGGGCCTGCTGCTGGGCCTGGCGCCCGGACTGGCCGGCGATCTGGTGCAGGCCGCCGCGAGCGCCGTGGCCGGCCGCGCCACCGCGGCCACGCTGTCGCTGTGGCACGGCCTCACGCCCATGCTGGCGCTGAGCGCCTTCACCCTGGCCTTGGGCCTGGCGATCTACCGCGGCTGGAACCGCCTGCACCGCACCCTGGCGGCGCGCGAGGCCATCGCCACCCACGGCCCCGATGCGGCCTACGACCGCGCCATGGCCGCGCTGCCGCGCCTGGCCCTGTGGCAGACGCAAGCCATCCAGTCGGGCAGCCTGCGCCGCTACCTGGGCGCCACGCTGGCGGTGGTGGGCGGGGCGGTGGGCCTGACGGCGTTCGCGCGCGGCGCGCTGGCCTGGCCCGGCCTGGACGGCGCGGCGTCGCTGTACGCGCTGCTGCCGGCGCTGCTGCTGCTGGCGGCCTGGGCCGTGGTGCGCGCGCGCGGCTTCCTGCGCGGCATGGTGGCGGCGGGCATGGTGGGCTTCGGCCTGGCGCTGGTGTTCCTGTTCCATGGCGCGCCGGACCTGGCGTTCACCCAGTTCTCGGTGGAGGCGGTGGCCATCGTGGTGCTGCTGGCCGTCGTGGGGCGTTTGCCCTTCGCGCGCGAGGACGCGCGCACCGCGCCGCAGCGCCGGGTGGACGCGGCCATCGCCATCGGCTTCGGCGCGGTGGCCTCGCTGCTGCTGCTGTCGGTGCTGGCCACGCCCTTCGATGAGCGCCTGTCCGACTTCTTCCGCGCCGCGAGCGTGCCCGAGGCCCATGGCCGCAACCTGGTGAACGTGATCATCGTGGACTTCCGCGCCCTGGACACGCTGGGCGAGATCACGGTGCTGGCGCTGGCCGCGCTGGCGGCGGCCGCGGTGTTGGCGGGCACGCGGCGCTCGCGCGGCGCCGCCGATGAGCCAGAGGAGAGCGCGGCATGAACTCCCCCATCCTGAGCGTGGCCGGGCGCATGCTCTTGCCCCTGGCCCTGCTGTTCTCGCTGTACCTGCTCTGGCGCGGCCACAACGCGCCCGGCGGCGGCTTCGTCGGCGGCCTGGTGGCGGCGGCCGGCTTCACGGTGCACGCGCTGCCGCGCGGGCGCGCGGCCCTGCTGAAGGCCCTGCGCTGGCCACCGGCCTCGATCGCGGGCACCGGCCTGTTGCTGGCCCTGGCCTCGGGCCTGCCCGCGCTGCTTTTGCAGACGCCGTTCCTCACGCACCAGTGGCAGTTCTGGGACAAGGGCTTCGCGCTGAGCACGGCGCTGGTGTTTGACATCGGCGTGTACCTCGCGGTGCTGGGCGCGGTGTGCGCGTTTGTGGGTTACTACCTCGGCGAGGAGGCCGATCACTGATGGAAACCCTCTACGCCCTGAGCTTCGGCGCCTTGCTCGCCGCCGCGCTGTACCTGCTCATGTCGCGCCAGCTGCTGCGCATGGTGCTGGGCCTGCTGCTGCTCGGCAACGCGGTGAACCTGGCCATCTTCGTCGCTGGCCGGCTGTCGTCCAACACGCCGCCGCTCGTGCCCGACGGCGCGCTCGGCATGGCCACCAGCGCCAACCCGCTGCCGCAGGCGCTGATCCTCACCGCCATCGTCATCTCCTTCTCGCTCGTCGCCTTCACCGTGGTGCTGTTCGAGCGCGCCCACCGCGCCCTCGGCACCCTGGACCCCGACGCCATGCGCGAGGCCGAGCCGCGCGCCGAGGACACGCCCGCGCGCGCCGCCGCACCACAGGGGCTCGTCCAGTGACGCCGCACCTGCTGCTCACCCTGCCCGTGGCCGTGCCCCTGGCCACGCTGGCCCTGTGCGCCCTGCTGCAGTCCAGGCCCGCGTTGCAACGCGCCATCAGCCTGCTGGGCAGCGCCGGCCTGCTGATCGCCAGCGGACTGCTGCTGCGCGCCGTGCTCGACGGCACCGTGCTCGCCACCCAGTTCGGCAGCTGGGCCGCGCCCTTCGGCATCAGCTTCGTGGCCGACCGCTTCGCCGCCGCCATGGTGGTCATCACCGGCCTCATGGCCGTGGCGGTGTCGGTCTACGCGCTGGCCAGCGGCGCCAGGGAACGCGAAAGGGCCTGGTTCCACCCGCTGTACCACGGCCTGCTGCTGGGCGTCACCGGCGCCTTCCTCACGGGCGACATCTTCAACCTCTACGTGTGGTTCGAGATCATGCTGATCGCGTCCTTCGGGCTGCTGGTGCAGGGCGGCACGCGCGCGCAGCTCGACGCGGGCGTGAAGTACGTGGTGCTCAACCTGCTGGTCACCACGCTGTTCCTGCTGGGCGTGGGCCTGCTCTATGGCCTCACCGGCACGCTCAACATGGCGGACCTGTCGCTGGCCCTGCCCGAGGTGCCGAACCAGGGCCTGGTGGCCACGCTGGCGCTGCTGTTCCTGCTGGCCTTCGGCGCCAAGGCGGCGGTGTTCCCGCTGTTCTTCTGGCTGCCGGCCGCGTACCACACGGCCAGCGCGCCGGTGGTGACGATCTTCGCGGCCCTGCTCACCAAGGTGGGCGTGTACGCCATCCTGCGCTGCTTCACGCTGGTGTTCGGCGGCACGCTGGACTTCATCGGCCCCATCGTGGGCGCGCTGGCCGCGCTGACCATGGTCACGGGCGTGCTGGGCGCGGCGGCGCACTACGACGTGCGGCGCATCCTGTCCTTTCACATCATCAGCCAGATCGGCTACATGCTGGTGGGCCTGGCCGTGGCCACGCCGCTGGCGATCGCGGGCGCGGTGCTCTATGTGCTGCACCACATCGTGGTGAAGGCCAACCTGTTCCTGATCGCGGGCGCGATCCGCCTGGCCGGCGGCTCGTACGAACTCAAGCGCATCGGCGGCCTGCACCGCAGCGCGCCGCTGCTGGCCCTGCTGTTCGTGGTGCCCGCGCTGTCGCTCGCGGGGCTGCCGCCGCTGTCCGGCTTCTGGGCCAAGTTCCTGGTCATCCGCGCCAGCCTGGAAGCCGGCCACGTGGCGCTGGCCGTGGTGGCGCTGGTGGTGGGCGCGCTCACGCTGTACTCCATGCTCAAGATCTGGAACGAGGCCTTCTGGAAGGCGCCGAGCGAGCTGTCGATGCGCGCCGCGGGCGAGTGGCGCGCGCGCGGTGCGGCGCGCGCGGTGTTGCTGCTGCCCATCGCCGCGCTGGCCGCCCTCACGCTGACGATCGGCCTGTGGACCGAGCCCTTCGTCGACTTCTCCCTGCGCGCGGCCGAACAGATGCTGGGCCGCGAGGCCTATGTGCAGGCCGTGCTGGGCGCCGCCGCGCCCGCCCCGGCCCTCCCGCCCCTCTTGCCCCCCTTGCCCGAAGGAGCCGCCCCATGAAACCTCTGCTGCGCCGCGCGCGCGCCTGGCTGGTGCTGGCCGGCCTGTTCGCGCGCGAACTCACGCTGTCGGTGCACGACGTGCTGCGCGCCGTGCTGCGGCCTTCGCGCGTGCAGCGCAGCGGTATCGTTGCCGTGCCGCTGAGCCTGCAGGGCGACACCGCCATCGCGCTGCTGGCCAACCTGGTGACGCTCACGCCGGGCACCACCAGCCTGCACCTGTCCGAGGACAGGGGCGTGCTCTACGTGCACGCCATGAACCTGAGCGACGAGACCGTCGCGCAAATCCAGAGCGGCTTCGAGCGCCGCGTGAAGGAGTGCCTGGAATGAACCCCACCCTGTTCGATGGCGTGCTGACGCTCAGCGCGCTGCTGCTGGCGGGAGCGGTGCTGGCCGCGGGCGTGCGCATCGTGCGCGGACCGGCCGCCGCCGACCGCGTGATCGCGCTGGACATGCTGGGCCTGATCGGCGTGGCCGCCGCCGGGCTGGCCGCGCTGGTGGCGGACGCGCCGGCCTTCGTGGACATCGCCCTGGGCGTGGCGCTGGTGGGCTTCCTGGCCACCGTGGCCTTCGCCGGTTTCATCGCGCGCGCCGCGCGGCCCACCGGGGAGGAACGGCCATGAGCGGGTGGATCGGATCGGCGCTGCTGCTGGGCGGCGCGCTGTTGTGCCTGCTCGCGGCGCTGGGCGTGCTGCGCCTGCCCGACTTCTTCATGCGCATGCACGCGGCCACCAAGGCTGGCGTGGCCGGCAGCGGCCTGGTGCTGCTGGGCGTGGCGGCGCTGCAGGGCGACACGGCAACCTGGGTCAAGGCCGCGCTGGCGGTGCTGTTCCTGCTGCTCACCACGCCGGTGGCGGGCCACCTCATCGGCCGCGCGGGCTACGTGAGCGGCGTACCGCTGTGGCGCGGCACGCGCGAGGACGCGCTGCGCGGCGTGCTGCCGCGCGGCGGCCTGGACGAGCACGCCCCCGCGGACGCGGTACCGGTCCGGCGCGTGGTGCTGGCGCTGGCCGCCGGGCCGCACATCGACGCCGCCATCGCGCAGGCGGTGGCCCTGGCGCGGCGCCATGGCGCCGAGCTGTGCGGCGTGGCGGTGATCGATCTGCCGCGCCTGCAGAACGTGGGGCCGGTGCCGATCGGCGCGGGCTGGCACGCGCAGCGTCTGCGCGAGCACCGCATCGCCCAGGCCCGCCAGGCGGCGGCCGACGTGATCGAGCGCTTCGAATCCGCCGCCCGCGCCAGCGGCCTGGCCTGGTCGGCGCGGCTGGAGGAGGGCCGGCCGCGCGCCGTGCTGCGCGCCTGCTGCGACGACGCCACCGTGCTCACGGTGGCCGCCGAGGGCTGGTTCGACCAGGGCGTGCTGGACCTGCGCGTGGACGTGGCCAGCCGCCTCGACCTGCCCGGCCTGCGGCCGCCGCGCGTGCTGCGCTGAGCGCGGGCCTACGATCGGGGGCCCCATGCCCCGATCGCCCATGACCCGCTGGATCCACCGCCTGCCCATGACCGCGCGCCTGTCCCTCGCGGTCGTCGCCGTCATCCTGGTGACGGCGCTGGGCACCACGCAGATCGCCATGCAGGGTCTGCTGCGCCAGGTGGAGCGCCAGATCGAGCGCACCGGACAGATCTACCTCGATGGCCTGGCCGCCGCGCTGCTGCCGCCGGCGATCGCCAACGACGCACCCGGCATCCAGCGCGCGCTCGACGAAGCCTTGCGCATGCACCAGGGCCTGGTGGACCGGCACCTGTTTCTGCTCGACACGGGCGGCCGCACCCTGGCGCGCGCCGACCGCGTGGGCCTGCCCGAGGCGCCGCTGCCCGGGGCCATCGCCGAGCGCGCCCGCGGCGACAAGATCGATACGAACGACGGCAGTTACTGGGTGTGGCGCCCGCTCAGCGACGAGCGCCTGTTGGCCGGCGAACGCGCCGGCGCGCTCACCGTCGTGGCCAACCTGGACTTGGCCGACTACGTGGCCGAGCGCCAGCGCCTGTGGTGGCGCGTGGTGGTGTTCAACCTGGGCCTGGGCGGGGTCTGCGCGCTGCTGGGGGTGCTGGTGATGCGCCGGCTGCAGCGCCCGCTGGACCTGCTCACGCGCCACCTGCAGCGCACCGGCGAGGCCGGGCCCGAGCCGGTGGCCGAGGCACTCATCCCGCCCCACGACGGCGAGAACGCGCGGCTGCTGCGCGCCTACAACCGCATGGCCGGCGCCGCGCGCGAGCGCGAGGCCCTGATCGCGCGCCTGGCCGAGCAGGAGCGCGAGGCCGTGCTGGGCCGCCTGTCGGCCACGCTGGCGCACGAGGTGCGCAACCCGCTGGCCGGCGTGCTCACCGCCGTCGACACGCTGCGCCGCTTCGGCGAGCGCCCCGAGGCGCGCGCCGAAGCGCTGGACTTCATGGAACGCGGCCTGCGCGCGATCGGCGGCGTGGTCGACGCCACCCTGGCCACGCACCGCCCCAGCGCGGAGGAGCCCGCCTTCGGTCCGCGCGACCTGCAGGACGTGCAGCGCCTGCTGGCGCCGCAGGCGCGCCGCGTGGGCGTGGCGCTGGTGCTCGAATCCCGCCTGAGCGAGGCCGTGCCGCTGGCCGGTGGCGAGGTGCGCCAGGTGCTGCTGAACCTGCTGCTCAACGCCATCCAGGCCTCGGTGGAGGGCGCGCGCGTGACGCTGCGCTGCGAGCCGCGCGAGAACCACCTGTGGCTGGAGGTGGCCGACGAGGGCGCGGGCCTGCCGGGGCCGCTGGCCGCCAGCCTGGAGCGGGGCGAGGCCCCCGCGCCGGGCGCCGGCCTGGGCGTGGCCGTGGTGGTGCGCCTGGTGCAGCGCCTGCGCGGGCGCGTGGCGGTGCAGGCACACTCGGGCCGGGGCACGCGCATCACGCTCGAGCTGCCGTTCGACGGCGGCGGCCCCCCCGACCCACCGCCCGCGCCATGACCCACGCCCCCCCCGCCATCCATGTGCTGCTGATCGAGGACGACGCCGTGCTCGGCGGCGCGCTGGTGCAGCGCCTGCGGCTGGAGGGCTTCGAGGTGGTCCACGCCAGCGACGGCGCGCAGGCCCTGGCCGCGCTGCGCCGCGCGCGGCCCGATTTCGTGCTCAGCGACATCCGCCTGCCCGACGGCTCGGGCGAGGCGCTGTACCGCCGCGCGCTGCCCTACCTGGGGCGCACGCCCATCGTCTTCGCCACCGCCTTCGCCGACGTCGGCCAGGCCGTGCGCCTGGTGCGCGCGGGCGCCGACGACTACCTCACCAAGCCCTTCGACGTCGACGCGCTGGTCGAGCGCATCCGCGCCCTGGTGCCTGCGGCCGGCGGCGACGGGCCGGCGCTGGGTTTCGGCCTGTCGCCCGCCACCGAGCGCCTGGCGGGCGACCTGGAGCGGCTGGCCGCGCGCGACGTGCCGGTGCTGCTGCTGGGCGAGACCGGCGTCGGCAAGGAGGTGGCGGCGCGCCAGCTGCACGAGCGCTCGGCGCGCGCGGGCGAGCCCTTCGTGGCGGTGAACTGCGGCGCGGTGCCGCGCGAGCTGATGGAGAGCCAGTTCTTCGGCCACGAGCGCGGCGCCTTCACCGGCGCCAGCGGCGCGCACGCCGGCTGGTTCGAGGAGGCCGGCGGCGGCACCCTGTTCCTGGACGAGATCGGCGAACTCGACCCGCGCCTGCAGACCGCGCTGCTGCGCGTGCTGCAGGACGGCCACTTCCGCCGCCTCGGCGCGCGCCAGGACCAGCGCTTTCGCGGGCGGGTGGTGGCCGCCACCAACGCCGACCTGCGCGCGCGCATCGCCGACCGAAGCTTTCGCGAAGACCTGTACTACCGCCTCGCGGTGGTCGAGCTGCGCGTGCCGCCGCTGCGCGAGCGCCCGGACGAGGTGCTGCCGCTGGCGCGCGGCTTCCTGCGCCAGGCCGCCGAGCGCCAGGGCCTGGCGCCGCCCGCGCTGGCGACCGAGGCCGAGGCCGCGCTGCGCGCGCACGCCTGGCCCGGGAACGTGCGCGAGCTGCGCAACCGCATCGAGCGCGCCATGGCCTTGGGCGAGGGACCGGCCCTGGGGGCGGCCGATCTGTTCCCCGAGCGCGCGCTCGACGAGCCGGGGCCCGCGGCCACGCTGGCCGACGCGCGCGAGCGCGCCGAGCTGGCGCAGATCGAGCGCGCGCTGGAGCAGTCGGGCGGGCGCCTGGCCGAGGCCGCGGCGCGCCTGGGCGTCTCGCGCACCACGCTGTGGAAGCGGCGCAAGAAGCTGCAGGGCGGGGAAGGCGAGGGCGGCGCGGCCTGACACAGGGGAAACGCGCGCCCGGTTTTTTCGCGTGAGGGCCGCGAGCGTCCCCTAGACTTGGGCCATGTCCTTGTTTTTCCTGCTGATATTGCCCTTCGTGGGCTGCGTGGTCGCGGCGCTGCTGCCGACGAACGCACGCAACCTCGAATCGTCCTGGGCAGCGCTGGTGGCCCTGGGGGTGGCCGTCCCGCTGGTCCTGATCTACCCCGAGGTGCGCGATGGCGCCGTGCTGATCGAGCGATTGGGCTGGCTGCCCGCGCTGGGCATCGACCTGATCGTGCGCATCGACGGCTTCGCCTGGATGTTCGCCATGCTGGTCAGCGCCATGGGCCTGCTGGTCATCGTCTACGCGCGCTACTACCTCTCGGCCGAAGACCCGGCGGCGCGCTTCTATTCGCTGCTGCTGGGCTTCATGGGCGCCATGCTGGGTGTGGTGCTCTCGGGCAACCTGGTGCAGCTGGTGGTGTTCTGGGAGCTCACCAGCGTCTTTTCCTTCCTGCTGATCGGCTACTGGACGCACCGCAAGGACGCGCGGCGCGGCGCGCGCATGGCCTTCACCGTCACGGCCACCGGCGGGCTGGCGCTGCTGGCGGGCGTGCTGCTGCTGGGCCACATCGTGGGCAGCCTGGAGCTGGAGGTGGTGCTGGCGGCCGGCGAGCGCATCCGCGAGCACCCGCTGTACACGCCGGCGCTGGTGCTCATCCTGCTGGGCGCGCTCACCAAGAGCGCGCAATTCCCCTTCCATTTCTGGCTGCCGCACGCCATGGCCGCGCCCACGCCGGTGTCGGCGTACCTGCACTCGGCCACCATGGTCAAGGCCGGCGTGTTCCTGCTGGCGCGGCTGTGGCCCGCGTTGGCGGGCACGCCGGAGTGGTTCTGGATCGTCGGCGGCGCGGGCCTGGCCACGCTGCTGCTGGGCGCCTACGCGGCCATGTTCCAGAACGATCTCAAAGGCCTGCTGGCCTATTCCACCATCAGCCACCTGGGCCTGATCACGCTGCTGCTGGGCCTCAACAGCCCGCTGGCCGCGGTGGCGGCGGTCTTCCACATGATGAACCACGCGACCTTCAAGGCCTCGCTGTTCATGTCGGTGGGCATCATCGACCACGAGACCGGCACGCGCGACATGCGCCGCCTGGACGGCCTGTTCCGCTCCATGCCCATCACCGGCACCCTGGCCATCGTGGCCTGCGCGGCCATGGCGGGCGTGCCGCTGCTCAACGGCTTCCTCTCCAAGGAAATGTTCTTCGCCGAGACGGTGTTCGTGAGCGCCAGCCCGGTCATCGAATACGGCCTGCCCGCGCTGGCCACGCTGGCCGGTGTGTTCGCGGTGGTGTATTCGCTGCGCTTCGCGCACGATGTGTTCTTCGGCGCGCCGCCCGACTGCCCGCGCCAGCCGCACGAGCCCGTGCACTGGATGCGCGTGCCGGTGGAGCTGCTGGTGCTGGCCTGCATCGTGGTGGGCACGCTGCCGGCCTGGTCCGTGGGGCCGCTGCTGGCCATGGCCGCCACGCCGGTGGTGGGCGGCGACCTGCCAGCGTACAGCCTGGCGGTCTGGCACGGCTTCAACACGCCGCTGGTGATGAGCCTGATCGCTACCGGGGGCGGCGTGCTGGCCTACCTGCTGTTCGGCCAGTGGCTGAAGCGGCGCGACAGCATCCGCGCGCCGGGCCTGCTGGGGCTGGACGGACGCGCCGTGTTCGACAGCGCCCTGACCGCACTGACCCGGCTGGCGCGCTGGCTGCAGCGCCTGCTGGGCACGCAGCGGCTGCAGCCGCAGCTGTTCTGGATGGTGCTGATCGCCGGCCTGGCCGGCTTGGGCTCGGCCCTGGTGGTGCCGCTGAGCTGGGGCGATCGCCCGCGCATCCCGGCCACGCCCGGCTTCGTGCTGCTGTGGGCGATCGGCGTGACCTGCGCCATCGGCGCCGCGTGGCAGGCCAAGTTCCACCGCCTGGCGGCGCTGATCATGCTCAGCGTGGTCGGCCTGTGTCTGTGCATCACCTTCGCCTGGTTCTCGGCGCCCGATCTGGCGCTCACCCAGCTCGCGGTCGAGGTGGTGACCACGGTGCTGTTCCTGCTGGGCCTGCGCTGGATGCCCAAGCGCGTGCAGGAGGACGACCCGCTCTACCTGCGGCGCACCTTCTGGCGCCGCCGCCGCGACCTGGTGGTGGCGGTGCTGATCGGCGCCGGCCTGGCCGTGCTGTCCTACGCCATGCTCACGCGCACCGCACCGATGTCGATCTCGCCCTTCTTCATCGACAACGCGCTGCCGCAGGGCGGCGGCACCAACATCGTCAACGTGATGCTGGTGGACTTCCGGGCCTTCGATACGCTGGGCGAGATCACGGTGCTGGGCATCGTGGGCATCACCGTGTACGCGCTGCTGCGGCGCTTCCGCCCGCCGGTGGAGGTGATCGACCGCCCCGCGCAGCAGCGCGCGGTGCCGCAGCACATCGAAAGCGACCTGGTCACGCGCGAGGACGGCGACACGCCGCAGCGCTACCTGGAGGTGCCCGCCGTGCTGGTGCGCCTGCTGCTGCCCGTGGCCGCGGTGTTCGCCTTTCACCTGTTCATGCGCGGCCACAACGAACCGGGCGGCGGCTTCGTCGCCGGCCTGGTGGTGGCCATCGCCTTCATCGCGCAGTACATGGTGAGCGGCACGCGCTGGGTGGAAGACCGCATGCGCCTGGTGCCGCCGCGCTGGATCGCCTTCGGCCTGAGCGTGGCGCTGGCCACGGGCCTGGGCTCGCTGGCGCTGGGCTACCCCTTCCTCACCACGCACACCGCGCACCTGACCTGGCCGCTGGTGGGCGAGGTGCACGTTCCCAGCGCGGCGCTGTTCGACCTCGGCGTGTTCACGGTGGTGGTGGGCTCCACGCTGCTGCTGCTCACGGCCATCGCCCACCAGTCGCTGCGCGCGCGCCGCCAGCAGGCGGCGCAGGAAGACGACGAAACCGGACAGGCACAAGAGAAAGGGGCCCACTGATGGAACTGATCGTCTCGATCGCCATTGGCGTGATGGCCGGCGCCGGCGTCTGGCTGGTGCTGCGGCCGCGCACCTTCCAGGTCCTGATCGGCCTGTCGCTGCTGTCGTACGCCGTCAACCTGTTCATCTTCAGCGTGGGCAGCCTGTCGGTGGACGCCGAACCCATCGTGCGCCCCGGCCTGCCGGCCGACCTGCAGCACTACACCGACCCACTGCCGCAGTCGCTGGTGCTGACGGCCATCGTCATCGGCTTCGCCACCACGGCGCTGTTCCTGGTGGTGCTGCTGGCGCTGCGCGGCCTGTCCGGCGGCGACCACGTCGATGGCCGGGAGGAGGGGCCATGAAACACCCCCGCCGCGCTTCGCGCGACCCCCTCAAGGGGGCAATGCCTACGGCCCGGCAAAGCCGGTTCCGTGGCCTTCCTGGAAGGAACAACCGATGATGCCCGCCACCGAACACCTGCTGGTGGCGCCCGTGCTGCTGCCGCTGGGCACGGCCGCCCTCATGCTCATGCTGGGCGAGGGTCGCCGGCGCACCAAGGCGGCGATCAACACCGCCTCCACCGCGCTGGGCCTGGCGCTGGCCATCTGGCTGCTGATGCGCGTGCAGGCGGGCGGCCCCACCGTCTTTGGCGTCTACCTGCCGGGCAACTGGCCGGTGCCTTTCGGCATCGTGCTGGTGGCCGACCCGCTGGCCGCCTTCATGGCGGTGCTGGCGGGCGCGGTGGGCCTGGCCGCGCTGCTCTACGCCCTGGCGCGCTGGCAGCACGCGGGCGTGTACTTCCATGTGCTGTTCCAGCTGCAGCTGATGGGCCTGTACGGCGCCTTCCTCACGGGCGACCTGTTCAACCTGTTCGTGTTCTTCGAGGTGCTGCTGGCCGCCAGCTACGGCCTGCTGCTGCACGGCGGCGGCATCGCGCGCGTGCGCGCCGGCCTGCACTACATCGCGATCAACCTGTTCGCCTCGCTGCTGTTCCTGATCGGCGTGGCGCTGCTGTATGGGGTCACCGGCACGCTGAACATGGCCGACATCGCCGACAAGCTCAGCCTGGTGGCCGATCGCGACCGCGGCCTGCTGCACGCGGGCGCGGCCATCCTGGCCATCGCCTTCCTGGCCAAGGCCGCGCTGTGGCCGCTCAACTTCTGGCTACCGCCGGCCTACGGCGCGGCCAGCGCGCCGGCGGCCGCGGTGTTCGCCATCCTCACCAAGGTGGGCGTGTACGCCGTGCTGCGGCTGTGGACGCTGTGCTTCCCCGCCGACGCCGGCAGCTCGGCCGGCTTCGGCGGCACGGTGCTGATCTGGGGCGGCCTGGCCACGCTGGCCTTCGGCGCCATCGGCATGCTGGCCTCGCAGCAGCTCAACCGCCTGGCCGGCTTCAGCGTGATCGCGTCCTCCGGCACGCTGATCGCGGCCATCGGCTTCGATGCACCCGCGCTCAGCAGCGGGGCGCTGTTCTACCTGGCCAGCTCCACCCTGGCCGGCTGCGCGCTGTACCTGCTGGTGGAGCTGCTGGAGCGCGCGCGCCAGGTGCCGGAGGGCCCCGAGGACTGGGACGACGGCAACTACGCGCTGCCGGCTTTCCTGGACGCCGAGCCGCCGCGCGGCATCAATCTCGACGACAACGAGGAAGAGCTCATCGGCCGCGCCATTCCGGCCGCACTGGCCTTCCTCGGCGTGGCCTTCACCCTGTGCGCCATGGTGATCGCCGGCCTGCCGCCGTTCTCGGGCTTCGTCAGCAAGCTGGCCATGCTGGGCGCGCTGCTCGAGCTGCGCGGCGCCGCGGCCTGGACGCTGTTCGCGCTGCTCATCGTGTCGGGCCTGTTCGCGGCCATTTCGCTCATGCGCGTGGGCATGCGCCACTTCTGGACCACGCAGGACCGGCCCGCGCCGCGCCTGCGCGTGGCCGAGACCCTGCCCATCGCCGCGCTGCTGGGCGCGTCCCTGCTGATGGTGGGCCAGGCCGAAACCGTGCTGGGCTACACCCGCGCCATGGCCGACGCGCTGCACGAGCCGCAGCGCTACATCGACGCGGTGCGCGGCGCGATCACCGTCCCGCATCCCACGGTTCGCGGAGGCACGCCATGAAGCGTCCCACCGATGCAGCGTCGCCCGTGGCCCCGAAACGGGCGCGGTCGGGCGTCCGGGCGGCGCTCATGCCGTCTCCCTGGCTGTCGCTGGGCCTGTTCGGCGGCTGGCTGCTGCTCACGCGCAGCCTGGGCTGGGGCCAGATCGGGCTGGGCCTGCTGGTGGCGGTGGTGGTGCCGCTGCTGATGGCGCCGCTGCGCCCCACGCCCGGGCCATTGCGGCACTGGGGCACGCTGATCCGCCTCATCCTGCGCGTGGGCCGCGACGTGGTGCGCTCGGCGATCGACGTGGCGCTGGGCGTCGCGCACTCGCGGCGCGACCCGCCGCGCGGGCGCTTCGTGGTGATCCCGCTGGACCTGCGCAACGTGCACGGCCTGGCGGCGCTGTCCATGATCACCGCCGTGATCCCCGGCACCGTGTGGTGCGAACTCGCGCCCGACTGCGCGGCGCTGCTGCTGCACGTGTTCGACCTGGACGACGAAGCGGCCTTCATCGCCCACTACAAGGCCGACTACGAGCTGCCCCTGAAGGAGGTTTTTGGATGAACAAGGCACGGCCGCCCGAAGCGGCTCGCACCGCAGCACGCTGCGCGGAGGTTTCCCCATGAGTTCCCTGCTGACAACGGCGATCACCGCCACCGTGGTGATGTACCTGCTGGCCATGGGGCTGGGCCTGGCGCGGCTGCTGCGCGGCCCCAGCGCGCAGGACCGCGTGCTGGCGGTCGACTTTCTCTACGTGGTGGGCATGCTGGTGATGCTGGTGCTGGCCATCCGCTACGACAGCGACATGTACTTCGAGGGCGCGCTGCTGATGGTGCTGTTCGGCTTCGTCGGCTCGGTGGCGCTGGCCAAGTTCCTGCTGCGCGGGGAGGTCATCGAATGAGCGCCGCCGGACCGCTCCCAAGGCGCTCAGCCCCGCAGTGCGCGGCACGGAGGGTCGTGCAATGAACCTGGCCGACATCCCTCCCTGGACCGAGATTCTGGTCGCCGCGCTGCTGCTGGCCAGCGGCGTGGTGGTGCTGGTGGCGGCGCTGGGCCTGTGGCGCCTGCCCGACTTCTTCCTGCGCATGCACGCGCCAGCGCTGGCCTCCACGCTGGGGGCCTGGATCGTCACCCTGGCGTCCATCGTGCACTTCACCGCGCACGCCGAGGGCCTGGCCCTGCACGTGTGGCTGATCATCATCGTGCTGTCCATCACCGCACCGGTCACCACCATCGTGCTGGCGCGCGCGGCGCTGTTCCGCCGCCGCCAGGCCGGCGACCCACTGCCTCCCCCACTGGCGGGACGGCGCTGAACGGGCGTGCCCGGCTTCGGCGCAGAATCTCGACCCATGGCACTCGACGACCCCGACGGCACCCCGCAGCGCCTGGCGCTGGGCTCGGGGCTGGACGCCCTGCCCACCGAACTGCACCGCCTGGTGCTCACGCTCAACCTGGCCGACGGCAGCGGCGAGGGCCTGGGCCGCTGCGTGGAAGACCTGCTGCACCTGTCGGACAACACCATCCGCGTGGAGCAGCTCACCGCGGGCGTGTACTTCGCCTTCAGCGGGCTGGACCGCGACCCGCGCCAGGTGCACACCATCCCCGAGTGCCGCGACATGCTGCGCGCCCTGCACGAGCGCTGGCCGTACTGGCTGCACTTCCTGGCGCCAGTGCCCGAGCTGTGGACGGTGCTGCTGCTGTGCCTGCTGCCGCTGGGGCCGGGCGTGCGCCTGCCCAACGGCCGCATCGGCCACGAGCTGGACCGCAAGGCCCTGAAGAACCTGATGCTGGACCTGACCATCGCCCTCAACGACCTGCACGAGCAGCACAAGGTGAAGCTGGCCGACCGCCAGCGCATCTTCAAGGCCGCGATGCAGGCGATCGAGCAGGCGACGGGCTCGCGGGTCTGAGCCCGTGCGGCCGCGCGCTCAGTCCAGCGGCAGATCGAAGTGCATGACGTCCTCGCGCACACCGAGCTTGGTGTACAGCGCGATCGCGGGTTCATCGCCGTGGTCGGCCTGCACATACACCACCCAGGCGCCGCGCTCGCGCGCGATGGCGCGCAAGTGGTCGATGAGTTGCGTGGCGATGCCCTGGCGGCGGTGCGCCTCTGCCACGGCCAGGTCGTACAGGTAGACCTCGCGGCGGCGGCGTTCCAGCTTGTCGAGCTCGTAGGCCACCAGACCGCCGACCACCGCCTCGCCATCGAGGGCCACCAGCGCGATCAGGCCCGGGCGGCCCAGGGCCTCGCGCGCCCAGGCCTCGTCGGGCGGGGCGCCCGTGTAGGTCTCATCGTCGTCAAAGGCCTCGGCGAACATCGCGTTCAGGCGCAGCAGCAGGGCGTGGTCGTCCGGTCCGAGCCGGTGCAGGGTGGGGGCCGCCATCTCAGGCCCCCGCCGTCTGGGCGTGGCAGGCGCAGGCCTCGCCATGCGCGGCCGACACCAGCTCGTCCAGGATGCCGCAGCTCGAACCGTCCTCGCCGTCCTGGCAGCGCTCGCGCAGGCGCAGCAGCTGCTTTTCCAGCGCGCGCAGGCTCTTGAGTCGGGCGCGCACGCGCGCCAGTTGCTCGTCCACCAGGCCGTCCACGTGGCGGCAGTGCGAATCGGGGTCGTCCAGGAAACCCAGCAGGCGCTGCACGTCGGCCAGGGGCATGTCCAGCGCGCGGCAGTGGCGGATGAAGGCCAGGCGCTCCAGGTGCTCGGAGGCGTAGTCGCGGTAGCCGTTGTCGCGCCGCGCGGGCTCGGGCAGCAGGCCCTGCTTCTCGTAGTAGCGGATGGTTTCGATATCGACGCCGGTGGCGCGGGAGAGGTCCTTGATCTGCATGGCCGGGCTCCTGGTAGCGGTGGCTGACACTGTAGCCACTTCAGGGTGGGCCGGGGCATTTCAAGGCCCCGCGGGCGCTCTGGTCCAATCGGGCCGGGCCCATCGCGCCCGTCCCCGATGAAAACCCTGCTGCTCTACATCGTCACCGCCCTGGCCGAGATCCTCGGCTGCTTCCTGCCCCTGCTGTGGCTGCGCCAGCAGGCCGCCGGCTGGTGGGCGCTGCCGCTGGCGGCGCTGAGCCTGGCGGTCTTCGTGTGGCTGCTCACGCTGCACGACGCGCCGTCGGGGCGGGTGTACGCGGCCTACGGCGGCGTGTACGTGAGCGTGGCCATCGCCTGGCTGTGGGCCGTGGACGGCGTGCGGCCCAGCGCCTGGGACGTGGCGGGCGTGGCGATCGCGCTGGCGGGCATGGCGCTGATCGCGTTCCAGCCGCGCTGAGGCCACACGCGCGCGAAAAGGCGGCGGCGGGCCTTTGGCATGATGGGCGCAGTGCGGCGCC
The DNA here is from genome assembly GCF_001777155.1 of Hydrogenophaga sp. PML113. NCBI lineage: Bacteria > Pseudomonadati > Pseudomonadota > Betaproteobacteria > Burkholderiales > Comamonadaceae > Hydrogenophaga > Hydrogenophaga sp. PML113. The sequence continues at coordinate 44,561 of NZ_MIYM01000006.1, read as the reverse complement.
CTTTTGCCGCGAAGGACCTTGGCATGAACCACCCCATCGTGATCGTCGGCGGCGGCGCCGGCGGCCTGGAACTCGCCTGCAAGCTGGGCCGTCAGTTGGGCCCCGAGCGCGTGACCCTGGTCGACCGCCAGCTCTTCCACATCTGGAAGCCCTCGCTGCACGAGGTGGCCGCCGGCACGCTGGACATCCACCAGGAGGGCCTGTCGTACGAGATGCTGGCGCACGACAACCGCTTCACCTTCTGCCTGGGCGCGTTCAAGGGCCTGAACGCCGGGCAGCGGATGATCACCGTGGACGCCGTGCACGACGAGCACGGCGAGCTGCTCATCCCCGAGCGCACGCTGGTCTATGGCCAGCTGGTGCTGGCGCTGGGCAGCACCGCCAACCATTTCAACGTGCCCGGCGCGGCCGAGCACACCATGTCGCTCAACCAGCCGGCCGACGCCGAGCGTTTCCGCCAGCGCATGCTCAAGCTGCTGACGGCGGCCGAACTGCGCAAGAGCGCGGGCGTGGAGGCGGCGGTGCGCGTGGTCATCATCGGCGGCGGCGCCACCGGCGTGGAGCTGGCGGCCGAGCTGCGCGAGGCCAGCCAGGTGCATACGCGCTACGGCTTTCGCCGCCTCGACGGCCTGCGCGACGTGCAGCTCACCCTGATCGAGGGCGCGGACCGCATCCTGGCGCCGCTGCCGGAGCGCGTGTCGGCCTCGGCCACGGCCTTGCTGCGCGAACGCGCGGTGAACGTGGTCACGTCCTGCCGCGTGGCCGGCGTGGCGCCCGACGCCGTGACCGACACCGAGGGCCGCCGCTTTCCCGCCGACCTGGTGGTCTGGGCCGCGGGCATCAAGGCGCCGGCGCTGCTGGGTGAGCAGGGTCTGCCGGTGACCCGCTCAGGCCAGGTGGAGGTGGAGCCCGACCTGCGCGTGAAGGGCCAGGAGGCCATCCATGCGCTGGGCGATTGCGCGGCCTGCGTCCTGCCGGGTGGCGGCCTCGTGCCACCGCGCGCGCAGGCGGCGCACCAGCAGGCCAGCTACCTGGCCAAGCGCCTGCGCCAGCTGGCCGAAGGCCGCCCGCCCGGCCAGGCGCCATACCGCTACCACGACCACGGCTCGCTGGTGTCGCTGGGCACCCAGAGCTCGGTGGGCAGCCTCATGGGCAAGCTGTTCGGCCCGAGCTGGTTCGTGCAGGGCCTGTTGGCGCGGGTGATGTACACCAGCCTGCACCTGATGCACCACCAGGCGGTGCTGGGCACGGCGCGCACGGCCACGCTGGCGGTGGCGCGCTTCCTGGTGAAGCGCGCGACGCCGCTGGTGAAGCTGCACTGAGCGGCGGGGCGGCGCTCAGGCGCTGCGCTTGAACATCGCCAGCAGGCCGCCCGCGACCACGAACAGCGTGCCGAACACACGGTTGAGCGCGCGGATGTGCGCGGTCGACTTGAGCGTGCGCAGCAGGCGCGCGGCCAACGCCGTGTAGCCCGCCATCACCACCAGGTCGGTGAAGCCCAGGGTCAGGCCGATCACCAGGTACTGCGGCGCCAGCGGCTGCGCCAGGTCGAGGAACTGCGGCACCACGGCCAGCAGGAAGACCGTGCCCTTGGGGTTGAGCGCGTTGATGATCCAGCCGCGCGCGATGAGGTCGCGCGCGCGCCGGCTGGTGGCCGCCTCGTCGCCGCTGGCCAGGGGCCGCGCGGGCGCGCGCCATTGCTGGATGCCCAGCCACACCAGGTAGGCCACGCCGGCCCACTTGACGACCAGGAAGGCGGTGCTGGACGCCGTGACCAGCGCGCCCAGGCCCACCGAGACCACCAGCATCTGCGTCCAGATGCCCAGCACCAGGCCCAGGGTGGTGAGGTAGCCGCGGCGAAAACCATGCGAGAGCCCGGCGCTCATGGCGGCCACGGCACCCGCGCCCGGCGAGATGCTGATGGCCCAGGAGGCGGCGAAGAAGGCGAGCCAGGTGGCGAATTCCATGGTGGATGCTCGGTGGAAGGCGAAGCCGGTAATGCTAGCGCCAGGCGGTCGGCCCCGCGCGGCCATGGGTCGCCGCCCGGGCCCGATTCAGTGCAGGCGCAGCTTGAACTGCAGCACCACCGCGCCGTCCACGTCCTTCATCGAGGGAATGAGACCCAGGTTGACGCCGAAGCGCCGGCCTTCGATGGAGGCCATGGGCAGGGCGGCGAAAAAGGTGCCGCCGCGCTTCATCGCCGGGTAGCCATTCATGAGGCCGACCGCCGCGCCCAGCTTGACCGGGCCCAGGCTCCAGGGCTGCCAGTTGGCCGCCAGGTACTGGGAATGCTTGCCGACGCTGTTGTCGTACACACCGGCCATGTACGACAACTCGGGCGAAGTGCGCCACTCGATACCGAAGCCGAAGTTGCGCTCGTTGTGGTGCTTGCTGCGGTCGAAGTGGCGCGAAAAGCCGCCCACGTTGATCCAGATCTGGGCCGCTGGGGTGGCCGGCGCCGGGGGCGCAGCCCCATCCGGGGCGGCAAGGGCCAGCAGCGGCAGGCCCAGGGCCAGCACCAGCACCGAACGGGCTGGGCACCGGCCAGACAAGCGGGGGAAACGCACCAACATGGTTGACCTCGAACACGGCGGCTCCGGTGGAGCCCTGGCCATGTTCTCGGCCGATCAGGCGGTGCGCTGAATGCCGCCGATCGGGCGCTGTACGGCCCGACCGTGACATGCTGATGACTTTCCTGGTCTCAGCGGCGGCGCGGCGTCGCCGGGCCTCGGCCTTCCAGGTGGCGGAAGTTGATGCGGCCTTTGGTCAGGTCGTAGGGCGACAGCTCCAGCGACACACGGTCACCCGCGAGGATGCGGATGTGGTTCTTCTTCATCTTGCCGGCGGAATAGGCAATGAGCTGGTGCCCGTTGTCCAGGGTGACGCGAAAACGCGTGTCGGGCAACACCTCGTTGACGATACCCATCATGTCGATCAGTTCTTCCTTGGCCATGCGGTTCCTTTCCAGAGACGGCCACGCGCCAACAAGCCATCGCGCGACCGCCGGGCGGCCACGGGGCAGGGGAGCGTGAAAAAGGCCATCAGGGCGATGGCCAGCGGCAGGCCCGGGGCGGGAGTCCGGGCGGGCGCGCTGAGGAGCGCGCGAAACCTGGGGATTCTACCGGCCTGGGCTCAACGGTGCTCGGGCAGCTCGATCTTGACCTCGAGCACGTCGAGGTTGTCCTGGCGCTCGAGCTGGACCTTGATGTCGTCGGGATTGATGCGGATGTACTTGCCGATCACCGCCACCAGCTCGCGCTGCAGCGCGGGCAGGTAGTCGGGCTCGGCGGCGCTGCGACCGGAACGCTCGTGCGCCAGGATGATCTGCAAGCGCTCCTTGGCGACCGAAGCGGTCTTTTTCTTCTCACCCAGCAGGAAAGACAGCAGGGACATGCCTTATTTCCCTCCGAACAGGCGCTTGAAGAAGCCGGATTTTTCGGCTTCGATGAAGCGCAGCGGCTTGTCCTTGCCGAGGAAGCGGTCGATCACGTCGCCGTAGGCCTCGGCCACGTCGCTGCCCTTGAGGTGAATCGCCGGCGTGCCCTGGTTGGACGCGGTCAGCACCGATTCGCTCTCGGGGATCACGCCGATCAGCGGGATGCGCAGGATATCCTGGATGTCCTGCAGCGAGAGCATCTGGCCGTCGGCCACGCGGCTGGGGTTGTAGCGCGTGATGAGCAGGTGCTCCTTGATGGCTTCCTTGCCCTCGATGGCGCGGCGCGTCTTGCTGGAGAGCATGCCCAGGATGCGGTCGGAATCGCGCACGCTGGACACCTCGGGGTTGGTCACCACCAGGGCCTCGTCGGCGTAGTGCATGGCCATGAGCGCTCCGGATTCGATGCCGGCCGGCGAGTCGCAGACGATGTAATCGAAGCCCATGCCCGAGAGCTCGTCGAGCACGCGCTTGACGCCGTCTTGGTTGAGGGCGTCCTTGTCGCGCGTCTGGCTGGCGGCCAGGATGTACAGGTTGTCGACCTGCTTGTCCTTGATGAGCGCCTGGTTGAGGTTGGCCTCGCCCTGGATGACATTGATCAGGTCGTAGACCACGCGGCGCTCGCAGCCCATGATGAGGTCGAGGTTGCGCAGGCCGACGTCGAAGTCGATGACCGCGGTCTTGTGACCGCGCAGGGCCAGGCCGGTGGCAAAACTCGCGCTGGTGGTGGTCTTGCCCACCCCGCCCTTGCCGGACGTGACGACGACGATTCGGGTCATGGAATGGCTCCGTGGATTCGGTGGTTCGGTTTCAGGTGGACAGGGCGTCGATGACGAGGCGGTCGCCGTCGGCGGTGCTGTGCAAGCGCACCTGGGCGGGCCGGCCCAGCAGGGCCTGCGGCAGCGGCACCTCGCTGGTGCGGTAGACGCCCGCGATGGAAATCAGCTCGGGCGCCATGGCCAGGGAAAAGATGCGCGCCTGCGCGTGGCCGCGCGCGCCGGCCATGGCCTTGCCACGCAGCGGGGCATAGACGTGGATGTGGCCATCGGCGATGACCTCCGCGCCTGGGTTCACCATGGCCATGACCACCAGGTCGCCACCGCGCGCGTAGACCTGCTGGCCGGAGCGCAGGGGCTTGTCGATGACCAGGGCGCCCGGCGCGGGCACCGGCGGTGGCGGCGCAACGGCCACCGGGGCCGCACTGGCGGACGGCGCCGGCGCGTGGCCCTGGCGGGTGAGCAGCGGCGCGTCGGCCAGCGGCAGGCCGGCGGCCTGGGCGGCGGCGCGCTGGGCCTCGCTGGCCGCGTTCACGGCCACCGGGCGCAGGCGGTGCGCGCGCAGCAACTCGCTCACCTGCATCAGGTCGGGCAGGGCTTGCTCGCCGCTCAGGCCTTGCAGGTCGATGAGCAGCGGGTCGTGGTCGAAAAACTCGGGCTGGTCGCCGTAGCGCTGGCCGAACTCGCGGCGCAGCAACTCCATGTCGCCCGACTTGAGCAGCAGCGCCAGCAGCGGCAGGTGAACGCTCTTGAGATCGAAGCTGGCGGGCGCTTGGCCGCCGAGGGACACGGGCATTGCGAAAGGCGGGCGGGCGAAAGCCGCGCAGTGTAGCAGCGGGTGCCGAGGCCTTTCGTGAGCAACTGTCACCAGACTTTGGAACAAAGCTGTGGGTAATTCTGGAACAAGCCATGACTTGTCCACAGGAACGGCGGGCATTCGCGGTTTGTCCCCATTCGGGGTTCACGTTTGGCCGGGTGCTTCACACAGACTTGTCAGGATCGAAAAATCCTTGTCGCCAAAGGACAAGGGGCGCTTGTCCACAGAAGACAGCGCCCCTTATCTACTACCACTAATTTAAGTAATGGATTCAGTAGGAAGAAGTCAGAGGCGGGGTTGGCGCGGTTCGCCATGGCTTTTGAAGCCCTGGCCGCCGTGCCCGATGCGGTCGAAACGCTCCATGGGGCCGCGATGGCCCGCATGGCGCATGCCGCCCAGGCCCATGCCGCGCTGCGCGTCGAAGGCCTTTTGCTGCGGGGGCGTGAGCTGGGCGTAGAAGCGGCGGATCGCATCGTGGCGTTGCGCCACCTGGCGGTCGCGCTCGGCCTTCATCGCGTCCAGGCGGTCCAGGCGCTGGGGCGTGCTGAGCTTGGCCCAGTCCTCGCGGTTGGGGCGTTCACCCGCAGGCCGGGGGGGGGGCTTCATCTTCGCGACGAAATCGTTCCAGGCCGATTCCTGTTCGGGGCGCAGCTGCAGGCTGTCCTTCAGGCGGGATTGGTGCTCGGCCATGCGCTGCTGCAGGCGCTCCATGCGCTGGGCGTGGCGCTGCGGGTCGTGGCGGGGGGCTTGCGCCTGGGGTTGGGCGGCGCTGGTGGCGGGGGCCGGCTGGGCCGGCGCGCCGACGCCTTGGGCGACGGCGGTGAAGGACAGGGCCGTGATGGCGGTGGCAGCGGCAGTGACGGCAAAGGCGCGGCGGCTGAACGAGGGTTTCATGGGCACTCCTTGGTACGGTGGGACCACCGGCTGGTGGCGTGGGTCTCACTGTGGGCGGGATCTGTGCAGCAAAGTGGCAGGCTCTGTGTGGTTCTTGTAAAGATCCTTGTCGGCGCCGCCGCCGAGGTCGTCCAGGATGGGGCAGTCGGGCCGGTCGTTGCCAGGGCAGCGGACCACCAGGTCTTCCAGGGTGCGGCGCATCGCTTCCAGGGCGGCGATGCGCTCGGCCAGGTCGCCGATGTGCTTTTGCGCGATGCGCTTGACGGTGTCGCTGCTGCGCCGCCGGTTGTGCCAGAGGTTCACCAGGTCGCGGATCTCGTCGAGCGTGAAGCCCATGTCGCGCGCGCGGCGGATGAAACGCAGCGTGTGCACGTCGGATTCGGCGTACTGGCGGTAGTTGCTGTCGGTGCGCCGCACCTCGCCGAGCAGGCCCAGGCCTTCGTAGTGGCGCAGCATCTTGGGCGAGATGCCGCTGAGCTGCGCGGCCTGCCCGATGTTGACCGGCCAGGCGGTGGTGCGGGTGTCCATCAGGCCGCCACCGCGTAGCCTTCTTCGCGGATGGCCGCAGCGATCTTCTCGCGCGACTGGCTGCTGTGCACCTCGACGCGGTTCTGTGGCCGGTCGATGCGCACCTCGGCTTGGGGGTCGATCTGCTTGATGGCGTTGGTGACGCTGCGTTCGCAGTGGCCGCAGGTCATGCCTTGCACGGTAAAGGTCTGGTTCATGGAGAGGCTCCTGAGTTGGGGTAGAAGCATTCTCAAGCTTGACACGGTGTCAAGGTCAAGCGCGCGGTTTTGGGGCGCGGAGGCCTTGACCTGCATCAAGGCGCGTGCGGGCGCCGCGTGGGAAGCTGCGCGGGTTCCACCCTCGAGGAGATCCGCCATGAAATCCGACGCCCTGCGCACCGTCCGGGACGAACACGCCAGCCTGTCGGCGATGCTGCGCTCGATGCTGGTGATGATCGATCGAGGCCCCGAGACCGATGGCCCCGAGCGCTTCTTCGATGTGCTGCGGGCCATGCTGTTCTACATCGGCGAGTTTCCCGAGAAGCTGCACCACCCGAAGGAGTCGGACCTGCTGTTTCCACGCGTGGCGCGCGCCGCGCCGCACACGTTGGAGACCATCCAGCGCCTGGAAAAGGAGCACATGGGCGGCGAGGACCGCGTGCGCGAGTTGGTGCACCTGCTGATGGCCTGGGAGTACCTGGGCGAGCCCCGGCGCCAGGCTTTCGTGGACGAAGCCCAGGCCTACGTGCGCTTCTACCTGGCCCACATGAAGCTGGAGGAGCAGGTGGTGCTGCCGGCGGCGGAGCAACTGCTGGACGAAGCCGACCGCCGCGCGCTGGACGCCGCCTTCTCCAGCCATGTGGACCCGCTGAGCCCCGAGGGCCAGTGCGACCCGGCCTTTGACCGCCTGTTCACGCGCATCGTGCGGCTCGCGCCCTCACCCGTGGGCGTGGGCTGAGGTTCAGGTGGCGAGCGCCGTGAGCAGCTCGTCGAACACCGACAGCAGGCGTTCCACGTCGGCGGGCGTGGTGGCCGGGCTGGCAAGCATCATGCAGTGGAAGGGCGTGAGCAGCACGCCGCGGTTGAGCATGAACAGGTGGGTGAAGGATTCGAGCGCGCCCTGGGCGTGTTCACGCACGTCCTGGGCCTGGCGCGGGGTGCGCGGCATGAACTGCAGCTCGAGGCGGGCGCCGAGGCGCGTCACGGTCCAGGGCCGGTGGGCGGCGTGCAGGCGCTTGAGCAGGCCGTCCTGCAGCAGCGCGGCGATGGCCAGCATGTGCGCGTAGTTGGCCTCGGTGTGCAGGTGGGTGAGCGCCGCCTCCAGCGCGGCCAGGGTCAGCGGATTGCCCGACAGCGTGGTGCCGATGCCGCTGTGGCCTTCGGGTGCGCTGTCCTTGGCGCGCGCCATGCGCTGCGCGAGTTCGGCCGTCACGCCATAGACCGCGCAGGGCAGGCCGCCGGCCACGGCCTTGCCCACCACCAGGGCGTCGGGGTTCAGTTCGTGGGCGCGTGCGTAGCCGCCAAGCGCGGTGGAGAGGGTGTGCGTCTCGTCGACCACGAACAGCGTGCCGCGGCGGCGGCAGAGCTCGCGCGCGACGGGCCAGAAGCCCCGGTTGGGGGGCACCAGGCCGAAGTTGGTGAGCGCGGGTTCGGCCAGCAGGCAGGCCACGTCGCCGCGCGACAGCGCCGCCTCCAGCGCGGCCAGGTCGTTGAAGGGCACCACGCGGGTGAAGGCGTGGTGGTTGTGCACCTGGCCCAGCACCGAAGGGCGGCGCACGGTGGTGCCCGAGGCCGGGTCGAGATCGACCAGGGTGTCGTCCACCGCGCCGTGGTAGCAGCCATCGAACACCAGCACCTGGGGCCGGCCGGTGGCGGCGCGCGCCCAGCGCAGCATGAACCGGTTGGCGTCGCTGGCCGACAGCGCCAGCTGCCACACGGGCAGTCCGAACACGCGCTGCAAGGCCTCGCCCACGGCGAGTGCGTGCGTGGACGGCAGCATGCAGGTGAGGCCGCGCTCGGCCTGCTGCGCGATGGCCTGTGCCAGCGGTTCGGGGCTGTGGCCGAAGAGGGCGCCGCTGTCGCCGAGGCAGAAGTCGCTGTAGCGCAGGCCGTCGGCGCAGAACAGCGCGGCGCCTTGCGCGCGCTCGACCGCCAGCGTGGCGGGGCCGGGCCAGTCGCGCATCCAGTGCAACGGCACGCCGAACAGGTAGTGGGCGCGCGCCGCTTCGGCCTGGGCCATGGAGCGCGGGTGGGTGGCGATGAAGCGCTCGGATTCGGACCGGTGGAGCGCTGCGAGGCGCTCGGAAGGAATGGCGGAGGCGTTCATGCGGTCACTCTACGGCGCGGGGCGCGGTCCGCACAGGTCCAGTGACCGGCGGGCCCGGGGGACCGGCGCGACAGTGCCCGGCAAGGCTGGCGCCCCGGTGAAGCGCCACAGACTGGGCACAATTTCGGCATGCGCCGACCCCTTCGAATCGCCCTCTGGTGCCTTCTGCCCCTGCTGCTGCTCGCCGCCCTGTTGCTGGCCCTGCAGCGCTGGGTGGCGGGCGAGGCCTTTCGCGAGCGGCTGGCGGCCGAGGCGAGCGATGTGTTGGGCGCGCCGGTGCGCGCGCAGGCCATCGGCCTGGCGCTGTGGCCCGTGCCCGGCGTGGCGGTGAACGGGCTGAGCATCCAGGCGCGCACGCCTTTGTCGCTGCAGCGCGTGGAGCTGCGCCCCCGCTGGTGGGACCTGCTGGCTGGTCGGCTGCGCGTGCAGACGCTGGTGGTCCGGCAGGCGGTGCTGCCCGAGGCCACGGTCGCGCTGCTGGGCGCGCGGGCGCGGGCCGCACCGGCGTCCGCGCCGGCCGATGGCGAGGCCATCGATTTTTCGCTGCTGCCGCGCGAGCTGGTGCTCGACGAGGTGAGCTGGCTCGCGGCCGACGGCGCGCGCACGACGGTGAACGCCGAACTGCGCTTCGCCGACGACGGCTGGCCCGCCCAGGCCGAGCTGGCCATTGTGGGCGGCGCGCTGCGCGGCACCACGGCCACGCTGCGCCGCGAGGGCGAGGCCACGGCCTGGGCGCTGGATGCGCGCGTGGGCAGGGGCCGCGTGCGGGGTCCCCTCACGGTCACCTTGCCCGGCGCCGGCGCGAAGGAGCGGCGCGTGGTGCTGGATGGCCGGCTGCGAACCGAAGGTGTGGAGGTGTCGGCCCTGACCGCGCCGCGCCAGACGCTCACGGGCCGCCTGCAGGCCGACACCACGCTGGGCGCGCGCTTTCCCGAGCGCGTGAGCGCCGAGGCGCTGGTGAACGCCTTGCGCAGCGACACGCGCTTCACCGTCAGCGGCGCCACGCTGCATGGGCTGGACCTGTTGAAGGCGGCGAGCACCGTGGGCCTGTCCAGCGGCGGGCTGACCGAACTCGATACCCTGGCCGGTCAGGTGAGCACGCGCGGCAAGGCCATTCAGCTGTCGAACCTGGTGGCGAACTCGGGCCTGCTCGCGGCCACGGGCGAGGTGGCGATCTCGCCGGGCCGGGCGCTGTCGGGCCGCGTGCGCGTGGACGTGACCCGCGGGGCCACGGCCGGCGTGGTGGGCGTGCCGCTGGCGGTGGGCGGCACGCTGGACGACCCTCAAGTGACGCTCACGCGCGCCGCGCTGCTGGGCGCGGCCATCGGCACGGCGGTGATGCCGGGCGTGGGCACGGGGGCGGGCGCCAACATCGGCGATCGGCTGGGCGAAGGGCTCAAGGGTTTGTTCGGCGGCCGCGAGAAGGGGCGCTGAACCCGGGGTTCGGGCGGCATCGGGCCCGTCCTGGGCGACTTCCACGCCCCGCGGTTCCTCGGGCTCGCCCAGCAAACGCAGGGCCTGACGCGCGGACGCCGCCGCCCGTGTGGGATTTCGCCTGACGGGAACGCCGCGGGTGGACGCCGGGTTCGCGGTCCAAGTGGTCCCCTGTGGCGCCGGGGCGTGGCGCTATCGTCGCCCACCGCTTTGCGCTCCCTTCACCGACACCGTTTCCCACCATGGCCCTTGGTCAGTTCGCCTACGCCAACAACAGCAACCGTTTCCTGGCCTGCGCGCCGCTGGCTGAGCAGCCGTACGCGGTCTGCGGCATTCCCTTCGACGGCGTGGTGACCAACCGCCCTGGCGCGCGCTTCGGGCCGCAGGCCATCCGCGCCGCCAGCCTCATGCTGTGCGACGGCATCCACCCGGTGTTCGACGTCTCGCCGCTGGAGCACCTGGGCGACGCGCTGGACATGCGCCTGCCCAATGCCTCGCCCCTGGCCGAGGTGCGCGCGCACATCGAGCGCCAGGCCACGGCGCTGATGGACAAGCACCACTGCGTCTTTCTGGGCGGCGACCACTCGGTCACGCTCTCGCTGCTGCGCGCGGCCAAGGCGCGCCACGGCGGCGAGCCCCTGGCCCTGGTGCATTTCGACGCCCACTGCGACACCTGGAGCGACCACTTCGGCGAGCCCTCGGGCCACGGCACCTGGACCTACGAAGCCATCCAGGAAGGCCTGGTGAGCGCCGCGCACACGGTGCAGATCGGCACCCGCTCCAGCGGCGAGCGCGCCGCGCGTGACTACGTGGCCGACCAGGGCGGTCAGATCTTCACGGCGCGCGACCTGCGCGGGCTCGACGGCGCGGCCCTGGGGCCGGTGATCGGCGCCATCCGCGAGCGCCTGGCCGGGCGGCCGGCCTACCTCACGCTCGACATCGACGTGCTGGACCCGGCCTTCGCGCCCGGCACCGGCACGCCAGAGCCCGGCGGGCTCACGAGTTCTCAGGTGCTGAGCTTCCTGGAAGGCTTGGCCGATCTGAACTGGATCGGCATGGACTGCGTGGAGGTGGCGCCCGCCTACGACCACGCCGAGCTCACCAGCAACGCGGCCGCCTGCTTTGTGTGGACCTACCTGGCCGGCCGCGTGGCACAGCAGCGATGAGCGCGACCTGTCGCCATCGCGGGGCCCCGCGGAGCGGGCTTTGGCAGGCCGCAGGCACCGTCCCTTCTGCGGGGGGAACGCGCGCCGCGCAGCAGGGGGGCGGCTGATATGTGGGGCGCTTCGCTCATCGGCTCGGACACGCAACTCAACCAGCGCAGCTACTACGAAGCCAGCGTGCAGCGCGGGCCGGCGCGCGCGCCGCTGCAGGAACACCTCAAGGTGGACGCGGTGGTGGTGGGCGCGGGCTTCTCGGGCCTATCGGCGGCGCTGGAGATGGCGCGGCGCGGCCTGTCGGTGGCGGTGCTGGAGGCTGATCGCATCGGCAGCGGCGCCAGCGGGCGCAATGGCGGCCAGGCCATCGTGGGTTACGCGAGCGGGCAGGGCCCGTTCGAGCAGCAGCTGGGCCGCGAGGACGCCGAGCGCGCCTGGGCGATGTCGGTGGAGGCCGTGGACCTGATCGACCAGCGCATCGCCGAGCACGGCATCGCGTGCGACCGCCGCTTCGGCTATGTCTACGTGGCCGAGACCGCGCGCAAGGCGCGCGAGCTGCGCGCCGAGATGGACGGCCTGGCCGCGCGCGGCATCGCGGTGGACTGGGCCGAGGGCGCCGACGCGCGCCGCCTGATCGGCACCGACCACTACGCGGCGGCGGCGCGCGAACAGCGCAGCGGCCACCTGCACCCGCTGAAGTACGCCCTGGGCCTGGCGCGCGCCGCCGAGGCCGCGGGCGTGCGGATCTTTGAGCGCTCGGCCGTCACCGCGCTGCAGCGCGGCGACACCCTGGTGGCGCGCACGGCGCGCGGCCAGGTCTCGGCGCGCTTCGGCGTGCTGGCGGGCAACTGCATGCTGCCCGAGCACGGGCCCGAGGTGGCGCCCGAGATCGCGGCGCGCATCATGCCCGTGGGCACCTACATCCTGGGCACGGCGCCGGTGGACGCGGAACTGGCCGAGCGCCTGATTCCCGGTGACGCGGCGGTCTGCGACAACAACTTCGTGCTGGACTACTTCCGCTTCAGCGCCGACCGCCGCATGCTCTTCGGCGGCCGCGTGAGCTACACCACCATGACGCCGCGCCACCTGGAAAACACCATGCGCGCGCGCATGGCGACCGTGTTCCCCGAGCTGGGCTCCGTGCCGGTGGAACACCTGTGGGGCGGCTTCGTCGACATCAGCATGAACCGCGCGCCCGACTTCGGCCGCCTGGGCCACAACCTGTACTACCTGCAGGGCTTCAGCGGCCACGGCGTGGCGCTCACGGGCCTGGCGGGCCAGCTCGTGGCCGAGGCCGTGCTGGGCCAGGCCGGCCGCTTCGACCTCTACGCGCGCCTGAAGCACCACCGCTTCCCCGGCGGCGCGCTGCTGCGCACGCCCAGCCTGGCGCTGGGCATGTGGTGGCACCGCTTGCGCGACGTGGTGTGAGCGGGCGTTCCTGCCGACCGGGTATTCGATGTCGGATGTGTCAGGCGCGTGGCGTCGTTCAGCCCGCCACCGCCTGCTTCACCGCCGCCGCCACCACCGGCCCGCAGCGCCGGATCTCCTCCAGCGGCGCGTAGCCGTAGCCGATCACCAGCCCGCGCAAATCCTGCCGCCGCAGGCAGTAGGCCGACAGCGGGCGCACCGTCAGGCCCTGTTGCGCGAGGCGGCGCGCGATGGCCTGGTCGTCCACCGCGAGCGGCAGGCGCAGGCACAGGTGCAGGCCCTGCTCCGCGCCGCTGATGCGCGGGGCCTCGGGGCCCTCGCCCAGCACGGGCTTGAGCGCCTCCAGCAGGCACTGGCGGCGCTCGGCGTAGGTCTGGCGCGCGCGGCGCAGCGAGCTGGCGAAATGGCCCATCTCGATGAACTCGGCCAGCGCCGCCTGCGTGGGCATCTGGCCGGGGCGGTTGAGGTCGTAGTGGGCCTGGCGGAAGGCCTCGACCAGGCCCTTGGGCACCACCAGGTAGCCCAGCTTCAGGCCCGGGTAGAGCACCTTGGAGAAGGTGCCCATGTAGAGCACGCGCCCGTCCGGGTCCAGGCCTTCCAGGCTGGACAGCGGCGGGCCGCTGAAGCGGTACTCGCTGTCGTAGTCGTCCTCGATGACCCAGGCGCCGTGCGCGCGCGCGGTGGCCAGCAGCTGGTGGCGCCGCGCCAGCGACATGACCGCGCCCAGCGGGTACTGGTGCGAGGGCGTGGCGTAGATCAGGCGCGGCGGCTTCGGATCGTCGGCCGGGCCGGGGTTGATGCCCTGCTCGTCGGTGGCCACCGGGTGCACGGACAGGCCGGTGGCGATGAAGGCCTTCATGGCCCCCCAGTAGGCGGGGTCCTCCACCCACACGGTGTCGCCGTGGTCGGCCAGCAGGCGGGCGCACAGCTCCAGCGACTGCTGCGTGCCACTGGTGACGATGACCTGGTCGGCGTCCAGTTGCACGCTGCGGAACACGCGCAGGTAGTCGGCGATGGCGCGGCGCAGCGGCGCGTAGCCGCCCGAGGTGTTGTAGTCCAGCATGTCCGGGTAGGTCATGCGCCAGTGCTTGTTCTGCAGCCGCTGCCACAGCGTGAGCGGAAAGGCCGAGAAGTCGGCGATGCCGGGCGTGAAGGGCTGCACCTCCAGCGCGCCGGCGCTGAACTCGTGCGCCAGCGACTGCCCGCGCGTGGACAGGCGCGCCGGCTGCAGGTGCGGCGCCTGGCCTGGCGCGCGCGGGCCACGCGCCAGGCCGCCGCGCGGCACGTGGTCGTTCACGTAGGTGCCGCTGCCCACGCGGCTGGCCAGGTAGCCCTCCACGCTGAGCTGGTTGATGGCGGCCACCACGGTGTTGCGCGACAGGCCCAGGTCCTGCGCCAGGTCGCGGCTGGAGGGCAGGCGCTCGCCGGCGCCGAGCTTGCCGTCCAGCATGGCGCGGCGCAGGGCCTCGTAGAGCTGGCGGTGCAGGGGCAGAGCGTCTTGGGCGCCCAGGCGGTTCATTTCGGCCAGCAGGTATTCGGACAGCATGGGCGGGTGAGCAGTACCGGGGCAGGGTAAGTGGCACCCCAGGATGGGCACAACTGGCTCTCATTGTGATCCAATTTGCCCACCACAATGGACGCCGATTGCGTGGAGAACCCATGAACAAGCCGCCATGCATGGTCTGGCTGCCAGCCGACCATCGACTGCTGGGCGACCACGGGCACCAGATGCCCTTTCTGCTGCTGGGCGACAAGTACGCGCGGGCCGTGAAGGTCGGCGCCCAGGCCCAGCCCGTGATGTTCCCCCTGGCCGAGGTCGAGCAGATCGACGAGCTGCTCGGCATGGTCGATGGGGTGATGCTCACCGGCTCGCCCTCCAACGTGCACCCTTCGCATTTCCAGGAAGAGGTGGCCGACCCCAGCCTGCCGCTGGACGCCGACCGCGACCTGCTGACCCTGGCGCTGGTGAAGGCCTGCGTGCACCTGGGCGTGCCGCTGATGGGCATCTGCCGCGGCTTCCAGGAAATCAACGTGGCCCTGGGCGGCGCGCTGCACCAGCGCGTGCACCTGGTGCCTGGCATGAACGACCACCGCGAGCCCAAGACCGCGCCGCCCGACGAGCAGTACGCGCCGCGCCACGCCATCCGCATCGCCGAGGGCAGCGTGATGGCCGAGTGGGCGGGTGGCACCGAGGCGCAGGTCAATTCCCTGCACGGGCAGGGCATCGCGCGCCTGGCCGATGGGCTCACGCCGCTGGCCTGGGCGCCGGACGGCCTGGTCGAGGCCTTCTGGGTCAAGGGCGCGCGCACCTTCGCCTACGCCATGCAGTGGCACCCCGAGTGGCGCTGCTGGGACACCCCTTTCTACGCCGCGATCTTCGAGGCCTTCGGCCGCGCCTGTCGCCAGCGCCGCAGCCTGCGCCTGCAGGCCAACGACCTGGCGCGCAGCCAGCCGGGTTAGGTTCGCTCTCCGCCCTCCGCGAACCCGAACCAATACCCAAGCCAAGGAGCCCGGCCATGAGCGCCCCCAAGAACTTCAACGAGCTGGAAAGCTGGCTCAACGAGCACCGCGTCACCGAAGTCGAATGCCTGGTGCCCGACCTGACCGGCGTGGCGCGCGGCAAGATCCTGCCGCGCGAAAAATTCACCGAGGACCGCGGCATGCGACTGCCGCACGCCATCGTGGCCATGAGCGTGACGGGCGAGCAGCCCGCCAGCGGCCCCTACTACGACGTGGTGGAGCCCACCGACCGCGACATGCAGCTGCGGCCCGATCCCACCACCGTGCGCATCGTGCCCTGGGCCACCGACCCCACGGCGCAGGTCATCCACGACTGCTTCGACCACAAGGGCAAGCTGGTGCCCTACGCGCCGCGCAGCGTGCTGCGCCGCATCTGCGGCCTGTACGAGGCCGAGGGCTGGGACCCGGTGATCGCGCCCGAACTCGAGTTCTACCTGACCGCGCGCAACACCGACCCCAACACCCTGCTGCGCCCGCCCATTGGCCGCAGCGGGCGCGCCGAGACCTCGCGCCAGGCCTACTCCATCGACGCGGTGAACGAGTTCGACCCGCTGTTCGAGGAGATCTACGAGTACTGCAACCTCATGGGCCTGAACGTGGACACGCTGATCCACGAAATCGGCGCCGGGCAGATGGAGATCAACTTCTTCCACGACCACCCGCTGGGCCTGGCCGACGAGGTCTTCTTCTTCAAGCGCACCGTGCGCGAGGCCGCGCTGCGCCACGACATGTACGCCACCTTCATGGCCAAGCCCATCGCGGGCGAGCCGGGCAGCGCCATGCACATGCACCAGAGCGTGCTCAACAAGGACAGTGGCCAGAACATCTTCAGCAATGCCGACGGCACGGCCTCCGACGAGTTCTTCCATTACATCGGCGGCCTGCAGCGCTACATCCCGGCCGCGATGGCGCTGGTGGCGCCCTATGTGAACAGCTACCGGCGCCTGTCCCGCCACACGGCCGCGCCGATCAACATCGAATGGGGCCACGACAACCGCACCGTGGGCATCCGCTCGCCGATCGCCTCACCCGAGGCGCGCCGCGTGGAAAACCGCGTGATAGGCGCCGACGCCAACCCCTACGTGGCCATGGCCATGACCCTGGCCTGCGGCTACCTGGGCATGAAGAACAAGATCAAGCCCAAGCCCGAGATGAAGGGCGACGCCTACCTCTCGCCCTACGCGCTGCCGCGCAGCCTGGGCGAGGCGCTGGACTGGCTGCGCCGCGAGCCCGACCTGCACGAGGTGCTGGGCCATGAGTTCGTGACCATCTACACCGAGATCAAGGAGCTCGAGTTCGACGAGTTCATGAAAGTCATTTCGCCCTGGGAGCGCGAGCACCTCCTTTTGCATGTCTGACCTGGAATTCCCGCGATGAACCCGAACCCCCTGATCGCCCCGCCCGCGCTGGTGCGCCGCGCCGAGCGGCACGACACGAAAGCCATCCAGGCGCTGGACAGCGCGCACTACATCCACCCCTTCACCGACCACGCCGACCTGGCCACGCGCGGCGCGCGCGTGATCACGCAGGCCCAGGGCATCTACATCTGGGACTCCGAGGGCCAGAAGATCCTGGACGCCATGAGCGGCCTGTGGTGCGTGAACGCGGGCTACGGGCGCAAGGAGCTGGCCGACGCGGCCTACCAGCAGCTCATGACGCTGCCGTACTACAACAGCTTCTTCCAGACCACCAACGTGCCGGCGGTGCAGCTGGCGGCCAAGCTGGCCGCGCTGGCGCCCGAAGTGCGCGGGCGCCGCTTCGAGCACGTCTTCTTCAGCTCCAGCGGCAGCGAAAGCAACGACACCAACGTGCGCCTGGTGCGCCGCTACTGGGACCTGATGGGCCAGCCGCAGCGCAAGACCCTCATCGGCCGCCACAACGCGTACCACGGCTCCACCATGGCCGGGGCCTCGCTCGGCGGCATGAGCGGCATGCACGCGCAGGGCGACCTGCCGATCCCCGGCGTGGTGCACATCGAGCAGCCCTACTTCTTCGAGAACGGCCGGCCCGGCGAGAGCGAGGCCGAGTTCGGCCTGCGCGCGGCGCGCTGGCTGGAGGAAAAGATCCTGGCCGTCGGCCCGGACAAGGTGGCCGCCTTCATCGCCGAGCCGGTGCAGGGCGCCGGCGGCGTGATCATCCCGCCCTCGACCTACTGGCCCGAGATCCAGCGCATCGTCGACCAGTACGGCATCCTGCTCATCAGCGACGAGGTGATCTGCGCCTTTGGCCGCCTGGGCCACTGGTTCGCCTACGAGAAGTTCGGCTACCGCCCCGACCTGGTGACCTTCGCCAAGGGTGTCACCAGCGGCTACATCCCCCTGGGCGGCGTGATGGTGGGCGACCGGGTGGCGCAGGTGCTGATCGACAAGGGCGGCGAGTTCAACCACGGCTACACCTACAGCGGCCACCCCGTGGCCTGCGCCGTGGGCCTGGCCAACCTGGAGCTGATGGAGCGCGAAGACCTGCCGCGCAAGGTGCGCGAGGACCTGGCGCCCTACCTGGCCAAGCGCTTCGCCGAGATCGCCGAGCACCCGCTGGTGGGCCTGGCCGAGACCTGCGGCTTCGTGGCCGGTCTGGTGCTGGTGAAGGACAAGGCCTCCAAGGCGATGTACGACCCGGACCTGGCCGTCGGCATGATGTGCCGCGCCCACTGCTTCAGGAACGGGCTGATCATGCGCGCGGTGGGCGACCGCATGATCATCGCGCCGCCGCTGGTGATGACGCGCGAGCAGATCGACGAAATGGTGGCCCTGATCCAGCGCTGCCTGGACGACACCTTGACGGAACTGCGCCAAAAAGGGCTGCATGCATGACTAGAATGGCCGCCGGTCCCTTTTTTGGGGCATGGCGGTCACGGAACGGGCTTCCCGGGTCTGGAACTTGCATGCCCCGAGCAGGTCATCAGCCGCCCTGCGTCGGCGGTTTTGGTCCCAACCCACCTCCCTTGGAGTGAGCATCACCATGAAGAAGCACGTTCTGGTTCTCGCGATGGCGGCCGTGATGGTCGCCGCCTGCGGCAAGAAGGAGGAGCCCGCTCCTGCTCCCGCTCCGGCCCCCGTGGCCACCGCCCCGGCGCCGGCCCCCGCGCCCGCCGGCCCGGTGCTCGACGAGGAGAAGGTTCTCAACGTCTACAACTGGCCCGACTACATCACCGAGAACATGCTCGCCGACTTCGAGAAGGAGTACGGCGTCAAGGTCAACTACGACACCTTCGAGAACAACGAGGCCCTGCACGCCAAGCTCGTCGCGGGCAACTCGGGCTACGACATCGTGATCCCCACCGCCGGCTTCGCCAAGAAGCAGATCGATGGTGGCCTGTACCAGCCCATCGACAAGAGTCGGCTCACGAACTACGGCAACCTCGACCCGGACTTCATGAAGAAGATCGCTGGCGTCGACCCCGACAACAAGTACCTGGTGCCCTGGGCCTGGGGCTTCACCACCGTGGGCATCAACAAGCAGAAGGTCGAGAAGGCCCTGGGCGGCATGGCCATGCCCGAGAACGCCTGGGACCTGGTCTTCAAGCCCGAGTACGCCAACAAGCTGAAGTCCTGCGGCATCGCCTACCTGGACTCGCCCAGCGAGATCCTGCCGGTGGCGCTGCACTACGTGGGCAAGCCCGCGTACAGCGAGAACCCCGAGGACTTCAAGGCCGCGCTGGACATGCTCAAGAAGGTCCGCGGCAGCGTGCGCCTGTTCTCCAGCACCATGATCGACGACATCGCCAGCGGCAAGGCCTGCGCCTTCATCGGCTGGTCGGGCGACATCAACATCGCCGCCGGCCGCGTGAAGGAAACCGGTGGCAAGGACGAGATCGTGCCCCTGCTGCCCACCGGCGGCGGCCTGGTGTTCATCGACACCATGGCCATTCCGAAGGATGCCAAGCACGTGAACAACGCCTACGTGTTCATCGACTTCTACCTGCGCGCCGCCAACGCCGCCGCCATGGCCAACGAGATGAACTACCCGACCGGCAACAAGGCCGCGCTGGCCGACATCAAGGATGAGGTCAAGGGCAACAAGACCATCTTCCTGGGTCCCGAGGACACCGCGCGCCTGATCCCCACCGGCGGCTTCTCGAACGAGATCTCGAGCGTGCTCAACGACACCTACAACGCGTTCAAGCGCGGCAAGTAAACCGCCGGCGCCGCTCGGCACGCACCGGGGCTGTTCATCCACCAGGACGAACAGCCCTTTTTCTTTCTGGAGGCACTTTCATGACAGACCCCGCCGGCTTCCTGGTGACCGAAAAAGTGGTCAAGCGCTTCGACGATGCGCTGGCCGTCGACGAAGTTTCGCTGTCCATCCGCAAGGGCGAGATCTTCGCCCTGCTGGGCAGCTCGGGCTGCGGCAAGTCCACCCTGCTGCGCATGCTCGCGGGCTTCGAGACGCCCACCGCCGGGCGCATCCTGCTCGGCGGCCAGGACCTGGCCACGGTGCCGGCCTACGAGCGGCCGGTGAACATGATGTTCCAGAGCTACGCGCTGTTCCCGCACCTGTCGGTGTGGGAGAACGTGGCCTTCGGTCTGCGCCGCGAAGGCCTGTCCAAGGCCGAGATCCAGCAGCGCACCGACGAGATGCTGGCCCTGGTGCAGCTCACGCCCTACGCCAAGCGCAAGCCGCACCAGCTCTCGGGCGGCCAGCAGCAGCGCGTGGCCCTGGCGCGCAGCCTGGCCAAGCGGCCCAAGCTGCTGCTGCTGGATGAGCCCCTGGGCGCGCTGGACAAGAAGCTGCGCGAGCAGACGCAGTTCGAGCTGGTCAACATCATCGAGAAGGTGGGCGTGACCTGCGTGATGGTCACGCACGACCAGGAAGAGGCCATGACCATGGCCAGCCGCATCGCCATCATGAGCAAGGGCCGCGTGCTGCAGGTGGGCACGCCGTCCGAGATCTACGAGCACCCGGTGAACCGCTTCGTGGCCGACTTCATCGGCAACGTGAACCTCTTCGAGGGCAAGCTCAGCGTCGACGAACCCGACCGCTGCGCGGTGAGCAGCGGCATCGGCGAGATCCATGTGGGCCACGGCATGCCGGGCACGCTGGGCATGCCGGTGGCGCTGGCCGTGCGGCCCGAGAAGATCGAGATCAGCAAGGCGCCGCCGCCGGCCGATGCCGGCCCCAACGTGTTCAAGGGCAAGGTCAAGGAGATCGCCTACTTCGGCGCGCACAACACCTTCATCGTCGTGGCCAGCAACGGCCAGCGCGTGAAGATCACCGAGGCCAACACCTCGCGCCACGACCTCTCGGACATCACCTGGGAGGATGAGGTGTATTTCTGGTGGAGCGACACCGCCGGCGTGGTGCTGCGCGACTGAGCGGGAGAGCGACCATGAACCTTCCCATGCCCGGCAAGCGCTTCGTCATCGGCGTGCCCTATGGCTGGCTGCTGCTGTTCTTCTTCCTGCCCTTCCTGATCCTGCTGTACATCAGCTTCGTGGACATGGGCGGCGACATCAGCCCCTTCAAGCCGCTGTGGGACCCCGACACCGGCGTGCTGCGCCTGAAGTACGAGAACTACCTGGCCATCTTCCGCGCGGAAGAGGGCGCGCCGCTGTTCCGCACGCTCTACATCGACTCCTACCTGCGCTCGATCTGGTACGCGCTGCTCACGGCGGTGTTCTGCCTGGCCATCGGCTACCCCTTCGCGTACTTCATCGCGCGCTCGCCGGCCAGCGTGCGTCCGGCGCTGCTGCTGCTGGTGATGCTGCCGTTCTGGACCTCCTTCCTGCTGCGCGTCTACGCCTGGAAAGGCCTGCTGGCCGATCAGGGCGTGATCAACCGCTTCATGATGTTCGTCGGCATCAGCAGCGAGCCCATCCCCATGCTGTACACCAACGTGTCCATGCTGGTGGGCATGACCTACGTCTATCTGCCCTTCATGGTCCTGCCGCTGTACGCCAACCTGGTGAAGATGGACTTCCGCCTGCTCGAGGCCGCGTACGACCTGGGCACCACGCCCTTCAAGGCTTTCTGGCTGATCACGGTGCCGCTGTCCAAGGCCGGCATCATCGCGGGCTTCATGCTGGTGTTCATTCCCTGCGTGGGCGAGTTCGTGATCCCCTCGCTGCTGGGCGGTCCCGAGAACTACATGATCGGCCGCGTGGTGTGGGACGAGATGTTCACCGCCAACGACTGGCCCAAGGCCACCGCGCTCGCCGTGGTGATGATCGCGATCATCGTGGTCCCGCTGGCCTTCTACTACAAGTACGCTGGCGAGCAGGCCGAGCAGCGCTGAGGAGGCACCCGCATGAAACCCTTCCTCGAAAAACATTTCGGCAAGCTCTGGCTGCTGGTGGTCTTCGGCTTCCTCTACCTGCCGCTGGGCTTCATGGTGCTGTTCTCGTTCAACAGCACGCGCACCGACGCGCGCTTCACCGGCTTCTCGCTGCGCTGGTACGAGGCCCTGCTCAACGACAGCAAGATCGTCGACGGCTTCTTCCTCTCACTCCAGATCGCCGCCGTTACCGGTGTGCTGTCGGCCGTGCTGGCCACCTTCGCGGCCTTCGTGCTGGTGCGCTACCGCCGCTTTGCGGGCCGCACGGTGTTCAGCGGCATGGTGAACGCGCCGCTGGTCATGCCCGAGGTGATCATCGGCCTCTCGCTGCTGCTGCTGTTCGTGGGCGCGCAGAACCTGCTGGGCTGGCCGCAGCGCGGCATGCTCACCATCATCCTGGGCCACACGCTGCTGGGCATGGCCTATGGCATGGTGGTGATCCAGAGCCGGCTGCTGGAGATGGACCGCTCCATCGAGGAGGCCGCCAGGGACCTGGGCGCGCGCCCGCACCAGGTGTTCTTCCTGGTCACGCTGCCCAACATCTTCCAAGCCATCCTGGCCGCCTTCCTGCTGGCCTTCACGCTGTCCTTCGACGACGTGGTGATCACCGAATTCCTGAGCGGGCCGGGCGTGAGCACGCTGCCGCAGGTGATCTTCGGCTACGCGCGCCGGGGCATCAACCCGACCATCTACGCGGCGGCCACGATCCTCATCGTCACGGTCACCGCCGTGGTGGTGAGCTACGCGGTGTGGGTGGCGCGGGCCACGCGCCGGCGCGAGCGGGAGATGGCGGCGGCGGTGCGCGGCTGAGGCCCGCAGTGGACGGGCGGCCACCGCCGAAAGTGGCTGTTCACGCGGGTGGGCAAGGGGCGTAGCATGGGGCCGATCCCTCCGGCCTCCGCGACCCCCTTGCCATGACCACCACCGCCCTCCAAGCCCCCTCCCTGTCCCTCGACGGCCGCGCCTTCATCAACGGCGCGCGCACCGCCGCGCGCGACGGCCAGACCTTCGACTGCTTCTCGCCCGTGGACGGGCGGCTGCTGGCGCCCGTGGCGCGCGGCCAGGCCGCCGACATCGACGCCGCCGTGGCGGCCGCGCGCGCCGCCTTCGAGGACCGCCGCTGGGCCGGCCTGCCACCGGCCAGGCGCAAGCGCACCATGCTGGCCTTCGCGGACCAGATCCTGCAGCACGCCGACGAGCTCGCGCTCACGGAAACACTCGACATGGGCAAGCCCGTGCGCTACGCGCGCAGCGTGGACGTGAACAGCGCGGCCAACTGCATCCGCTGGTATGGCGAGGCGGTGGACAAGGTGTACGACGAGATCGCGCCCACGCCCGACACCGCCCTGGCCCTGATCACGCGCGAGCCCCTGGGCGTGGTGGGCGTGATCGTGCCCTGGAACTACCCCATGATCATGGCGGCCTGGAAGATCGCGCCGGCCCTGGCCGCGGGCAACTCGGTGGTGCTCAAGCCCAGCGAGAAGAGCCCGCTGACGGCGCTGCGCCTGGCCGAGCTGGCGCTGGCCGCGGGCATTCCGCCCGGCGTGTTCAACGTGGTGCCGGGCTTCGGCCCCGAGGCCGGCAGCCCGCTGGCCCTGCACATGGACGTGGACTGCATCGCCTTCACCGGCAGCACGCGCGTGGGCAAGCAGATCCACGTGATGGCGGGCCAGAGCAACCTCAAGCGCGCCTGGACCGAGCTGGGCGGCAAGTCGCCCAACATCGTGTTCGCCGACTGCCCCGACATCGACAAGGCCGTGGAGGCCGCGGTGGGCAGCATCTTCTTCAACCAGGGCGAGAGCTGCAACGCGCCCTCGCGCCTGTTCGTCGAGGCCTCGATCAAGGAGGCCTTCCTGGAGAAGGCGCTGAAGCTGGTGCCGCAGTACCAGCCGGGCAACCCGCTGGAGAAGGCCACGGTGATGGGCGCCATCGTCGACAAGACGCAGATGGACACCGTGCTGCGCTACATCGACTCGGGCAAGAAGGAGGGCGCCCAGCTGCTCGCGGGCGGCGAGGCGGCCGAGCCCGTGAAGGGCGGCTGCTACGTGCTGCCCACCATCTTCGACGGCGTGAAGAACGACATGACCATCGCGCGCGAGGAGATCTTTGGCCCGGTGCTGTCGGTGCTGTCCTTCACCGACGCCGCCGACGTGGTGAAGCAGGCCAACAGCAACATCTACGGTCTGCAGGCGGCGGTGTGGACGCGCGACATCAACAAGGCGCACGGCGTGGCGCGCGCGCTGCGCGCGGGCACGGTGCACGTGAACCAGTACGACGAGGACGACATCACCGTGCCCTTCGGAGGCTTCAAGCAGAGCGGCGTGGGCCGCGACAAGTCGCTGCACGCCTTCGACAAGTACACCGAGATCAAGACGACCTGGATACGGATCGACAGCCCCATTTGAGGAGAGCGCCATGAACGCCCCGCAAAAGCCCGAGACGCTGAACGCCCCGCACACCAACGCCGCCTGGCACCAGCGCCGGCTCGCGGCCACGCCGCGCGGCGTGGGCGTGTTCGGCGATTTCTTCATCGACCGCGCGAAGAACGCCGAGCTCTGGGACATCGAGGGCCGCCGCTTCATCGACTTCGCGGGTGGCATCGCGGTGCTCAACACCGGCCACGTGCACCCCAAGGTGCAGGCCGCGATCGCGGCGCAGCTGCAGCGCTTCACGCACAGCTGCTACCAGGTGGTGCCCTATGCCGAGTACGTGTCGCTGGCGGAGCGCATCAACGCCATCGTGCCCATCGACGGACCGGTGAAGACGGCCTTTTTCTCCACCGGCGCCGAGGCGATCGAGAACGCGATGAAGATCGCGCGCGCCGCCACCGGGCGCAGCGGCATCGTCGCCTTCGGCGGCGCCTTCCATGGCCGCAGCCTGTTCGCGGTCTCGCTCACGGGCAAGGTGCAGCCCTACAAGGCCGGCTTCGGGCCGTTCCCGCCCGAGGTCTACCACGTGCCCTTTCCGGTGTCGGCCGACAGTTTCGAGGACGCGAAGAAGGCCATGGTCCAGCTCTTCAAGGCCGACATCGAGCCCAGCCGCGTGGCGGCCATCGTGTTCGAGCCGGTGCAGGGCGAGGGGGGCTTCAACCCCATCCTGCCCGCCGCGGTGCAGTGGCTGCGCGAGCTGTGCGACGCGCACGGCATCCTGCTGATCGCCGACGAGGTGCAGACCGGCTTCGCGCGCACCGGCAGGATGTTCGCCATGGAGCACTTCGGCGTGCGACCCGACCTGATGACCCTGGCCAAGAGCATGGCCGGCGGCACCACGCTGTCGGCCGTGTGCGGCCGCGCGGCCGTGATGGACGGCCCCGCGCCCGGCGGCCTGGGCGGCACCTACGCTGGCCACCCGCTGGCCATCGCGGCCGCGCACGCGGTGCTGGACGTGATGGAAGAAGAGGGGCTTTGCGCGCGCGCGCAGCGCCTGGGCGACCAGCTCATCGCCACCCTGATCGCCAAGCGCGCGGCGCTCCAATGCATCGGCGACGTGCGCGGCCTGGGCGCCATGGTGGCCTGCGAGTTCGTGGACCCCAAGACCGGCGCGCCCGACGCCGACACGACGAAGCGGGTGCAGATGGCGGCGCTGCGGCGCGGTCTGCTGCTGCTCAGCTGCGGGGTCAACGCCAACGTGATCCGTTTCCTGTTCCCGCTCACCATCGAGGACGCGGTGTTCAACGAGGGCCTCGCGGTCTTCGACGCCGCGCTGGCCGAGGTGGTTGCTTGAACGACAGCGCCGGGCGCCTGGGCCAGGCGCTCGACGCGCTGGAGTCGCGCGCGGCCGAGCTGCGCGCGATGGGCGTGCACTCGGTGCTCGCCACCTTCACCGACCTGGCGGGCACGCCCAAGGGCAAGCTCGTGCCGCTGGAGGGCCTGGCCGGCGCGGTGGCCGTGGGCGCGGGCTTCGCCGGCCCCAGCATCGTGGGCACCGGGCTGCCGCGCATGGGCCCGCGCAGCGAGTACGTCGGCCGCGTGCTGCCCGAGACGCTGCGGCCCTTGCCCTTCATGCCCGGCGTGGCGCACGCCGTGTGCGAGGGCTTCGCGGGCGGTGAACCGCTGGACACCGACCCGCGCGGCGCGCTCCAGCGCCAGGTGGCGCGCCTGCGCGAGCGCGGCTGGACGCTGTGGGTGGGCATCGAGCCCGAGTTCTTTCTGCTCAAGCGCGGCGCCGATGGCCGCTGGGGCGTGGCCGATGCGCGCGACACGCTGGCCAAGCCCTCGTACGACCTGCGCGCCATCGGCCGCCAGCGGGGCTTCCTGGAGGACATGCGCCAGGCGCTCACGGCCCTGGGCTTTGGGCTGGAGCAGATGGACCACGAAGACGCGATCGGCCAGTACGAGATCAATTACCGGCACGACGAGGCGCTGGCCGCGGCCGATCGCTACCAGCTCTTCAAGCTCACGGCCCAGGCCGTGGCCGAGCGCCACGGCTGCGTGTTCTCCACCATGCCCAAGCCGCTGGCGGGCGCGCCGGGCAGCGGTCTGCACTTCCACCTGAGCCTGACGGACGACGGGATGTCCTCCGGCGCCGGCCGGCCGCTGATGGCCGACGGCGCGGGCGCGCTGGGCCTGAGCGAAACCGGCTGGCGCTTCGCGGCTGGCCTGCTGCGCCACGCCGACGCTCTGGCCGCGCTGTGCGCGCCCACGGTCAACAGCTACAAGCGGCTGGCGGCGAGCCGCAGCGCCTCGGGCACCACCTGGTCGCCGGTGTGGAAGGCCATCGGCGACAACAACCGCAGCTGCCTGCTGCGCGCGGTGGCGGGGCGGCTGGAGTGGCGGCTGCCGGACCCGAGCTGCAACGTGTACCTGGCGCTCGCGGCCACGCTGGCGGCCGGGCTCGACGGCATCGACCAGGGCCTGGTGGCGCCCCGGCCCTGCCGCGACGACCTGTACGAGCGCCACGCGCGTGGCGAGCCGATGCCCGCGCGCCTGCCGCGCGACCTGCACGACGCGTTGCTGGCGCTGGAGGGCGACGCCGAACTGCGCGCCGCGCTTGGCGAGCCGCTGGTGGCCCAGTTCCTGTCCCTCAAGCGCGCGGAGTGGGCCGAGTACCACGCGCAGGTGAGCGACTGGGAGCTGGAACGCTACGCCGAAGGCTGAGCCGGCGGGGCCCGGCGCGATCGGGATAATCGCGCGCGTGAGTTCCCCAAGCACCGCCGTCGACGGCACCAAGACCTGGACCAAGACCACCGACCGTCCGCTGCGCAGCTGGCGCAAGTCGGCGGGCGTGTGGCTGTTCGCGCATTTTGTGGGCGTGCCCATTCCCTGGGCGGCCGCGCGCCAGACCGATCCGCGCGCGCTGCTGGCCCATGAACACGAGCGCCTGCTGGCCCTGGCCGCCGTGGGCGAGTGCGTGCCGCGCGTGATCGGCTTCGATGGCCGCACCCTGGTCACCAGCGACGTGGGCACCACCCTGGACTACCTGCTGTTCCAGCGAGCGCCCGAAGAGCGCCTGCCGCTGATGTGCGCAGCCGCTGCCGACCTGGCGGGTTTTCACGCGCGCGGCCAGTGGCATGGCGGCGCGCAGGCGCGCAACATCACCTGGAACGGCGAGCGCTTCGCGCGGCTGGACTTCGAGGAGCCGCTGGTGCCCGGCCTGGCGCTGGACATGGTGCAGCGCTACGACGTGCTGCAGCTGGTGCTGTCGCTGGCGCGGCTGATCGAGCCCCTGGGGCCCGGCGCGGTGCACGCGGTGCTGCAGGCCTACGCGGCGGTGGACGCGGCGCAGGGCGAGGCGCTGCGCCGCTTCATTGCCCGCCTGCTGCCGCGCCTGCAGCGGATCTCGCGGCTGGCCTCGTGGTCGCGGCGGCTCGACACCTCGCGCGAGCTGATGCGCCTGCGCACGGTTCTGGAAGGCATGGCCGCCTTCGTGGCCGAGCGCTGAAGCCGCCGCACCGCGCTCAGGTTCTGTACGACGGGTCCAGGCGCTCCAGTTTTCGCAGCAGCGCGGGCCAGGCGATCTGCGCGCCCTGGCCGGCCGTGGCCACGCGCATCACCTCGGCCATGCCGGCGAGGATGCGCGGGTCCACCGGGGTCAGCTCGCTGCCGCCGGCCAGCGCGTCGACCTGGATGCGGCAGGCGTTCTCGAAGGTGTACATGGAGAGAAAGGCGTCGGCGATGGAGCGGCCCACGGTGAGCAGGCCGTGGTTGCGCAGCACCAGGTAGTTGGCTTGCCCCAGGTCGGCCTGCAGGCGCGGTATCTCGTCGGGGCGCAGGGCCACGCCTTCGTAGCCGTGGTACGCAAGCGAGCTCAGCACGAAGGTGCTCTGCTGGCTGATGGGCAGGATGCCGTGCTTCTGCGCGCTCACCGCCACGCCCGCGCGGGTGTGCGTGTGCAGCACGCACTGCGCCTCGGGCCGCGCGCTGTGCACGGCGCTGTGGATGACGAAGCCCGCCGGGTTCACGGGGAAGGGCGAGTCGTGCAGCTTGTTGCAGGCCATGTCCACCTTCACCAGGCTGCTGGCGGTGATCTCGTCGAACATCAGCCCGTAGGGGTTGATGAGGAACTGGTGCTCACCGCCGGTGAGGCTGTCGGGCAGCTTGGCGCTGATGTGGGTGAAGACCAGGTCGCTCCAGCCGTAGGCCGCCACCAGGCGGTAGCAGGCGGCAAGGTCGCAGCGCAGCGCCCACTCTTCGGCGCTGACGACTTCTTTCAGGGAGGGGATGTGCATGGCGTGTCTCCGGGCCGCCTCGGGACGGGCGGCCCGACACGCACTCTAGGCGCGCTGGCGCGGCTTGGGCTGTCCGTGCAGCGACAGGGCGGCGGATTCAGCCGCGCGTCTTGCAGGTGCTGATGCCGAACAGGGCGTAGGGCGGGCACCAGCCCACCACGCCGGTGAGCAGGGGCACCACGCCGAGCCAGCCCCACCAGCCCACCGTGCCGGTGGCGGCCAGGGCGATGAGGACAAGACCGACGAGGATGCGAACGGAACGGTCGATGCCGCCGACGTTGGGGGTCATGGAGGTCTCCATCAGTGAACGATGATGTTCAAGCCGATTGGACGCCGCCACGAAGGCAGCCGCTTTGATCCAGATCAGGGTGTCGTCGCGCGCTCGAGGTGTCCGAGCCATCGCATTGCATGTGAGCGCTCGCTACCGCACATTTCCCGGCTAGGCTTCAAGGAGGTGCAGACCGGGGGCCGCTCCGGCCGGCCGAACAGGCGACAGCGCAGGGCCGCGTCCAGGTGCGGGCAGGGCAGGCCGGCCGGCTTGCCCTGGGGCAGGCCCGGCATCGCGCTGCTGATCGAAGGCGCGGTGCAGCAGGCGGCGCAACCGGGGCGGCAGTCCATGGCCGGCGGGCTCAGTCCGGTGCGTTGAGCTTGCGCGCGGCCTGGATGGCCTGTTCCACCACGCCCTGCACGGCGGCCTGGGCGAGGCCGCTGATCAGCTGGCCCTGGTCGTCGAAGGCTTCGCCGGCCTTGCTCAGCGCGTACTGCTTGGGCGTCAGCCAGCACTGCAGGTTCAGCAGCAGGGGCGACAGGTGCGACAGGCTGCGCAGCCCGCCCAGGGCGCCGGGCGAAGCGCTGAGCAGGCCCACCACCTTGCCCGCGAAGGGCTTGGTGCCGCTGGACCATTCGGGGTCGCCCTTGATGGGGCTGGACACCCAGTCGATGGTGTTTTTGAGCAGACCGGTGTAGCTGCCGTTGTACTCGGGCGAGCAGATGACCCAGGCGGGGTGGGCATGGAAGATCGCTTTCAGGCGGCGGGCGGCCTCGGGGGTGCCACGCGCTTCGAGGTCGGCGTTGTAGAGCGGCAGTTCGTGGTCGGCCAGCTCCAGCAGCGTGACCTGGGCGCCGGCGGCGCGGCCGAGGTCGGCGGCGACCTGGGCGAGCCGTCGGTTGTGGGACTGCGCGCGGGTGCTGCCCGCGAAGACGAGGAGGGGGGTGGGCGGGGTCATGGGGGCGGATTCTGGCACCGCCGCCGCGCCGGATTCCTGCGCCTGCCCGGGGCTTGCCCCTTGATGGGACAATCGCGGGCTTGCCCGCGCCGACCGCCCCGTCGCCGCGGGCTTTGGAGTTCAAGATGCTGTACCCCCAGGAATTCGACGTCATCGTGGTCGGCGGCGGCCACGCCGGCACCGAGGCCGCGCTGGCCGCCGCCCGCATGGGCTGCGCCACGCTGCTGCTCACCCACAACATCGAGACGCTGGGCCAGATGAGCTGCAACCCCAGCATCGGCGGCATCGGCAAGGGCCACCTGGTGAAAGAGGTGGACGCGCTGGGCGGCGCCATGGCCATCGCCACGGACGAGGGTGGCATTCAGTTCCGCATTCTCAACAGCAGCAAGGGCCCGGCCGTGCGCGCCACGCGCGCCCAGGCCGACCGCGTGCTCTACAAGGCCGCCATCCGCCGCCGCCTGGAGAACCAACCAAACCTGTGGCTGTTCCAGCAGGCCGTGGACGACCTGATGGTGGAAGGCGACCGCGTAGTGGGCGCCGTCACGCAAGTGGGGATTCGCTTCCGCTCGCGCACGGTGGTGCTGACGGCCGGCACCTTCCTGGACGGCAAGATCCACGTGGGCCTGAACAACTACAGCGCGGGCCGCGCGGGCGATCCGCCGGCGGTCTCGCTGTCGGCGCGCCTGAAGGAGCTCAAGCTGCCCCAGGGCCGGCTGAAAACCGGCACGCCCCCGCGCCTGGACGGCCGCAGCATCGATTGGTCGAAGTGCACCGAGCAGCCCGGCGACGGCATGCCGGCGGCCGACGGCACGCCCCCGAGCACGCCGCTGCCGGTGTTCAGCTTCATGGGCAATGCGGCCTTGCACCCGCGCCAGATCTCCTGCTGGATCACGCACACCAATGAGCGCACGCACGAGATCATCCGCAGCGGCTTCGACCGCAGCCCCATGTTCACCGGCAAGATCGAGGGCGTGGGCCCGCGCTACTGCCCCAGCGTGGAAGACAAGATCAACCGCTTCGCCGACAAGGACAGCCACCAGATCTTCCTGGAGCCCGAGGGCCTGAGCACCCACGAGGTCTACCCCAACGGCATCTCCACCAGCCTGCCCTTCGATATCCAGTACGCCCTGGTGCGCAGCATGCCCGGCCTGGAGAACGCCCACATCCTGCGGCCGGGCTACGCCATCGAATACGACTACTTCGATCCGCGCTCGCTCAAGAGCAGCTTCGAAACCCAGCAGATCGCCGGCCTGTTCTTCGCGGGTCAGATCAACGGCACCACAGGCTACGAGGAGGCCGCGGCCCAGGGCCTGTTCGCCGGCATCAACGCCGCCTTGCAGTGCCGGGGCGAGGGCGCCTGGCTGCCGTCGCGCGACCAGGCCTACCTCGGCGTGCTGGTCGACGACCTCGTCACCCAGGGAGTGACCGAGCCCTACCGCATGTTCACCAGCCGCGCCGAGTTCCGCCTGCAGCTGCGCGAGGACAACGCCGACATGCGCCTCACCGAGACCGGGCGCCGCCTGGGCCTGGTCGACGACGCCCGCTGGGACGCCTTCAGCCGCAAGCGCGACGCGGTTTCACGTGAAACCGAGCGCCTCAAGTCCACCTGGGTGAATCCCAAGCTGCTGTCGGCGGCGGAAGGTGAGCGCGTGCTGGGCAAGGCCATCGAGCATGAGCACAACCTGTTCGACCTGCTGCGCCGCCCCGGCGTGAGCTACCAGTCCCTGGTCGGCATGAACGGCGGCGCCTTCGTCGACTCCGCGGTTTCACGTGAAACCCTGGGCGAGTTGGTGGCGCCGGTGATCGAGCAGGTGGAGATCGCGGCCAAGTACAGCGGCTACATCGACCGGCAGAAGGCCGAGGTGGAGCGCGCCGCCCACTACGAGCACCTGAAGCTGCCGGCGGACATCGACTACCTGAAGGTCACGTCCCTGTCCTTCGAGGCGCGGCAAAAGCTGGCCCGGCACCGGCCCGAAACCCTGGGCCAGGCCTCGCGCATCTCCGGCATCACGCCCGCCAGCATTTCCCTGCTGCTGATTCACCTGAAGAAGGGTGGCGGCGGTGGCCTGGCCTCGGCCCGCGGCGCCACCGCGACCGCAGCCCCATGACGGACGCGCTGCGAAACGAGCTGCAGATCGGCCTGCAGGCGCTCGACCTCTCGCTGGACGAGGAGCAGGTCGACATGCTGATGGCCTACATGGCGCTCATCCAGAAGTGGAACCGGGTCTACAACCTGACCGCCCTGCGCGAGCCGGCGGAGATGCTGACCCACCACCTGCTGGACAGTCTGGCGGTGGTCGGCCCCTTGCTGCGCGAAACCGACGGACGCCCGGTGCGGCTGCTGGACGTGGGCTCGGGCGCCGGCCTGCCGGGGGTGGTGATCGCCATCGCCTGCCCGCAGATCGAAGTGACCTGCGTGGACACGGTGGCCAAGAAGGCGGCTTTTGTCCGCCAGGTGTCGGCGGAGCTGGGCCTGGTGAACCTGCACGCGATGCACGCGCGGGTGGAGTCGCTGAGCCGGGGGCGGGGAGAAGAGGGCTACGACGTGGTCACGTCCCGCGCCTTTTCCTCCCTGGCGGACTTCATCCAGTGGTCGCGCTCGGCGCTGCAGATCGGGGGCATGTGGATGGCCCTGAAGGGCAAGCACCCGCTGGAGGAACTGCTGGCGCTGCCGGCGGACGTGGACGTGTTTCACGTGGAACCGGTGGCGGTGCCGGGCTTGAAGGCGGATCGCTGCATCGTGTGGATGCGGGAACGGATGGGCTGAGCGGCAAAGCCCGGGCCCGGCAGAACCCGTCACGTACACTCGACCCCTGCTTTCTGGGGGCCACCACCATGTTCGGCATCGCGGACTACGGCGCTTTCGTCGCCGCCATCGTAGTTTTTCTCGCCATTCCCGGTCCGGGCAACCTGGCCCTCATCACCTCCACCAGCAAGGGCGGCATGCGCGGCGGACTCGCCGCTACCCTGGGCGTCATCGCCGCCGACCAGGTGCTCATGTGGGCGGCCGTCGCCGGCGTCGCCGCCTTGCTGGCGGCCACCCCGACCCTGTTCGGCGCGGTCCAGTGGATCGGCGCCGCCTACCTGGCCTGGCTCGGCTGGAAAATGCTCACCGCCAAGCCGGGCGATGCCCCGGTCCTCAACATCCGCCCGCGCCAGTACTTCCAGCAGGCGGCCGCCATCACCCTGCTCAACCCCAAGGCCATCGTCTTCTACATGGCTTTCTTCCCCCTGTTCGTCGACCGCGCCCACCACCAGGGCTTGGTCACCTTCGGCGCCATGGCGGCCACCATTGCCGCGCTCACCTTCGCCTACGGCCTGGGCATGACGCTCATCGTGCATTTCCTGGCCGAGCGCCTGCGCGCCAACCCCCGCATCGGTCGCACGCTGGAAAAGCTCGCCGGCGTCTTCCTCATCGGCTTTGGCGTCAAGCTGGCCCTTTCCAAGTAAAGACCCATGGCGAAGATTTTTTGCGTGGCCAACCAGAAGGGCGGCGTCGGCAAAACCACCACCACCGTCAACCTGGCCGCTGGACTGGCCAAGGTCGGCCAGCGGGTGCTGATGGTGGACCTGGACCCGCAGGGCAACGCCACCATGGGTTCGGGCGTGGACAAGCGGGCCATGTCGCTGTCGGTGTACGACGTGCTGCTGGAATCCGCCTCGGTGGCCGAGGCGGCCCAGTGGTCCGACAAGTGCGGCTACCACGTGCTGGGCGCCAACCGCGAGCTCGCGGGCGCCGAGGTGGAACTGGTGGAGGTGGAGCGCCGCGAGCGCCGGCTCAAGCAGGCCCTGGCCGAGGTGGCCGACCAGTACGACTTCGTTCTGATCGATTGCCCGCCCTCGCTGAGCATGCTCACCCTCAATGGCCTGTGCTCGGCGCACGGCGTCATCGTGCCCATGCAGTGCGAGTACTTCGCGCTCGAAGGCCTGACCGACCTGGTCAACACCATCAAGCAGGTGCACGCCAACCTCAACAAGGACCTGCAGATCATCGGCCTGCTGCGTGTCATGTTCGACCCGCGCATCACCCTGCAGCAGCAGGTGAGCGACCAGCTCAAGGCCCATTTCGGCGACAAGGTGTTCGACACCGTGATCCCGCGCAACGTGCGCCTGGCCGAGGCCCCCAGCTACGGCCTGCCGGGCGTGGTGTTCGACCCCTCCGCGCGCGGCAGCCAGGCCTTCATCGCCTTTGCCGAGGAGATGGTCGAGCGCATCAAGAAGATGTGAGGGGAGGGTGTTCCACGTGAAACCGCAGAACGTCCTCGTCCTGCCCGGCTGGCAGAGCAGCGGGCCCGAACACTGGCAGAGCCGCTGGGAGGCGCGCTTCGGCTACCGCCGCGTCGAGCAGCACGACTGGATGCACCCGCAGCGCGGTGACTGGATGGCCCGCCTGGAAGACGTGGTGCTGGGCACCGACGGCCCGGTGCTGCTGGTGGCCCACAGCCTGGGCTGCATCCTGACGGCGGCCTGGGCCGCGCATTCCCGCCACACCGCCCGCGTGGTGGGTGCCCTGCTGGTGGCGCCGGGCGATTCGGAACGCGAGGACTTGCGCGAACTGCTGCCCAGCTGGTCGCCCATCGTGCGCCAGCGCCTGCCGTTCCCCGCCCACCTGATCGGCAGCCAAGACGACCCCTACTGCGGCTTCGAGCGCGCCCGGGGCCTCGCCGCCGACTGGGGAGCCGCCTTCACCGACCTTGGCCGTGCCGGCCACATCAACGCCGACTCCGGCCTGGGCGATTGGCCGCAGGGCCAGGCCTGGCTGGACGAACTCAAGAAAGACAAGCACTAGATGGTCACCAAAAAACCCAAGGGCCTGGGCCGCGGGCTCGAAGCGCTGCTCGGTCCCAAGGTCGAGGACAAGCCCACCGCCGAGGCTGCGCCCGCCGGCGCGCCGTCCACCCTGCCGCTGGACCAGCTGGTGCCCGGCCAGTACCAGCCACGCACCCGCATGGACGAGGGCGCCCTGTACGAACTGGCCGAGAGCATCAAGGCCCAGGGCATCATGCAGCCGATCCTGGTGCGCCGGCTGAACAGCGGCCCGGACGCCGGCAAGCACGAGATCATCGCGGGCGAGCGCCGCTTCCGGGCCTCGAAGCTGGCCGGCCTGAGCGAGGTGCCCGTGCTGGTGCGTGAGGTGCCGGATGAGTCGGCCGCCGCCATGGCGCTGATCGAGAACATCCAGCGCGAAGACCTGAACCCCTTGGAAGAGGCCCATGGCCTGCAACGGTTGGTGAAAGAGTTTGGACTCACTCACGAACAGGCGGCCCAGGCCGTGGGCCGCTCGCGCAGCGCCGCCAGCAACCTGCTGCGCCTGCTGCAGCTGGCCGAGCCGGTGCAGACCATGCTGATGGCCGGCGACATCGACATGGGCCACGCGCGCGCGCTGCTGCCGCTGGACAAGGCCACGCAGATCACCACGGCCAACCAGGTCGCGACCCGCAAGCTGTCGGTGCGCGAGGCCGAGAACCTGGTGAAAAAACTGGCGGCCGAGTTCACCCTGGCGCCGCAGAAACCGCGCAAGGAAAAGTCGCGCGACATCCGCCGCGTGGAAGAGGAGCTGGCCGACCTGCTGACCGCCGAGGTCGAGGTGCGCGTGAAGAAGCGCGTGAAGCGCCACGGCCGCGTCGAGGAGATGGGCGAGCTGGCGATCCAGTTCGGCTCGCTGGACGCGCTCAACGGACTCATCGAGCGGCTGCGCGCGGGGCACTGAGGCCCCGCCCCTTGCCGGGCTCAGGCCAGGGCCGGCGCCGGCTCCATGGACGGGCGGTGGATGTGGCCGGCCGCGCCGTTGGCCTTGGCCGCCTGGTAGTGCCATTCGATGTCCAGCACCCCGGCCAGCGAGCCGTCCTCGGCCAGGCCGCCGATGGGGCCGAACATGAAGCCCAGCAGGATCAGTCCGTTCGGACCGGTGAAGGGCTGGTGGGTGATGCCGCCCGCCTCGACCATGTAGTCGCCCGCGAACACCTCGCCGTGTTCGTAGCCGAAACCGCCTTCGACGATGTAGGCGTGCGCGGCGCCGAAGTGCTTGTGCACGCCGGCCACGGTGCCGGGCTCCACCTTGAGCAGGATCACCAACAGGCTGGAGGCGTCGTCGCAGTGCAGCAGCTTGAACTGCGTGCCCGGCATGCCCCAGGGGGTCCAGGGGATCTCCTTGGTGCGCACGATGAGTGAGCCGTCGGGGTAGCGCAGCGACACGCGCGGGTCGGTGCCGGTCTTGGCGTGGGTGATGGGCATGGGTGTCTCCGTAGGAATGGGGTCCGCGGCAT
Organism: Hydrogenophaga sp. PML113; assembly: GCF_001777155.1. Lineage (NCBI taxonomy): Bacteria > Pseudomonadati > Pseudomonadota > Betaproteobacteria > Burkholderiales > Comamonadaceae > Hydrogenophaga > Hydrogenophaga sp. PML113. The sequence goes on along the minus strand of NZ_MIYM01000006.1, from coordinate 8,837 downwards.
CGGTGCCGCCGGCGCATGCTCGGCGGGGCTGGCGGCCCGGCGCTGCGGGAAAGCCCTGGGAAAGTGGTCGCCGGCCGCGCGCAATGCCGCTTTTTCGACAGAAACCCGCTAGGACGACAGGCCCGCCCGGCCTAGCATGGCGCCATGCACCCCCCGCTCGACAGCGCCCAGGACACGGCCCGGACCATCGGTCGCTTCGCGCACGCCGAACCCGAGCGCGTGCTGCGTGGCCCGTCGGGCGAGGTGGTGGGCGCCATCTGGTCGCACCCGCCCACGCACACGCGGGTGCAAGGCCTGGACCACCACGCGCTGGCGCTGCACCTGTCGGGCTGCACGCTGGTGGAGAAGTGGGCCGACGGCCGCTGCGTGGGGCACCGCTCCCGGGTGGGCAGCGTGAGCCTGGTGCCGGCGCGGCGCGATTCGGAGTGGACCATCGGCGGGCATTGCCGGGTGGCCCATGCCTACGTGCACCCGCAGGCGCTGAGCGACGCGGCCGAACGCCTGTCGCGGCCCTGGCCCGCCGACGGGCTGGGCGACTTCTTCGCGGCCGATGACGCCCAGCTCGCGCGCCTGCTGCACTGGCTGGTGCACGAGGCCCTGGTCGACGGGCTGGAACCGCTGGCGCTGGAGCAGTGGCAGGCCCTGCTGCTGGCGCACCTGATCCGCCGCGACGCCACCGGCGCCGGGGCCGCGCCCGAGCGCTCGGCGTCCCGCCTGGCGCTCACCGGGGCCACGCTGCGGCGGCTGTTCGCCCACATCGACGAGCACATCGAAGAGCGCCTGGCCGCGCGCCTGACGCTGAGCGCCCTGGCCGACATCGCCCACCTCTCGCCCGACCACTTCCTGCGCGCCTTCAAGCGGGCGGTGGGCCAGACGCCGCACCGCTACGTGCTGGAGCGGCGCCTGGTGCGCGCGCAGGACCTGCTGGCGCGCAGCCCGCTGGCCGTGGCCGACATCGCGCGCGACAGCGGCTTTCGCGGCCCCAGCCATTTCACCGCCGCGTTCCGGCGGCAGTACGGCCTCACGCCCAGCGCCTGGCGCGCCCAGCGGCGCGGCTGAGCCAGGCGCGGCACGGCCGCCGGCCTCAGGCCGAGAAGATCTTGCCCGGGTTGAGGATGTTGTCCGGGTCCAGCGCGCGCTTGAGCGTGCGCATCAGGTCCACCGCGCCGGCGCCGGCCTCATCGAGCAGGAAGCCCATCTTGTGCAGGCCCACGCCGTGTTCGCCGGTGCAGGTGCCTTCCAGCTGCAGCGCGCGCGTCACGAGCTTGACGTTGAGTTCCTCGGCCAGGCGGCGCTCGTCGGCGTTGTCGGGGTCGATCAGGTAGCCGAAGTGGAAGTTGCCGTCGCCCACGTGGCCGACGAGGAAGTAGGGCAGGCCGCTGGCGTCGGCCTCGGCCACGGAATCGAGCAGGCAGTCGGCCAGGCGGCTGATGGGCACGCAGGTGTCGGTGCTCACGGCGCGGCAGCCGGGCTTGGTCTGGATGGCCGCGAAGTAGGCGTTGTGCCGCGCGGTCCACAGGCGCGTGCGCTCCTCCGGCGTGGTGGCCCATTCGAAGGCATTGCCGCCGAACTCGCTGGCAATGTCCTGCACGGTCTCGGCCTGCTCTTTCACGCTGGCGGGCGAGCCGTGGAACTCCATCAGCAGCATGTGTTCCTCGCGCAGGCCCAGCTTGCTGTGGGCGTTGACCATGCGCACGGTGTTGGCGTCGATCAGTTCGCAGCGCGCGATCGGCACGCCCAGCTGGATGACCTGGATCACGCAGCGCACCGCCGCCTCGATGGTGGGGAAGGAGCAGACCGCGGCCGAGATCGCCTCGGGCAGCGGGTAGAGCTTGAGGGTGATCTCGGTGATCACGCCCAGCGTGCCTTCGCTGCCCACCATCAGGCGCGTGAGGTCGTAGCCGGCGGACGATTTCTTGGCGCGCGTGCCGGTGCGCACCACCTGGCCCTCGGCCGTGACCACCTCCAGCGCCAGCACGTTCTCGCGCATGGTGCCGTAGCGCACGGCGTTGGTGCCGCTGGCGCGCGTGGCGGTCATGCCGCCGATGGAGGCGTCGGCGCCGGGATCGATGGGGAAGAACAGGCCCTCGCTTTTCACCGCCTCGTTCAGGGCCTTGCGCGTCACGCCGGGCATCACCGTCACGGTCAGGTCTTCGGCGTTGATGGAGAGCACCTGGTTCATGCGGCCGACGTCGATGCTGATGCCGCCCTGCACCGCGAGCAGGTGGCCTTCGAGCGAGGAGCCCACGCCGAAGGGAATGACCGGCACCTTGTACTGAGCGCACAGCGCCACGGCGTCGGCCACGTCGCGCGTGGATTCGGCGAACACCACGGCCGCCGGCGGCGGCACGGTGACGAAGGCGGACTCGTCGCGGCCGTGCTGCTCGCGCACCGCCAGGGCGGTGGAGCACTGCGCGCCGAAGCGCTGCTTCAGCGCGGCCAGAAAGGCCTCGGGCACCTCGCGCTGCTCGACGGTGGGCAGCAAGTGGGCGACGTCGGTGGGGGCGTTCATGGGGGCGGTCTCCGGCGCGGTTTCTGAACCGCGCAGTGTACGCCCGGGGGTGTTCAGCGGCGGGGGCCGCGGGCCGTGGGGCCGGGCAGGGCGCCCTGGGCCGAGGGCAGGGACAGGCCGCTGGGCGTGGCGCCCTGGCGGGGTTTCTGCAGGAAGGGGCCGGTGGCGGCGGCGCCGGCGATCACCAGGGTCCAGGCGGCGAGCAGTTGCACGCTGCGCGCCTCGAAGCGCTGGGACAGCGCCTGGGTCTTGCGAGGTCGGTTCATTCGGTCTCCGTTGTCGCCCCAAGTTGCGGGCGATGCCCGCGATTGCAACGCCCCCGTGTGACAGAACCAAGTGCTTTTGCCGGCCGTTGCGCGCTTGACCGGCGCTTGACGCCCGTGACATTTCCCTGCGGGCGGTTACACCCGATCACTGGCGCACAATGCGGCGACGAGCCAGAAGAGGAGACGACCGTCCATGGGCAACCGACTCACCCAGATCGCCACGCGCACCGGCGACGCCGGCACCACCGGCCTCGGCGACAACACCCGCGTGTCCAAGAACCACCTGCGCGTGCACGCCATGGGCGACGTGGACGAGCTGAATTCGCACATCGGCGTGCTGCTGTGCGAAGAGCTGCCGGCCGGCGTGCGCGGGCTGCTGGTGGAGGTGCAGCACCAGCTGTTCAACCTGGGCGGTGAGCTGTCCATCCCGGGCTATGAACTGCTCAAGCCCGAGGCCGTGGCCGCACTCGACGAGGCCCTGGCCGAGCACAACGCGGCCCTGCCGCGCCTGCAGGAGTTCATCCTGCCGGCGGGCAACCGCGCGGCCAGCCAGGCGCACGTGTGCCGCACCGTGGCGCGCCGCGCCGAGCGCGCGGTGGTGGCCCTGGGCGACGTGGACGCGGTGCGCGAAGCGCCGCGCCAGTACCTCAACCGCCTGAGCGACCTGATGTTCGTGCTGGCGCGCGTGCTCAACCGCATGCACGGCGGCGACGACGTTTACTGGAAGAGCGAGCGCCTGCAGCGCGGGGCCGCCGAGTGAAGGCCCTGCCGGCGCTGGTCGTGGCGGCGCTGGTGCTGGCGCAGGCGCGCGCCGAACCCGCGCCGGGCGAGCAGGTGGTGCTGAGCTGCGACGCCGTCTACCTGCCCGCGCGCAGCGCCTGGGTGCGCGAGGTGCGCTTCACGCTCGATGAGCGCCGCATCCGCGGCGTGGCCATTGACGGCGTGCCGGTGTACAGCTTCTCGGTGTTCGACACCGTGCTGCTCACCGCGCTGGACAACGAGCGCATCCAGATCGACACCGCCACGCTCACCTGGCGCAGCGATTTCCGCGGGCAGGCCACCTCGGAAGGCCGCTGCACGAAAAAATAGCGCCCCCCGCCACGTTGCGCGCGTCCCCCCTCAAGGGGGCGGCACCGACGGCCCGGCGAAGCCGGCTCGGTGGCGCCCCTGGACGGGGTCACTTCGCGCGAGGCGCGAGGACCGACAGGGTGATGCGCGATACGCAGGTGAGCTCGCCCGCGTCGTTGCGCAGGTCGATGTGCCACACCTGCGTGCTGCGGCCGATGTGCACCGGCCGCGTGAGGCCCGTGACCCATCCTTGCGTGGCGCCCTTGAGGTGGTTGGCGTTGATGTCCAGGCCCACGGCGCGGTGGCCTTCGGGGCAGGTGAAGGCCGCGCCGCAGGAGCCCAGGGTCTCGGCCAGCACCACGCTCACGCCGCCGTGCAGCAGGCCATAGGGCTGGCGGGTGCGCGCGTCCACGGGCACGCGCGCGGCGATGAAGTCGTCCCCCACCTCGGTGAACTCGATGCCCAGCTGCCGCACGGCGGTGCCCTCGTGCAGCTGGTGCAGGATCTCGCAGGAGATGGGGCGGGTCCAGATCGCCGGCATGCTCAGGCCTTCCGGCCGCGGCCCAGCAGCCAGTACAGCACGATGGCGCCGAAGGTCGCGGTACCGATGCCGCCCAGCGCGAAGCCGCCGAACTTGAGCGTGTAGTCGCCCGTGCCCAGGATCAGGGGAATGGCCGCCACCAGCAGGTTGCGGTTGTCCGAGAAGTCGACCCGGTTGTCGACCCAGATCTTGGCGCCGGCGATGGCGATCAGGCCGAACACCACGATGGACACGCCCCCCATCACGGCCAGGGGAATGGTCTGGATCAGCGCGCCGAACTTGGGGCTGAAGCCCAGCACGATGGCGATCAGCGCGGCCACCACGAACATGGCGGTGGAATAGATCTTGGTCGCCGCCATCACGCCGATGTTCTCGGCGTAGGTGGTGACGCCGGTGCCGCCCGAGGCGCCGCTCACGATGGTGGCCACACCGTCGCCGATGAAGGCCTTGCCCAGGTAGGGGTTGAGGTCGCGGCCGGTCATGGCGCTCACGGCCTTCACGTGGCCCAGGTTCTCGGCCACCAGGATGATCGCCACCGGTGCGATCAGCAGCATGGCCTGGGCGCTGAACACCGGCGCGGCGAAGGAGGGCATGCCGAACCAGGCCGCGTTGGCCACGCCGCTGAAGTCGATCGGCTTGCCCAGGCCCAGGCCGTTGGTGAGCACGGCGTAGACCACGCTGGCCAGGATCAGGCCCACCAGGATGAGCAGGCGCTGCACCATGCCGCTCGCATACACGGCCACCAGGCCCACGCTGACGAAGGTGATGGCCTGCATCCAGGCGTCGAAGCCCGTGGGCGCCATGTTCTTGATCGGGATGGCCGCCAGGTTCAGGCCGATCACCGCCACCACCGTGCCAGTGACCACCGGCGGCATGAGCCGCTCGACCCAGCCGGTGCCGACGGCCTGCACCACGAAGCCGATCAGCGTGTAGAGCACGCCGCAGGCGATGATGCCGCCCAGCGCCACGCCCAGGTTGGCGTTGGGCCCGCCGCCGGCGTAGCCGCTGGCCGCGATCACCACGCCGATGAAGGCGAAGCTGGAGCCCAGGTAGCTGGGCACCTTGCCGCCGGTGATGAAGTAGAAGATCAGGGTGCCGATGCCGCTCATGAGGATGGCGACGTTCGGGTCGAAGCCCATGAGCAGCGGCGCCAGCACCGTGGCGCCGAACATGGCGATGACGTGCTGCACGCCCATCACCGTGGTTTGTGGCCAGGGCAGGCGTTCGTCGGGGGCGATCACGCCACCCTGCCCGAGGGTGCTCGCCGGTTTCTCCGTCCAGTTGAAAAGGCCCATCTCACTCGCTCCTCATGTTGTTGTCGTGCCGAAGTGGCACGCGATTGTGCAAGCAAGTGGCGTGCGCGGCGCGTCGCGCACGCGCGGGCTCAGGCCCGCTCGGCCGGCTGCGCGCGGACAGGCGTTGGCGCGGGAACCAGCACCGTGCGGATGCCATTGGCGATGAATTCGCTCAAGCGCTGGGCGCTGGCCGGGCCGGCGCGCGTGCTGGCCACGAGCCGGTCGAGCCGGTGCGCCGCCAGGTGCGCCTGCACCGCGCCCAGGGCGAAGCGCAGCGCGTCGGCCAGGTCGTGGCGCGAGGCCCTGGGCAAGGCGGCCTGCAGGGCGTCGAACAGGCGCTGCAGCAGGGGGTCGACGTGCTCCTGCAGCGCGGGCTCGGCCTCGGGCGCGGCCTGGGCCAGTTCGCGCGCGAGCAGTTGCGCGTAGTGCTGGCTGGCGCTGTGGTGGCGCCAGCGCAGCAGCGGCAGCACGAAGGCCTCGACCACGCGCCGCAGGCCGTCGGCTTCGCCGGGCGCGGCGGCGGCGCGGCGCGCGTCCTCCAGGGCGCGCATGGCCTCGTGGTGCAGCGGGCCGTGGTGCGCGAAGATGGCCCGGAACAAACCTTCCTTGTGGGCGAAGTAGTAGCCCACCAGGGCCAGCGGCACCTTGGCGGCCTCGGCGATCTGCCGCACCGTGACCGCGTGGAAGCCGCGCTGGGCGAAGAGCCGCTCGGCCGCGCGCAGGATGGCCTGCTGGCGGTCGTTGCGTGGCGTGAAAGAGGAGGAGCGTGGTGATGGCATGGCGGCGAAAGGTGGGCGCGTCGCGCAGGCGCGCCGCGGGGACTGACAGTGCGGCGGGACGGCGCTACGCTGCGGCCCGCAACCCCAGCAGGAGCCCCATGCCAACGCCTCCCTACGTGCCCCAGATCCGCCGCTACACCGATTGGCTCGCGCAGCACCGCGGCCTGCGCTTTGACGACTACCACGGGCTGTGGCAGTGGTCCGTCACCGATCTTCCGGCGTTCTGGAAATCGACGGAAGAGTACTTTGGATTGCATTTTGGATGCAATGAAGAGAATGTTTTGTTTCAAAACACCATGCCCGGCACCCAGTGGTTCGTGGGTGGGCGCGCCAACTACACGCGCCAGGTGTTCCGCCACGTGGCGCCGGCCCACGCGGCCGGCATGCCGGCGCTGATCGCCCGCAACGAAAAGGGCCGCCACACCGAACTGGGCTGGCCCGAGCTGCGCCGCCAGGTGGCCGCGCTGGCCCTGCACCTGAAGGCCCAGGGGGTGCGCCCGGGTGACCGCGTGGCCGCCTACCTGCCCAACATCCCCGAGACGGCCGTCGCCTTCCTGGCCGTGGTGGGCATCGGCGCGGTGTGGAGCGTCTGCGCGCCCGACATGGGCACCAACGCCGTGCTCGACCGCTTCCGCCAGATCGGGCCGGTGGCGCTGATCGCCTGCGACGGCGTCACCTACGGCCGGCGCGACATCGACCGCCTGGGCGTGGTGGCCGAGCTGCGCGCGGCCCTGCCCACGGTGCGCCACGTGCTGCTGCACACCAACCTGGCCGATACACCCGATGAGAAGGCGCGCGCGCTGGCGCAGGCCGCGCCCTGCGCGCACCTGGAGGCCGTGGTGGCCCGCGACGATGCCGAGACCGCGGCCTTCGAGCCCGAAGACCTGCCTTTCGACCACCCGCTGTGGATTGTCTATTCCAGCGGCACCACCGGCCTGCCCAAGCCCATCGTGCACGGCCATGGCGGTACGGTGCTGGTGGGCCTGGCGCTCAAGGGCCTGCACAACGACGTGGGTTGCAGCTACGAGCCCAACAGCTGGGGCGAGCGCTACCACTGGTACAGCTCCACCGGCTGGGTGATGTGGAACGCGCAGGTCAGCGGCCTGCTCAATGGCACCACCTGCGTCATCTACGACGGCAACCCGGGCGGCGCCAAGGACGCGCCCGACTGGACCACCCTCTGGCGTTTCGCGGCCGAGACCGGCGTCACCTTCTTCGGCGCCGGCGCGGCCTTCTACGCCAACTGCCTCAAGGCCGGCGTAGACCTGTCGCGCTGCGGCGATCTGTCGCGCGTGCGCGCCCTGGGCAGCACGGGCTCGCCGCTGTCGGAAGACGCGCAGCGCTGGGGCACCGAGCAGTTCCGTCGCCTGCGGGAGCGACCCCCCGCCGGGCCGCTCCCAGGGGGACCGGCCCCCTCAGAGGGCAGCGGGCCGCGCGAAGCGGGGGAGCGTGCGGGCGACATCTGGTGGTGCAACATCAGCGGCGGCACCGACTTCGCGGGCGCCTTCATCGGCGGCAACCGAGAGCTGCCGCAGACGCCCGGGCGCATGCAATGCCGGCTGCTGGGCTGCGCGGTGCAGGCCTGGAACGAGCGCGGTGAACCGGTGATCGACGAGGTGGGCGAGCTGGTCTGCACCCAGCCCATTCCCTCGATGCCGCTGTACTTCGTGGGCGACAAGGACAACCAGCGCCTGATCGGCAGCTACTTCGACGCCTACCCGCCCGGCCACGGGCGCCGGCCAGGGGGCGGTGACCTCGGCCCCGAGGCCGGCGCCGTCTGGCGCCACGGCGACTGGCTGCGCGTGCTGCCCGACGGCTCCTGCGTCATCTATGGCCGCTCCGACGCCACCATCAACCGCCACGGCCTGCGCATGGGCACGAGCGAGATCTACAGCGCCGTCGAGGCCCTGCCCGAGGTGCTCGATTCGATGGTGGTGGACCTGGAGTACCTGGGCCGCGAGAGCTGGATGCCGCTGTTCGTGGTGCTGCGCGAGGGGCACACGCTGGACGAGGCCCTGCGCCAGCGCCTGAACGCCGCGATCCGCCAGGCGCTGTCGCCGCGCTTCGTGCCCGACGCCATCTACCAGGTGGCGGAGGTCCCGCGCACGCTCTCGGGCAAGAAGCAGGAGCTGCCGATCAAGAAGCTGCTGCTGGGCCAGCCGATCGAGAAGGTCATCAACCGCGAGGCCATGGCCAACCCCGGCAGCCTGGACTGGTACGTGCGGCTGGCGCGCGAGCGCGGGGGGGCGGCCTAGGTGTTGAGTCTCAGGAGGTTGTTCATGCCCGGGATGCGGGTCATGGGCGGCTGATGGTGCAGAGCGGAGTGTGGCCGCAGCCAGTTGTAGTGGTCAATGAAGGGCTGCAGGGCGGCGTGGC